>CAZJBJ010000137.1:0-9867 GCA_964544295.1 uncultured Bifidobacteriaceae bacterium
CGCCGGCCCGGATGATCGAGGTCATCAACCCGCCAGGGTTCGAGGACTTCTTCCACGAGCTGGTCGACATGACGAACGCCGGCGCCGCCGACCCGGCCGCCATCGTGGCGACGGCCGCGCGCTACTCGCACACCTTCCACGACCCGGCGTGGCTGCCGGACGTCATCGAGCGCTACGGGCTGACCCCTGCGCCGCGCCTCGAGGCGTAGGCGAGCGACGAGGAGGATCGGTGAACCCGGTCCTCCCCCGTCATGTCGTTCGATCGCGGCCTCACAGCCAGACGGTCGCGATCGTGAGCAGCACGAGGCCGGCGAGCGCCAGGTTCGTGGCTCGTCGGGCGCGCGGGCCGCGGAGCAGGCCACCGATGACGCCCCCGGCGCCCGCCCATAGCGCGGCGGCCGGGACGATGACGAGCATCATCACGACCGCCACGACGATGGCGCCGGCGAACCCCGGCTGATCGGCCGGCCGAAACGTGGAGACCGCGCCGAGCGCGAAGATCCACGCCTTTGGGTTCGCGAACTGGAAGGCGGCCGCGGCGACGATCCCCATCGGCCGATGCACGTCCACCTGTCCCACCTCACCGGACCGCGCGATCCGCCACGCGAGCCAGGCGAGGTAGATGGACCCGCCGATCCGCATCAGGGTCGCCAGTTCGGGGACCACCTCCAACATGGTGCCCAGACCAGCCGCGACCGCCAGCGCCATCCCGCCGATCCCGAGCGCCGTGCCGAGGACGTGGGGCGTCGACCGCCGCAACCCGAAGCGCGTGCCGGACGCCCACAACAGGACGTTGTTGGGCCCGGGTGTGACGGAACTCACGAAGGCGAAGGCGACGAGACCAGCGAGGCCGAGCGATGCGTCCACGCGCAGAACCTAGTCGGCGGGCGCTCGATCGTCTTGTACGATCCTGCCGATGTCGACCGACGCGCCCGCGGCGACCGTTCGTGCCTGGAAGCCGGCCGTGCCCGGGATCCGCGAAGTCCTTCACGCGCGGTTCACGGACCATGCGTACCCGCCGCATACCCACGACGCGTGGACGCTGTTCATCGTCGATGCCGGCGGCGTGCGGTACGACCTGGACCGACGGACCCGGTCGGCGACGCCGGCCTTCGTGTCGGTCCTGCCCCCGTGGGTCACGCATGACGGTCGTGCGGCGACGTCGAGCGGGTACCGCAAGCGCGTCATCTACCTCGAGCCGGACGTCCTGGGCGACGCTCGGATCGGTCGGGCGGTGGATGGTCCGGTGCTCCCCGATGCGCGGCTGCGAGGCGCGGTCGACCGGTTGCACGCCTCCCTCGAGTGTGCGGACGACGCACTCGAAGCGGAGACCCGGCTCGCGTTCGTGGTCGAGCGGATCCGGGCGCTGCTGCCCGCCGGATCAGGGGCAACCGACGCTCCGGCGGGCGTCGTGGCGGGGCCGGGTGCCCCAGCCGCGTCGGACCTGGCACGCCCGCCCCGCGACCTTGCGGAGGCCCTGCGCGCCTTCCTCGACGACCGGCTGACCGAGTCGATCACGATGCGCGACGCCGCGATCGATCTTGGCGCCAGCGAGTCCGTGCTAGCCCGGACGTTCACGCGCAACTTCGGCATCCCGCCGCACGCCTACGTCGTCGGCCGCCGGCTCGACCTCGCCCGGGACCGCCTCCTGGCGGGCGAACCGCCGGCGACGGTCTCGGCAGACCTCGGGTTCTTCGACCAGGCCCATCTGACCCGTGCCTTCAAGCGCTTCCTCGGGACGACGCCGGGCCGATACGGATCGGTGTCCCGTGGCGATGCCCGTCGAGTCGGCAGGATCGCGACTCGATAGGCTGTCCGCGATGACGGAGCCGTGGGATCCGATCCCCCGCGTGTGCGCTACGCCGTCGACGTCTGGTACACCGCGACGCAGGTCCCGTGATCGTCGTGCTGTGGATCGCGAACGGCAGGTTTGACAGATTCGTCGCCTGCTCGAGGGCAGAGCCTTTCAGCGGCACCGCCCACGACTTGATCGGGACGTTGCCGGGCTTGCGGACCCAGGGCAGGGTGGCAGACCCGATGTCGGTCACGGCGGTAATCGGCTGCTTCGGCTTCGTTGACATGGCTGCTGGACCTCCGGCCACCGTGCTGGTAGCGGCATCGAGCCGCTTGGTGATGGATGGCACCTAGTCCAGGAAGACGACGTGGGCCATCGCCTTGGCCTGCGACTCGGTGTTCAGGTACACGCGATGCCAGCCCGGGAGCGTGACGGTCGCGTGATCGGGATGTCGAATGGCACCTCGGACGTAGAGCTCCGGATCCCGAAGCATCGATGTCCAGCGCCACCGCGGATGCTGCCGACGCAGTTCCGACAGTCGGGCCTCCGTCACGCCACGCGCGAACCGCTCATCGAGCGCCTCACGCTGACGGCGAGTCATCCCGTCCAGCGGGATCTGCGGCAGGTAGACCGTGGTCCCACCCGATCGAACGGCCTCGGCCGCCAAGTGCGGGGTGCTCCCACCCGAGCGGACCATCGGCTCCCAACGGCGGATCGGCTCGAACCGGCTCGGCGCGAACGCCGGGAACGGAACGAAGAACCACTCGCCCTGGCGGACGAATGACGCTCCATCGACCGCCTCCGGGCGCAGCGCGTCCTTGGCGGCACGGACCGTCGACACGGGTCGGGACTCCGGGATCGCCGCGACGAACCAATGACGCTCGTCGTGGCCGCACAGGAAGCGCGCCTTGTCGCCGTCGACCCGAGTCAGCAGGAGCAGATGCCGCGTGCGTGCCTCGGCCTGAAGGACGTCCACGTCGACGTCCGGGCGGACGCCGATGTCGAAGTACTCGCCGCGACGATCTCGCAGAACGTCGATCGCGACAGGCCGTGATCGCTCAGGACCCGTGGGCCAGCGCTCGCGGCTGCGGACGGGTGTATTCGCCGCGATCGAGCGGACTCGAACTCGAGCCCCGATCCGTACGAATGCTGTCTCGATGGCCATGATGTGATCACCTCCTTTCCTGTGGACTTGGTGTCGACTCGATGTCACGAGTCGAGGACAAAATGAAACCGGCCCCTCCGATGAGGAGCCGGTCGAAGATCGCCAGGGCGAGGGATAGGGCTATCCCTGTCTGGATCTCCGATCGGACTCCGGCCGATGACTGCGTGGGAACGCGGACACGGCCAACCAACCCGACGTCGCCAGTTCGGCGACGAGGTCG
Organism: uncultured Bifidobacteriaceae bacterium; assembly: GCA_964544295.1. Taxonomy (GTDB): domain Bacteria; phylum Actinomycetota; class Acidimicrobiia; order IMCC26256; family JAENVU01; genus JAENVU01. The sequence goes on from CAZJBJ010000137.1 coordinate 3,181, forward strand.
ATCGCGTCGGTTCGCTTGATCACGTCGGTCATTGGTTCCTCGCTCGAGAGATAGATGGTGCCCGCACCCGCGGCCGCAACGGCACAGGGAAGGGAAGGATACGCAGGGCTGTCAAGCCCTTCGGACGCGGGGTCAGTTGGTGGGGTAAGGGCCGTGACAGCCCATTCGTGCGTGGCTGTGACACGGACTCGCCTTTCCGACGGGGAGTAGGCTGCGCGGATGAGCAAGAGCGGACGTGTTGACGTAGAGCGGCGAGACCGAGTCGCGGCCGCGTTGGACCAGCTCGCCCATGAGGGTTGTCCGGCGATTCCCCCGGACGCCGAGGCGAGGATGAGATTCGCGGACCGACTGATCCGGCGCTTCGATTCGGTGGCTCGCCGCCATCGGCGTGCCGACGATCGCGCCCGGTTCCTCGACCTGATCAAGATCGTCGCGGCACATCCAACTGACGCTGAGTGCGTTGCGGAGCGGACGATGGCGGCACTTGGGCACCCGGTTCCCGGAATGCACGTACACGGGCCTCGCTCAAGCTGAGTCACTGCTATTGGCTGGGGTGTGGCCGGTCGAGTTGATCTTGTCCGCCAGAGCTGGACTGACGTGACATCAACGAGCGGCCGCAAAGGCGAGCGGACGTTCGCGCCGAATCGATTTGGGGAACGTCCTCGCACTCCGGGGGACGACTTTGCCGGCTCGAACTGGTGGGGTGTCTAGTCGCCTCGATCGTCGAGAGCGTCGATGTCTTGTGCAGCCCCGCGTACGTTCCTGAGCAGCTCCTCGAGGTACTCGATGCTCAACTCGGGCGACGCGGTCGAGTACGCCTCGACTTGCTCCTCGGTCATCTCCGAGATCGACAGGTCGTCGTGGGTCGCCGCCTCGGCGGACCGCAGATACTCGACTTCCCAGACGACCGACGAAGAGGCCAGCACCCCATGCTCGACGAGGCTTGGATGGTCCCGCCGAGGAAGGCGTCGGCCGAAGGGATCTCGATGCCATGTTGGGGTCGGACTCGAAGGCGAAGTGTCACCGGGCCCTCGATCGGCAACGGCGGCCGGTCATTGGCGATGGTCCGTACTACGTCTACGTGACGGTCCGAGTCGTCGGGTACGACGAGTTCGATCTCGATCGCGACGGCGACGGTCTCGGCTGCGAGTAGGTGGCTAGGTAGCGAGCGCGTCCGCCTGCGGCGACGGCGGCGGGACGCAGGCGTGCGACGTGTAGGCGCGTGCTTCGGCCACGATCCGGCGCAGGCTGGCGTCGACCAAGCGCGCGTCGGCATCGAACTTCCGGAAGCGGGGAACGACGCTCTTCACGATCCAGGGCCAGCGGTCATCGAAGCGGGTGATCCTCGGCCACGTGCGCGCACGCACGGCGTGCGGGACCCTTCGCGTCGCGGAGTAGAGGTAGAAGGAAGTGAAGTACGAGGGCTCCCGCCGAAGACCACGCACCTCGAAATTCAACGTCGAGCCCAGTGAGATGATGGCGGGGATGGTCATGACGGGAATATAGCCACCGGTCTGGTCATCCGGCTGTTGCTCGCGGTCATCGGGGTCCTGACAACGGTCTAGTCGATGGCCGTTCATCAGGATACGATGCGCCCCGAACCGAGTGAGGGGGAACGATGGGACGGAATCGTGCTCGCAACGTCGTCGCGTGGTCGACGGTGGCGGCCATGACCGTGGTCGCCATTGGCGTCGTGCCGGCGTCGGCGGCCGCGACCTTGTATTCAGCCAAGGCTGCCGTCCACGTGTACGTGCGCGACTTCCAACTCGGGGCAGATGGATCGCAGCAGGTCCTGGCGGATACGATAGGTGCCACCGGCGCGGTGTTCGCCTGGGATCAGGACGGGGCGTGGAACACCAAGACCTTCCCGGCGGGAGCGGGCGACCTCACCATCAACGCAGACGGTGACACGGTCGTCGTGCTCCGGTCGGAGTACTCGGGTCTGATCGCGGTGGAAACCTGGCACGACGGAGTCTGGAGCGAGGATGTCGTCCATCCGGCGACGGGCTCGAGTCCAAAGGCCGTCCGCCTGGTGTATGGACCGGACGGCACGGCGCACCTCGCGACTGGCGGCGCAACAGGCGTGGCTTACCGCACGAAGCCAGTCGATGGGGCCTGGTCGGACCCGATCGGCGTCGTTGCGGCGACCAAGCCGACGACTTTTGGCGACGGCCAATGGGACCTGGTCGTGGACGATGCCGGCGTCCCCCACGTGGTCATCGCGGGCAGCTATCCAACGTCTCCGATCGGTGCGCCGTGCGTCGTCGACGGCGGCTGCGTCGTTGACATGACACCGGATGGTGCTGATGGCTGGGTCGTCGAGCCGATCTCCAGCGCCGTGGGCGGCGTGGACGCCATCTTCACGACCGAAGCCGGCCTCGAGTTGACGACGAACGACAGTGGACGCATCCGGTACGTCGGCAAGGTCAACGATGAGTGGGTCACCCAGGACGTCTACACCGGGAACGCCTCAAGTTCGATCGTGAGGGGTCCGAGCGGACCGGTGATCATCTTCACACCGGGCTCCGCGAGCCTCCGCCGCGCCGATAGGAATGGATCGACCTGGTCGAACACGACGATGTTGACCGCGAACGTCAGCTTCCCGTTTGCCGAGATCGACGAGAACGATGGGCTTCACGTCGCCTACGGGCTGGTGTACAACGACCCGACGCTCGGTTCGACCTCCGATGCGTACGTCCGCGCGCCAGATGATGTGGCGCCGACTGTGGGCGCTCCCACGGTCAAGGGAAAGACCAACGCCGTGATCAGTTCGACGATCCCGTCGACGATCTCCTGGGCCGGCGGCGATTCCCAATCGGGAATCGATCACTACCAGCTCCAGCAGCGAACGGACGGCGGCAGCTGGTCCACGGTCAGCTCGACACTGACCGGACGCTCCGCCACTCGCAATCTGTCGAGAGGCCGAACGTATGAATTCCGCGTTCGCGGATATGACCGCTCCGGGCATGTCAGTAGCTGGAAACAAGGTTTGCCGATCAAGCTCTCGCGATACCAGGAGGGCAGTTCGCGGATCGTCTACTCAGGAACCTGGAAGTCGTCGACGAGCTCCAGCGCATCTGGCGGCAAGACCAAGTATTCGAAGAGCGCGGCAGGGAAGGCCAGGATCACGTTCACCGGACAGAGCTTTGCCTGGGTCGCCCCGCGGTCGTCGAGTCGCGGCCGCGCTGACGTCTGGGTCGACGGCGTCTTCGTGGCCGAGGTCGATACGTATCGGGCCAAGGGCCTGTCAAAGGTCATCGTGTACTCGATCCGATGGCTGAGCCCCGGCACTCATACGGTCGAGATCCGCAACCTCGCGGTCTCCGGCCGTCCCCGCATCGATGTCGACGCCTTCGTGATCGGGCGCTAAGCACAGGACGGTGGGCCGGTCGATGCGAGGCACGACATGATCTCCCGAACCGAGGTCTTCTCGCTGCCTTGGTCATCGCGCTGGTCGTCCTGCTTGGCGGGGGCGAGTACCATCCGCAGATCACGGTCGACCCGGGGCTTGGGCCAGCCGAATGGGCGTTCGACCCGGCGCTCCCGCGACCCGATGCGACGACTCAGGTCTTCGATGCGCTCGTCACCCAGGTGAACTGCAACAGCGGCGAGCCCGCGGACGGGCGGATCGTCGCCCGGAGGTCATCCTGACGGCTGACCAGGTGCTGGTGACCTTCGCCACCGACCTCGAGGCGGGGCCCAGACTTGCCAGTCAAATCCATCGACTCGAGTCCGCGTTGACCTTGGCGAACCCCTCGGCGACCGCGACCTGCTCGACGGCGGCCGCGCCCCACCGGGCGACCCTTCTAAACCAAGGTTCTGATCCGGAGCGTCGTTCTCGGTCGCGCTCGACACCCGGGCGGCTACGGGAGGACCACGAAGGCATCTACGACGAACGGTCGGCCGGTGCCGACCACCTTGACCGTCAGCCGATGGTTCCCGGAACTGCTCCACCGATCGGCGAACACGACGCGCTGTGTCTTCGCCGAGCTGGAACGAAGATCCACGGTGGTTACGTACTCGCCATCGAGATATACCTTGGCGCGTCCCAACGACGAGCGCATCGGCGCGACGAGGGCGACGGCGCGACCGGTGAACCGGAAATCGAGACGGGCGCCCTCCTTGGGCGAGCGCATGACCGTCGAGCCGACCGTCGGGTGCGCCTTCACCCTCTTCCAGCCGGATCCGTACACGATCGATGACGTCTGCTCGTCGCGGACAGCCGGTCTCAGCGCCGGTCCGAGCCGCCATGGACCGATGTGCCCGACCCGGTCCGACGCTCGGACGCGGTAGGCACGGGACTCGTCGGTGCCAAGCGACCTCGACACCTTGACCTTCGAGCCGGTCGCCGTTGACACGGCCGCGAACGCCATGGAGCCGACCGCCTCCTGGAGCGAGGTCCGAGAGACACCGCTGCCCGTGTCCTTGGCCGTACCCCCGACGACCACCTTGATGCCGTCGCTCGATACGCGGCTCCCAACGACGAACGCCGGGGCGAGCAGCCGCCCTTCGGGCGACGTCCGGTCGATCGTGATCGTGGCGCTGGCGATGCGGCTGAGATTGCCGGCGAGGTCCCTCGCGCGGCCGTAGATCGTGTGGGTCGAGACAGTCCCCGGCGCGGTGTCGCCCACCTTCCAGTGGAGTCCGTCGCCGACCGTACCGCCAGGCGAGTCGCCTTCGAGCCTGCTGCGATCGGTCGAGTATTCGACCCGGATGGTGTCCGACTCTGTGCTCTTGGCGAGGATCATCACCTCGTCCTCTGCGACGAACGGCGCGTTGCCGTTGAGGACGATCTCGAGCGTCGGCAACGTCTGGTCCAGCAGGATCTTCCCCGTCCACGGGATCTCCCACGTGCCGTCCGGGCGCTGCCATTGGACGCCGAGGTAGCGATAGCCGTCGCCGGCGTAGCCGCCCGTCGCGCTGTCCTTGAGGTCCCAATCGATCGTGGTGCGGGCCGGGTCGTCAAGTTGGATGGCCCTCACGAGCCGGCCCTGTTCGTCGACCTCGCGCGACGACGAAATGCGCACGGCGGTGGGCGAGAAGGGCGGCGGATCGATCGTCAACGACAGCACCGAGAAGCGCGTCGGGAACCCGGCGCGGATGTTGGTGTCATCGACGGAGAAGCCGCCGAGAGGCGGCGGCCCGAGGCGCCACAGTAAGACGCCAGGTACCACGCTCCAGGTGCCAGCCTGATCGCGCCCGCGCGCCTGGACGACATGGACACCGGGCACAGGTCGATCGACCGTCCAGTCTGGCCCACAGGGCTCCCACGCCGCGTCATCCAGTCGGCACTGGAAGACCACCGCTTCCCACGAATGGATGCTGAAGGTCTCGGTCGGATCCCCGTCGTCGATGGGTCCCTGCTGGTTGATCGAGATGCGCGGCGGTGAGGGGTCGACCGACGGGCCAACCGTGACGTCGATCGACTTCAGGCTGTCCTCGAGCTCGCTGGATCCTTGAAAGGACGCCGAGAAACGGTGGGTCCCGGCCGGGAGTTTGCGGGTCCAGCATTCGAGGGTCACACGCGGTCCGCGGCCGGGATGCTGTGGCGTCCCGTCGTCACAACCGCCCAGCGTGAAGTACCCGTCTCGAAGATTCGCGCCGTCAGCAGCTTCGACGGTCGCGCGCACGCCCACGAGCCCACCGACGTCCGCCGGGTTCTCCGTCGCGGCGATGCGCACGATCACCGGCGTGACTCCAGGCTCGACGACGATCGAGTCGGTGGTGACGGGCCCCGGGCGCTCGAACAAGTCGAAGAACTGCATGTAGACCGTCTTCGTCCCTCCGGCACCGGTCCCACCGTAGGTGGGGTCGGCGAGGTCCCAGCCATAGCCACCGTTCTTGAGCTGCCACTCGTAGCCGTCCCAGGCATCGATCAGGCGCCCGTCGCCATCGACGTCCGGTTGGTTCGAGATCCGGATGTGAAGGGTGTCGTTCTCGTCTGAGTTCGACATGGACAGGTGGACCTGGTGGCGACTCGTCACCGACGCGCCGGCATTGATGCTGACCTGGCCGATAGGCCCGGATAGGTCGACGAAGAAGCTCTGCACCTCGGGCGAGGGATCGGTGTTGCCGGCGGCATCGGTGGCGCGGACGGCAACGTCGTGCGGGCCTTCGGCAAGGCCTTCGATCTGCCACGGGGAGACGCACGCCATCCAGTCGGCGGCATCGAGTTTGCACTCAAAGGTGGCGTCTGGTTCGTCCGGAACGACACGGAACTGCGCGTACACCCAATCCCAGCCGATCCGCGCAGCGAGCTGCTCGAAGTAGGTGCGTGGAGGCGTAGTGTCAGGCTCGGCCGCGGTGGCGGAGCCGGCCGCTCCGAGGATCACGACCAGTGAGATCGCCAACGATCCGAGGCGGCGACGGCGAACTGGACGCTCGCTGGTCGACACCCGACCGACTCCTCCGACCCATGCGCGACCGACGGCGGCGCTGGGCACGGACGATATCGAGGAACCATCACAGTGTCCATACGCCGTGGTGCCAACGCGCTCCACTTTGCATGTGTCACGCGCTCCGGCCTAGCAACATCGCTTGTAACGGTTGAAGCTCGTGGCCGCGCGGCGACCACGAGTCGACCTCTAGCACACTTGTCCGCCCTGATCCCCGTTGACCCCTAGCTACAGCCGGACGTGCTCCCGCAGTTGAGGCACTTGTAGCAGCTGCCGTTGCGGACCATGATCG
>CAZJBJ010000138.1:0-9799 GCA_964544295.1 uncultured Bifidobacteriaceae bacterium
CGACTGGTGGATCACCCGCTCGGCGTACTCGCGGGCGATCGCCTGCCAGTAGGGCGACGGTTCGAGGGTGGCGAAGAAATGCTCCGGCTCTCGGGCCATCGTGTCCAGACCAACCGACTCGTAGAACTCCGCACTCTCCTCACCGACGATCTCGAGGAGTTCGATCAGCAGTGGCACGCTGAGGAAGCGAGCCCCCGAGACCCAGAGCTCGTTGAAGCCGTCGAGTAACTCGCGGAACGTGAGCCCCGGGTGGTCTTCGGCGAAGAGGGTGAGCGAGTCCGTCGCGCCGTCGCGCTGGCGCGTGAGCAGCGACAGGTCGTCGCCGAGGATGTGCAGCGCAATCCCCTTGACATTCCACGCCGGACACTCGGTGGGACACGACCACTCGTCATCGGTCAGGCCCCGCAGAAGTTCCACCAGCGCGGCCCGCTCGGGCCGGAGGGATGCCGTGACGTCGAGCTGCTCCACTGCTATTCGCTGACCTGGGCTCGGCCGCGTTCCATGATGCCGTGGCGGCGCTTCTCGATCTCGGCGGGATCGAAGCCCGGACCTTCCCAGCTGCGCGACACCTCGTCCTCGATGCGCCAGGCCTCCTCGTCGGTCACGAGCGAATTGCGGTCGTAGGTCGAGAGCATGCGGCGGACACCGAGCTGGTCGACGCTCCGACAGTCGGCCGCGAGTTGGCGGCAGTACGACAGCAGTTCGTCGTGGGGAACCACGTGGTTCACCAACCCCCAGTCGTAGGCCAGCTGCGCGTCGACGAAGTTGCCGGTGACGCTCATCTCCCGCGCCCGCGCCACGCCGACCCGTTGTGGGAGCAGCACGGTGAGCCCCCAGCCGGGCATCACCCCGACGCGGGCGTGGGTGTCGGCGAAGCGGGCCCGCTCGGAGGCGATCAGGAAATCGCACGCCAGCGCGAGTTCGAGGCCGCCGGTGACCGCGACCCCGTTGACCGCGCCGATGAGCAACTTGGTGCGCGGCGGCAGTGCGCCCCGCCAGGGCAGCTGACCGTCGCGGCTGCGACCGCCCATGTCGACACTCTCGGGGCCGGGCGCACCCGCACCGGACCGGAGCTCATCGCCGCCGACGGCTCCCGATCCGAACTCCTTGAGATCGACCCCGGCCGAGAACGCCGGATCGGCACCGGTCAGGATCATCACGTCGACGGCGTCGTCCGCTTCGAGCTCGGAGATGATCGTCGGCAACCCGTGCCGGATCGCCCGGTTCAGCGCGTTGCGCGCCTCGGGTCGGTTGAGGGTGATGGTGGCGACACCATCGGTGATGTCGACCAGTACCGGCTCGGTCATCTCGGCTTCCCGTTCGTCGGCTGTTGAAGGTCGATACTCTGCCACGATGATCATGGATCGGTTCGACCTCACCCAGCGCGTCGCCATCGTCACCGGAGCCGGCAAGGGCATCGGCGCGGGTTGCGCCGTCGGACTCGCCGAAGCCGGCGCCGACGTCGTACTCGCGGCTCGGACCGCCGCCGACCTCGACGTCGTGGCCGAACGCATCCGAGCACTGGGCCGACGAGCCGTCACCGTCCCGACCGACGTCACCAACGGTGACCAGCGCGCCGCGCTCGTCGACGCGGCCGTCGGCGAGTTCGGTCGGGTCGACGTGCTGGTGAACAACGCCGGCGGCTGGGATCCCCGCCCGATCATGCACACGAGCATCCGGGCGATGGAAGGGGCGTTCACGTTCAACGTCATCGCGGCGTTCGACCTGACCCAGCGCTGCGTCCCCCCATGGTGGCCGGCGACGGCGGCAGCGTGATCAACATCAGCTCACGGGCCGCGAGCATGGTGCAGCCGTGCTTCGTCGCGTACGCGACCGCCAAGGCGGCGCTGTCGATGATGACCCGGGCCATGGCCCCCGAACTGGCCCCCAAGGTCCGGGTGAACGCCATCGAGGTCGGCGGGGTCGAGACCGCGGCGCTGGAACACGTCCTGACCGACGATTCGGTCCGCCGCCAGCTCGAGACCGGCACCCCGATGCAGCGGATCGGCCTGCCCGAGGACATCGCGGCGGCTGTCGTCTACCTGGGCTCCGACGCCGCGAGTTGGGTCACCGGGAAGATCTTCGAGGTCGACGGTGGCGTCGAGTCACCCGCGTTCACGATTCCGTTCGCGCCACTCTGAGCGTTCGGCTCCGCCGCGGCGTGCGGCTGACACCGAAGTTCCACCAACTGCGGCCCGCCGGGGCGTACCGTGCCCGCCAGGACGGCGATGGGGGCGAGTGTGGGCTGGAGGCGGCGACGGGCGCGGGCGGCAGAACTCGCCGCGATCCACGCCGAGACCGCGCAGATGCAGATCAACCTGCTGCGCATCGAGCTCACCAAGCTGCACGAGGAACTCGCCCGCCGCGACATCGAGATGGTGAGCGCGCTCAGCCGCGCCAGCACCGTCACCGACACCCTCCGCCGCCAACTCGAGGCCGAGCACACCACCCACGCCCGTCTCGCCCGCTCGATCGATCGACTCGCGATGTTCCTGGCCGCGCCACCGCTCACCCCGGCCACCCCGGTCATCGGGACGGCCGATCAGGGTGCGGGCACGATCATCGGCGGCACGATCGACCCGTCCCGCGCGCCGCGTCAGGTCGAGACGCGTGCGGTCGAGACGGGCGAGGTCGAGCACGTCGCGGTGCCGGAGCCTGCGTCGGACGCGATCGACCTCACGACCGACCACGCCGAACCGCAGATCGAACCGGCCGCTGAAACAGTGATCGAGCTGCCGGCCGAAGTCCCCGTCGCTCCCGCCACCCGCGCCGAGCGTCCACTGGAGTGCGAAGTGCACCTGCGCTTCGGCGACCGCTGGATCGACGGATTCCAGATCGAGGAGACCATCGACACCGGGCCGAACATCCAGTTCCGACTCCGACGCCGCGTCGACGGTTGGGTCCTGCCCGAACTCTTCGACGAGTCCGAGGTCCGCGTGTTCATGCAGCCCGTCGTCGACCCGAGCCGCACCTGAACCACACGCACCGACCGCAACTCTGGCGCGCGGTCCGCACGCCCTGGCGTGCAGGACGTGTACGAGAACGGTTAGTTGGTGTGGGCGCGGCCGGCGATGAGGGGGAGGTCGAGGTAGGTCTTGATGCCGGGCTCGGCCTCGCACACGTAGGGCACCGCGTTGACGCAGTGCATCGCCGGCGCGGTGAGACCGATCTCGGGATTCTCCCCCACCACCGGCGGATGCAGGCCGTGGACGACGACCGACACGGGCGGATCGCCGGCGATCTCGGCTTCGAACCGTTGCCCCTCCGGACCGAACGACCACGCCGGGTCGAGATGCTCCTCACCCATCAGCCAGTTCACCCGCACGGTGACGACCGGCTCGCCGTCGACCAACCCCTCCCACGTGAACCGCTGCGCGGCCACGGTGCCGGCGTCGATGACCCCGACGGGTGAGTCGAAGTCCTGGGTCGCCACCGCCATCTCGTGGGTGGTGCGCTTCTCCGCGTCGAGCGTCCAACCCAACTCGTCGGCGATCATGTCGATCGACTCGCAGAACCCGAGACCGAGGATCGTGGGCATCGGGCTCGTCTGCGCGGCTTCCGGCGGAGTGCCGAACATCATGACGTCGCGCACGACGGACGCGGTCGGGTAGTTGCGGATGTCGGAGAACTCCTCGGCGCGCACGTGGGTGATGTCCCGACACCACGACGACAGCAACAGGGGCAGCCGCTCGGTGATCCCGCCGGGGTTGATGCCGGTGCCGTGCAAGGTCGAACCGCCGCGCCGACACGCATCCTCGATCGCCGCGATCTTCGGTGACTCGCCGGGATAGATCCAGCCGACCGGCGTCACCACGTTCTTGCCCGACTCGAGCAGTTTGATGACCGTCGACGTACTCGCGAGCACCGGCGAGTAGACGACGCAATCGGCGTCGAGCGCGATCAGCTCGTCCACGTCATTGGTCGCGATGACGCCGATCGGATCGATGCCGCAGATCTCGCCGACGTCCTTGCCCGACTTCTCCGGGCTGTGCACCCACGTGCCGACGAGTTCCAACTCCGGGTGCGCGAGCACCCCCAGAATCGCTTCCTGTCCGACCATACCGGTCGCCCACTGGATCACCTTGTACGTCATGGATGTCTCGATTCCGTCGACAATTCTGCTCGAGGCAGCACAGTACGTTGTGGTCAACGACCGAGCCGGAGCTTGCGGAGGCGAGCCGCGGCGGAGCGAGCTTCGTTCGGCCCACGCGCAGAGCGGCGAGCGGAGCTGCCGAGAAGGTGGGAAGCTCGATGAGTGAGCGCTGATCTCGTCATTCGCAACGGCACCGTCGTCGACGGCACGGGTGCCCCCGGCTTCATCGGTGATGTCGCCATCACCGACGGCATCATCACGGAGGTCGGCGCCGTCGACGGGCGCGGCCACCGTGAACTCGACGCCGACGGGATGGTCGTGACGCCCGGCTTCGTCGACATCCACACCCACTTCGACGGCCAGGTCACGTGGGACCCCATCGTCGCCCCCTCGTCACTCCACGGCGTGACCACCATCGCGATGGGCAACTGCGGCGTCGGGTTCGCCCCGGCCCAGGCCGACACCCACGACTGGCTCATCGGTCTACTCGAAGGCGTGGAGGACATCCCGGGCACCGCCCTCGCCGAGGGGCTGACCTGGGACTGGCGAACCTTCCCCGAATACCTCGACTCCCTCGCCGCGAAACCACATACCGTCGACATGGGCGCCCACCTCCCCCACGCGGCCCTGCGCACCTACGTGATGGGCGAGCGGGGCGCCGATCACACCGAAGCCCCGACCGACGACGAGTTGGCCCGGTTGGCGGACCTCACGCGTGAAGCTCTCGCCGCCGGCGCGCTCGGCTTCGCGACGAGCCGGACCGACGTGCACCGCACCAAGGACGGCACCAACATCGGGACCCTGACCGCGAGCGAAGCTGAGTTGCTCACGATCGCCGATGCGATGCGCGCGGCCGGCGCGGGTGTGACCCAACTCATCTCCGACGCGTACCAGACGCCGGACGACGAGTTCGCGAACCGAGAGATGGATCTGATCGACGCGTTCGCGCGCACCAGCGGTCGACCCCTCAGCTTCACCGTCCAGCAGGCGTTCCATGCGCCGGACCGCTGGCGTCACCTGTTCGGCCGCGTCGCCGAGATGCGCGACCGTGGCCTCGACGTCAAGCCCCAGGTCGCGTCCCGACCCATCGGGGTGCTCCTCGGCCTCGAAGCCACGGCGAGCCCGTTCCTCTTCACGCCGTCGGCCGCCGAGGTCGCCGAGCTTCCACTGACCGAGCGCGTGGCCGCCTTCCGCGACCCGGAACGCAAGCGCCGGATTCTGGACGAGCACGCCGCGATGGTCGCCACCCTGCCCGACGGCCTGTTCAAGTCGATCGTGTCCGGGTGGGACGTGATGTTCGCGTTGAGCGACCCGGTCGACTACGAGCTCGACGCCGCCGACTCCATCGGGGCGCACGCTCGCGCCGCGGGAGCCGATCCCGCGAGCGTCGTCTACGACCTGCTGCTCGACCGGGACGGCACCCAACTCCTGTACCTGCCGCTGTTCAACTTCGCCCACGGCAACTACGACGACCTCTACGAGATGATCACCAGCCCGTTCTCGCTCTTCGGACTCTCGGACGCCGGCGCCCACTGCGGCGCGATCTGTGACGGATCGATGCCGACCAGCGCGATCACGCTCTGGGCGCGGGATCGACGCGGCGGCCCGACGATCCCGCTCGAGACCGTCGTGCACCAACAGACCCAGCGCACCGCGGCGCACGTCGGTTGGTTCGACCGCGGCGTCCTGCAACCCGGCTTCGTCGGCGACGTGAACGTGATCGCCCTCGATGCGCTGGAATGTCGTATTCCGCACCTGGTGCACGATCTCCCGGCCGGTGGACGCCGGTTGATGCAGGAGGCGTCGGGGTACCGGTACACCGTGAAATCGGGAACCGTGACCTTCGAGGCCGGCCAGGCCACCGGCGCACTTCCGGGCCGGTTGGTACGGGGCAGCGTTCCCCCACCCGACTGACTCAAGTTCCACCGCCTCCCGCCGATATCTAGGTCAGCAGCACTACCGCTGCGGCGCTACTGGGAGGTAGACGACCATGCGCACGACCCTGATCGCCCTCGGCGTGGTCGCCGTGATCGGTGTGGCCGGTTGCAGCAGCGACGGCTCGGCGAAGGAAGCAGCTTCGCCGAAGACCAAGCCCACGGCGACGTCGAACGCACTGTCGACGAGCACGACGCAACCCTTCGTCGCGAACACGAAGAACACGCCGGGCACGCTCGCGGACTTCGTCGGCGCCAAGGCCGACGTGCATGACACGTCGTGCAAGCAGGACGGCGGATCCTGGAACGCGAACGGGACCGTCACCAACCCAACCAACTCCGCGGTGCGGTATCGCATCTACGTGTCCTTCCTCGACGGCGACACCACGGTCGGACTCGCCGAGGCGAACGTCGCCAAGGTCGGTCCGAAGAAGAGCGCGGAGTGGCAGCAGGGCGTGAAGGTCGCGAGCGACAACCTGCGCTGCATCCTGCGCGTCGAACGCGCCGACATCTGATACCGAACCCCACCTGTCTCCCGTCCGAGTGCCCGACGATCACCCGATCGCCGGGCACGTCCGCGCGCCATTGGCGACGCCGCCGAGATTCTTGAGCCCGAGCGGAAGATTTCACGAAAGTGTCAACCATGCGTAGCCGAAGAGCCAGTGTGAAGACTCACCGCTCGACCCGCGCCGGCACGACCGGCACCACCGCGTCCACTGTTCGTCGGCACCACGCAGGCGCGCTGCTCAGGATCGTCGGCGTCCTCGCGCTCGCACTCGGTGCCGCCCTCCCCGTCGACGCGTACCTCGCCGCGCCGCCGGCCGCAGCTGCGACGTGTACCGCGGCGAACATCACGGTCACGCCCCTCGCCGGAACCATCTTCTACGCCGACTTCAGCCCGAGCCCGCCCACGCTGCCGACCCTCGCCGGCCACTACACCGGGTACCAGATCACCAACAACACCGGTGCCACCCTCGCCAACCCGTACGTCCAACTGTCCGGGTTCACCGGCGGGTCGGTCACGTTGGCGCCGGGCCAGTCCGCGTCCCAGCCGCTCGGCAGCCTGGCTCCGGGCGCGTCCGGGCTCGCGTACTTCTACCTGGCCGCGAGTTCGGCCACGGCCACCGACCAGTCCCACACGGTGTCGGTCTATGACCGCAATCCGAGCCTGACCGGCGCCACCGAGACCTGCAACACCGGATTCACCTACACCGATGTCGTCGGGACGACCCAGGCCGCTGCGAACAAGGTGACGGTCGCCACGGCGACGAGTAACCCGCCCGGCCTCGGCGCGACCATGACCCTCACCGTCACCGGCGAAACCGGAACCATCGGGGCCGGCTCGGCGGCGGACCCCAAGGGGTTCGACATGACCCCGGCCGCCGTCGTCACGGGATCCCTGGCATGGAACGCGGCCGCGTACCGGCTCACCGGTGTCAACCTCAACGTGGACCTCACGGGTGGCGGCGCCGCGAACTACCCCGATCTGCTGCATCGGACGTTCACCGATTCCAGCAGCGCCAACCGGACCTACGTCATCACGTACACGTTCATCATCGTGGGCACGACGTCGTCCAACACCGCCGTGACGCCCATCCAGGAAATCGCGTCGGGCACGCAGATCAAACACACGAGCACCGGTGACTCGACCTACACGGCAATCGCACCGATCTCACCGATCTCGAACACCACCACGATCAGCAAGAGCGCGAGCCCGACCACTCTCCTCGAGCCGGGCGGCACCGTGACGTACACCGTGACGGCCACCAACACGGGGAGCCAGGCGGCCCGGCTCGACCAGTTCGTCGACACGCCCGGCACCGGTGCGACCTACACCGCGGGGACCTCCACGTACAACGGCAGCGCGATCGGCGACCCGACCACCAGCGGATCGACGCTCGTGTGGCCCGGGCCCTTCACCGTTCCCGGTGGTTCGTCGCGCACCCTCACGTACCAGATGAACATCAACACTGTCGCCGGTACGGTCGGGAACTCGGCGATCGCCGACATCGGCTCCACGGTGATCGACACGACCACGACGACGAGCGACAACAGCCCGGCGACCAGCTCGGTGGTCGTCGCGGCGCCACCCAAGATCGACGTCAAGAAGTCGGTCACCGACCGGTTGGACTCGTCCGACCAGTTCACGGTCTCGCTGTTGAACGGCGCGACGAGTCTCGCGTCGGCCACGACCTCGGGCGGGGGCGCGGGTGCCGCGACCGGGAACACGACCGTGACCGCAGGGACGACGTACACGCTGAGCGATGCGATGGCGGCGGGCAGCGCCAGCACCATCGGCCAGTACGCGGCGAGCATCTCCTGCTCGAACTCGAAGTCGGGCTCGTCGACGGTGCTCCCGTCGGGTTCGGGCACGTCGTTCACCATCACCCCTCAGCTCGGCGACGTGATCAGTTGCACGTTCACCAATACGACCCGGCCCCGACTCACCCTGACCAAGTCGGTCGCGTCACGCGCCGATTCGCTCGACCAGTTCACCGTGGCGATCAAGAACGGCGCCGCGACGGTCGCCGCCGCGACCACATCCGGGGCAGGGACGACCGCGACCACCGGCTCGACCACCTTGACCGCGGGCACCACCTACACACTGACTGATGCCAAGGCGTCGGGACCGTCGGTCATCGGGCAGTACGTGAGCACCATCTCCTGCACCAACGGCAACGGCGCCTCAACCACCGTGTTGCCGTCCGGAACCGGGACTTCGTTCACCGTCACCCCCACGAACCAGGACAGCATCGCCTGTACCTCCACGAACCCGCCCGGCACCGCGAGCCTCGGCCTCACCAAGTCGGCGTCACCGAACACCGGCGTGGGCGTGGGCACCTCGGTGACGTACACGTACGGCGCGACGAACACCGGCACCCTGCCGCTGACCAACGCGACGGTCACCGACCCCCACTCGGGCCTGTCCGCGATCTCCTGCACACCGGCCCAAGGTTCGACCCTCGCGGCGGGCGCCAGCATGAGCTGCACCGCGACGTACACGGTCACCCAGGCCGACGTCGACGCGGGTTCGATCGTCAACACCGGCACCGTCACCGGCAAGGACCCGAGTAACACCACGATCACGAAGACGGCGGGCGCGACGGTCAACGCTTCGCAGAGTTCCTCGGTCAGCTTCGCGAAGTCGGCATCGCCGGCGAGTGGCGTGGTTGCCGGCACTCCCGTCACCTACACCTTCACCGGTACCAACACCGGGACGGTGACCCTCCACAACGTCGACGTGACTGATCCGATGAGCGGCCTCTCCGCGGTGTCGTGCACCCCCGCCGCGCCCGCCACCCTGGCCCCCGCCGCGACCATCTCGTGCACGGCCACCTACACCGTCACCCAGGCCGACGTCGACGCCGGCTCCATCGCCAACACCGCCACGCTCTCCAGCCTCGATCCCGCCAACAACCCGGTCACCAAGACCGCGAACGCGACCGTCACCGCGACCCAGACCTCGACGATCGGCCTCACCAAGACCGCGTCACCCACCACCGGCGTCGTCGCCGGCACCGTCGTCACCTACACCATGAGTGGCACCAACACGGGGACGGTGACCCTGCACGGCGTCGGCGTGACCGATCCCATGAGCGGCCTCTCCGCGATCACCTGCACTCCGAGCGCGCCCGCCACCCTGGCCCCCGGCGCGGGCATCAGCTGCACCGCCACCTACACCGTCACCCAGGCCGACGTCGACGCCGGCTCCATCGCCAACACCGCCACCATCACGGGCCTCAACCCGGCCAACGCGACGGTCACCAAGACC
>CAZJBJ010000139.1:0-9587 GCA_964544295.1 uncultured Bifidobacteriaceae bacterium
GGGCGTACGCGGCCGACATCACCTACGGGACGAACAACGAGTTCGGGTTCGACTACCTCCGCGACAACATGGCCGGGTCGCTCGAGGAGCAGGCCCAGCGCGGCCACTTCTTCGCGGTGGTCGACGAGGTCGACTCGATCCTCATCGACGAAGCCCGGACGCCGCTCATCATCTCGGGTCGCGCCGACGACGCGCCGGCGCTGTACTTCCAGTTCGCGCGCATTGTGAAGGTGCTCCAGCGTGAGCGGGACTACGAGGTCGACGAAGCCAAGCGCACCGTCGTACCGACCGAGGAGGGCATCCACCGGGTCGAGGACGCGCTCGGGGTCGACAACCTCTACGAGCACGTCAACCAGAACTTCGTGCACCAGTTGCAGGCGGCGCTCAAGGCGAAGGAACTCTTCAAGACCGACGTCGACTACGTGGTCGCCGACGGCGAGGTGAAGATCGTCGACGAGTTCACCGGCCGCATCCTCGACGGTCGCCGCTGGAGCGACGGATTGCACCAGGCGGTCGAGGCCAAGGAAGGCGTGCGCATCAAGGAGGAGAACCAGACCCTCGCGACCGTCACCCTGCAGAACTACTTCAAGCTCTACGAGAAGCTCGCCGGCATGACCGGAACCGCCAACACCGAGGCGGGCGAGTTCATGCACACCTACGCGCTCGAGGTCGTGAGCATCCCCACCAACCGGGCGATGATCCGTAACGACGAACCCGACCTCATCTACAAGACCGAGGACGCGAAGTACGAGGCGCTGGCGGACGACATTCAGGAACGGTGCGATCGGGGCCAGCCCGTCCTGGTCGGCACGATCTCGGTCGACCGCTCCGAACACCTCGGCCGCCTGCTGGACAAGCGGGGCATTCCCCACGCGGTCCTCAACGCGAAGAAGCACGAGCAGGAAGCGACCGTCGTCACCCAGGCCGGCCGCATCGGTGCCGTCACGGTGGCGACCAACATGTCCGGTCGTGGGGGGGACATCCTCCTCGGCGGGAACCCGGAAGGCCTCGCCCGGGAGGAGATGCTCGCCAACGGCGAATCCCCCGAGGACGAGCCGGAGAAGTACGAGGCGCTGGTCACCCAGTTCAAGGTCCAGTGCGACGAGGAGGGCGCGGCCGTCCGCGACCTCGGCGGCCTCTACGTGCTCGGCACCGAACGGCACGAGAGTCGCCGGATCGACAACCAGTTGCGAGGGCGCGCCGGCCGGCAGGGCGACCCGGGCGAGAGCCGCTTCTACCTCTCGCTCGAGGACGAACTCATGCGGCTCTTCGCCACGGGCGCCATGAGCTGGGTGATGGGCAAGGCGTTCCCCGACGATCTCCCGCTCGAAGCCAAGATGGTGACCAAGGCCATCGAGCGGGCCCAGCGCACGGTCGAGGATCGCAACTTCGAGATCCGCAAGGACGTGCTCAAGTACGACGAGGTGATGAACGAGCAGCGCAAGGTGATCTACCGGCGCCGCCAGCAGATCCTCGACGGTGGCGACCTGCGCGAGGAGTCGATCGACGCGATCGAAGGCGCGCTCGACCACGTGGTCAAGGCGTCGACCGGCGACGGCGAGTTCGCGGAGGACTGGGACGTCGACGAACTCGTGCGACTCGCGACCGACGTGTTCCCGACCCGGGTCACGCGCGACCAGCTCGCCGTGCTCACGAACCCCGAAGACGCCTTCGAGTTGCTCAACGGCGACGCGCTCGAGCAGTACGAGGCGAAAGAGGCGTTGATCGGTTCCGAGCAGCTGCGCGAGATCGAGCGCCGGGTGATGCTCTCGGTGATCGACCAGCACTGGCGCGAACACCTCTACGAGATGGACTACCTGCGCGAGGGCATCAACCTGCGCGCCATGGGCCAACAGGACCCGCTCGCCGCCTGGCAGCGCGAGGGCTTCGACATGTTCGAGGCGATGATGGAGGGCATCAAGGCCGACTTCGTCCGCTACGTGTTCCGCCTCGAAGTGGTCGCCGACGACGCCCCGACCCAGGTTCGCAATGTGCAGTACACCGCCTCCGAGGACCCCGTCCAGGGTCAGTCGGCGTTCACCGCGGCGGCGGCGGCCGCCCCGATGGACGAGTTCGGCGACGGGCCCGAGATCGTCGAGGAGGCGGCCCCGCTCCAGCCGGTCACCGTCGAGAAGACGCCGGGCCGCAACGAGCCGTGCCACTGTGGCAGCGGCAAGAAGTACAAGCTCTGCCACGGCCGTTGACGCCGCGGTCTCGTCGGGTCCATCGGAGCTCGAACCATGCGTGATTTCTCGGACGATCTCTCTGCCGTGCGGAAACGGGTCGACGAGGCGCGCGGGTACCTCCGCATCGACGTCCTGCGGTCGCGGATCGTCGAACTCGAGGATCGAGCTGCGCAGCCCGACCTCTGGGACGATCCGGATGCGGCGCGCGCGGTCACGAGTGAACTCGCGTCGGTGCGTGACGACATCGATCTCGTCGACGCGCTGACCGAACGGGTCGAGGATCTCGAGACGTTGTACGAACTCGGGCGCGAGGAACTCGACGAATCGGTCGAGCCGGAGATCGACGCGGGACTCACCGCGTTGCGCGCCGAGCTCGACAAGCTCGAACTCCGGGCGCTGTTCACCGAGGAGCACGACGAGCGCGATGCCATCTGCCAGGTCAGCTCGGGTGCGGGCGGTACCGACGCGCAGGACTGGACCCAGATGTTGCTGCGCATGTTCACGCGGTGGGCGGAGCGGCGCGGCTTCGCGGTCGAGATCGAGGACATCAGCGAGGGCACCGAGGCGGGCATCAGCTCCGCGACGTTCACGGTCAAGGGCCGGTACGCGTACGGGATGCTCACCGGCGAGAAGGGGGTCCACCGGCTGATCCGGATCTCACCGTTCGACGCCAACGCCCGGCGTCAGACCGCCTTCGCCGCGTTCGACGCGGTACCAGCGCTCGACGAAGCCGAAGCGCCGGAGATCGACCCGAGCGATCTGCGCATCGACACGTTCCGATCGTCCGGTGCCGGCGGCCAGCACGTCAACGTCACCGACTCCGCGATCCGGATCACCCACCTGCCGACCGGCATCGTCGTGTCGTGTCAGAACGAGCGCTCGCAGCTGCAGAACAAGACCAAGGCCATGCAGATCCTCGGCGCGCGGCTGGCCGAGCGCCAGCGGGAAGAGCGCCGCGCCGAGTTGGAGCAGCTCTCGGGGGAGAAGCGCGGGATCGACTTCGGCAGCCAGATCCGCACGTACACCCTGCACCCGTACCAGCTGGTGAAGGACGAGCGCACCCGGTTCGAGACCGGCAACGTCAATGCGGTCCTCGACGGTGACCTCGATGATCTGATCGAGTCGTTCCTGCAGTGGCGGCGCAGCGACGTCGACGCGACGACCTGAACTCCTTCCCAGCTTCACCGTCCGGAATGTCCGGGTCGGTGGGTCCGATGACCCAGAATCCGGGGAGGTGGCGGGTAGCCTGAAGAGCTCTCATGATTCGCTTCGAGAACGTCACCATGACCTACAAGGGCAACGTCACCGCGCTGCGGGACGTCAGCCTCGACGTCGGCAAGGGCGAGTTCGTGTTCCTCGTGGGCCCGTCCGGCTCGGGGAAATCGACCTTCCTGCGTCTGCTGCTGCGCGACGAAGTGCCCTCACGCGGCAAGATCATCGTCGCCGGCCGTGACGTCACCACGCTGTCGGATTGGAAGGTCCCGCAGCTGCGGCGCAATATCGGCTGCATCTTCCAGGACTTCAAGCTCCTGCCCGGCAAGACGGTCTACGAGAACGTGGCGTTCGCGTCCGAGGTGATCGGTCGGCCCCAGCACGTGACCAAGTCCCAGGTCCCTCAGATCCTGGATCTCGTGGGCCTCTCGGCCAAGCTCGACCGATTCCCGGACGAACTTTCCGGCGGTGAACAACAGCGCGTCTCGATCGCGCGGGCGTTCGTCAATCGGCCGCTCATCCTGTTGGCCGACGAACCGACCGGGAACCTCGACCCGCAGACGACCGTCGGCATCATGCGACTGCTCGACCACATCAACCGCACGGGGACGACGGTCGTGATGGCCACCCACGATTCGCGGATCGTCGACACGATGCGACGTCGGGTGATCGAACTCGAGCACGGCACGCTCGTCCGCGACCAGGCCCGCGGCATCTACGGCGTCGGGAACTGATCGGTATGTTCACCAGACTCGGATACTTCGCGCGTGAGACCTGGGTGTCGCTGCGGCGCAACATCCTCATGACGGTCGCCGGCGTGCTCACCGTGGCGGTGTCGCTGTGCGTCCTCGGCGGCGCCCTCCTCCTCACGCGGCTCGTCGACCACGGGACGGCCCAGTGGGAGAACGGCGTCCAGTTCGAGATCTTCATGAAGACGGACGCGACCCTCGCCCAGGTCGATGCGGTCAAGACGCAGCTCGAGAAGGACCCGGACGTGCGGACGTTCCGGTATCTCTCGCACGATGACGCCTTCCGGCAGTTCAAGAAGTGGTTCTCCTCGCAGCCGGACCTCGTGTCGAACACCCGACCCGAGGACCTGCCCGAGTCGTTCCGGGTGGCGCCCCGCACCGCGGCACTGACGACCGTGGTCGGCAGTCACTTCGTGAGTCAGCCCGGCGTGGACCAGGTCAACACCGCCCCCGAGTCGGTCAAGAGCCTGCTCAGTGCGACCCGCACGATCCGCTACATCTTCATCACGATCTTCCTCGCGCTGCTGTTCGCGGCACTGTTCCTGATCGTGAACACGATCCGCCTCGCCACCTTCGCCCGTCGCCGCGAGATCGAGGTCATGAAGCTCGTCGGCGCGTCCAACTGGTTCGTGCGCATCCCGTTCCTGCTCGAGGGCATGGTGCAGGGCGTCATCGGATCGGCTGCCGCGGTCGGCGCCGTGTTCGGACTCCAGTCGTTGATCAGCAACAGCATCTCGCCGACCGACCCGCTCTGGCGCGGCTGGTACGTCGGGCCGGGCGACGCCACCCAGATCAGCATCTACGTGGTGCTCATCGGGGTGGCCATCGGCGGGATCGGCGCCTGGATCGGGCTCCGGCGCTTCATCGACGCGTAGTTCGTCCGGTACCGATCACCCTGGGTGGTTCCTTCGGGCACCGCGAGCACCGAGGTCCGCCACTTCTGTTGCCGGTGTGGTTACCGTCAATGAATGATGTCCCTGATCTCGGCGCGCCGCGCGCTGGTCATCGGCACGATGCTCAGCCTCGGCGCGATCAACCCGGTCGGGGCCGTGGCCCGGCAGCGCCCCACTGCACCGGCCACTCCGGAGTTCGAGGCCGCATCCCGCGCCGAGGCGCAGGCCGTGGCCGCGGTGACCGCCGCGCGAGCCGAGCGGGAACAGGCCGAAGCCCGGGTGCGTGACCTCGACCGGCAGACGGCCGCGGCGGGCGAACGGGCGAGGCAGGCCACCGAGAACCTGGCGGTGGTCGCAGCCGCGCAGCGGCGGCTCGAAGTCCAGTTGGTCGAGACCCGGATCCGTTTCGACGAAGCCGTGACCCGATCGCGGCGGACCGCCGCCCAGATGTATCGAGGGGTCGGCTCGACGATGCCGCCGGTGGTCGGGGCCCTGGCCCACGAAGGTTCGCTCGACGATCTCGCCCTGCGCCAGCACTATCTCCGTCAGGTGGGTGAGCGAAGCGCCGCATCGCTCACCGACGTCCGCATCGCCCGTCTGGACATGGAGGACGCGGAGCGGTCGATCCGTCAGCAGCGCCAGGACGCCGAATCCGTGGCCGCGTCGGCGCGTGCCGAGGCCGCCCGTCTCGGCGCACTCCGCACCGACCAGGCCCGTGCCGTCGAGGTGGCCAAGGTCCGGGAACAGAACGAGCAGACGGTGTTGGCCACGGTGCAGGCGCGCAAGGCGGAGTTCGAACGCGCCGCCCAACGCCAGCAGGCCGCGTCGGCCTCGGTCGAGCAGGTCCTCAGCAGTCGGCCCCGGACGGGGAACGCGACGAGTCGGTTCCAGTTCCCGGCCGACGGTCCGATCTCGTCACCGTTCGGGTGGCGGGTGCATCCGATCTTCCACACCCGTCGGCTCCACACCGGCATCGACATCGGCGCCGGGTACGGCACCGCGGTGCGCGCCGGTGGTGCCGGGACCGTCGTGGTCGCCGGCACGATCACCGGGTACGGGAACGCGATCGTGATCGACCACGGGGGTGGCATCGCCACCCTCTACGGTCACCTGTCGCGCTTCAAGGTCCGCGTGGGCCAGTCGGTCTCCGCCGGTGCCACCATCGGCGCGGTGGGCAACACCGGGAACTCGACGGGCCCACACCTGCACTTCGAAGTGCGGGTGCAGGGCACGCCCGTCGACCCGATGCCGTACCTGTGACCGCCCGGACGGGCTCGATGGGCTACTTCGGCTGCGGCACCCAGCGCAGGTAGGGCTTCTCCGCCCGCCAACCCTCGGGGAACTTGGCCTTGGCGTCCTCGTCCGACAGGGATGCGGCGACGATGACGTCCTCTCCCTGCTGCCAGTCGACCGGTGTCGCCACCGAGCTCTTCGCGGTCAGTTGCAGCGAGTCGATCACGCGGAGCAGTTCGTCGATGTTGCGACCCGTGGATGCCGGATAGGTGATCGTCAGCTTGATCTTCTTGTCCGGACCGATGACGAACACCGAGCGCACCGTCAACTTCTCGTTGGCGGCCGGGTGGATCATGTCGTAGGTCTCGGCGACCGAGTGATCCGGATCGGCGATCAGCGGGAAGTTGAGGGCCGTGCCCTTCACGTCGGCGATGTCGGGTGCCCATCCCCTGTGGGACTCGATGTCGTCGACCGAGAGTCCGATGAGCTTCACGCCGCGTTGGTCGAACTCACCCTTGCGCTTGGCGATCTCGCCCAGTTCGGTGGTGCAGACCGGGGTGAAGTCGGCGGGGTGGGAGAACAGCAGGCCCCAGCTGTCGCCGAGGTAGTCGTGGAGGCTGACGGTGCCGTCCGTGGTCTCTGCAGTGAAGTCGGGGGCGACGTCGCCGAGTCGTAGCGTCATGGTGCACCTCGTGGTCGGGGACCGGACGGGGGCCGGTCGGGGGAGCGTCTCGAACGTCGGCGACCCTAACCGGATTCCCGGCGAAAAGTCGAGTGAAATGGTCGGGAAATGGACGGTGTCCTCCGGCACGTTCCGCGACGGTCGATGCTCCGCACCATGACCACGCGATTCGGGTGCCGCCCCGGTTTGACTCGCCGCCGCGAATGCGCTCGGATGCGACGAATGGCGGGGTACTCGGGAACACCATTGCCCAAGAAGTTGGGCATCAAGGATGGCGCGCGCGTCGCGCTCGTCGCCGCTCCCGCCGGCTTCTCCCGTCTGCTCGTCCCGATGCCCGACGACGTCGAGATCCGGGAGCACGCCCGGGGCAAGCTCGACGTCATCGTCTTCTTCGCGACCCGCGAGCGCGAACTGGCGCGCCGCATCCCGGCCTTCCGGCGGGCCATGCAGTCCGACGGTGGACTCTGGGTGGCGTGGCCCAAGAAGAAGAGTGGGGTCGCCACCGATCTGACCTTCGACCCGGTGCAGCAGACCGGACTCGACGCCGGCCTCGTCGACAACAAGGTCTGCGCGATCGACGAGACGTGGTCGGCCCTGCGCTTCGTGATCCCGGTCGCCGATCGTCTCTGAGATGTGCGGGCGGTTCGTCCAGGCCAGTGCCCCGACGCTGCTCGCCGAGGAGTTCGCCGTCGACGAGGTCGCGATCGACGACTCGATTCCCGCTCGCTACAACGTCGCGCCGCGCGCCGAGGTCATGACCGTGCACGAACGCGCCGACCGGCGGTGGCTCACCACGATGCGGTGGGGGCTCGTGCCCAGTTGGGCCGAGTCGACCGCGATCGGTGACCGCATGATCAACGCCCGGGCGGAGACGCTCACCGAGAAGGCGGCATTCCGCACGGCGCTCGAACGGCGCCGTTGCATCGTCCCGGTCGACGGGTTCTACGAGTGGCAGACGATGCCGGGTCGGAAGAAGCAGCCGTTCTACATCTCGGCCGTGAGTGGTCGCCTGGCCTTGGCCGGTCTCTGGGAGTCGTGGCGGGATCGGACGGATCCGGATGCCGAGTGGCTCCACACGTGCACGATCATCACGACGCGCGCCAACGCCGCGATGGCGTCGCTCCACGATCGGATGCCGGTCATCCTGGCCCCGGAGGTCTGGGATCGGTGGCTCGACCGCGAGGTCACCGACACGACCGAGGTCGACGCCTGGCTGACTCCGGCGCCCGACGCGCTGCTCACCATGCATCCGGTGAGTCCGCGCGTCAACGGTGCGCAGTTCGACGACGCGTCACTGATCGAGCGCGAGGATCCGCTCACCCTGTTTCCCTGACCGGGGCGACGGCACGCGGCCTCCGGGTTCCAGAGGCGCCGGTTGCCGGTTGGCGCGCCCTCTAATCTCCGACGATGGACCACATCACGTATCTCGATCGCGTCGTCTCCGAAGCTGCGTCGCTCGCGGCCGCGGCCCGGGCGGTCGGACCCGATGCCGCCACTCCCGCGACGCCCGAGTGGACGATGGCCAAGCTCGTCAAGCACACGGGAACCACGCACCGCTGGGCGATGGCGGTGGTGAAGACCCGCGAGTTCGCGAACCCGGGCGATCTCGATCTCGGGTTGCCCGAAGACCCCGGCGCGTTCCCCGATTGGTTCGAAGCCGGCGCGACCGAGTTCGCCGCGACCGTCGGTGCCGTGGACCCCGAGGCCGACTGTTGGTCGTGGGGGATCGATCAGCACGCGCGGTTCTGGTCGCGGCGCATGGCCCACGAGACCGCCATCCACCGCTGGGACGCGCAGAGTGCGACCGGACAGCAGGACGCGCTCGACCCCGAGTTCGCGGTCGACGGGATCGACGAGCGACTCACCAACCTCACGCCGTCCATGCAGTTCAACCCGGCCGGTGCGACGGCATTGGTCGGTGACGGCGAGTCGATCCACCTCCACGCCACCGACACCGACGGTGAATGGTTGCTGCAGTTCACCCCGGACGGGGTGACGGTGGAGCCGATCCACGCCAAGGGCGACGTCGCGGTGCGGGGACCGGCCCACGACCTGCTGCTCTACCTCAACGGTCGGCGTTCACTCGATGGCCTCGAAGTCTTCGGCGACGTCGGCGTCCTCGACGCCCACGGCGCCATCCGCAACTTCTGAGGCGGCCCGTCAGGGCTTGAGCTTGGCGAGTGCGCGAATCGTGGTCCGCGCGGTGTCGGGGTCGGAGATGATCATCGGCGCCGGGGTCGTGACCCCGTTGTCGGCGTAGCGGCGGACGCCCTCCGCGCACTGCTCGGGTGAGCCCCAGACGATCAGGTCGTCGAGGACCGCGTCCGGGATGACCTCGGTCGCACCGGCGCGGTCGCCGGCCTTCCACGCGTCCCACATCGGCTGGAGCGCGTCGCCGCGGCCGATCCATTCGTGGAACGCCGCGTACACCGGGACGTTCAGATACTCCGCAACCATGCGGCGTCCGATCGCCCGCACCATGTCGCGATCGGTCGTCGGCAGGACGAAGATGCGGGCCGCGATCTCCTTGCCGGTACCGACGATCGGCGCGACCGTCTTCACGTCCTCGGCCGACAGCCAGTTCACGATCGCGCCGTCGGCCTCGCGACCGGCCAGGCGCAACATTCCCTCC
>CAZJBJ010000140.1:0-9582 GCA_964544295.1 uncultured Bifidobacteriaceae bacterium
GGGCGGGATCGGCAGCGGCGCGCAGATCGCGGCGGCACTGGCGCTGGGATGCCAGGGCGCGTGGTCGGGCTCCCAGTGGTTGATGGTCGAGGAATCCGAGAACACGCCGGTCCAGCAGAACGCGTACATCGAGGCCGGTTCGCGCGACACCGTCCGCAGTCGATCGTTCACCGGCAAGCCGTGCCGCATGCTGCGCAACGACTGGACCGATGCGTGGGAGACCCCGGGCAACCCGGAACCGCTCGGCATGCCGCTGCAGTACATGGTGTCGGGCATCGCGGTCTCGGCGACCCACCGGTACCCGGACCAGACCGTCGACGTGGCGTTCAACCCGGTCGGTCAGGTGGTCGGCCAGTTCGAGAAGGTGGAGAAGACCGCCGCGGTGATCGAGCGCTGGGTGAACGAGTACATCGAAGCCACCACGCACCTCGACGAACTCAACGCCGCGGCCGGCGTCTGACCGACTCCGGGCGGACGTCAGCTCGACATCGGTTCCGTGGCGGCGAGGTCGTACACCGTCAGCCCCAGCTCGGCGATGAGGTCCAGGCTCACGCACACCCGCCCGGTCAGGTCGGCGGGCGCGTCGCACAACGCGACGACAGCCTCCACCATCTCCTCCAGTGACTCGATCTGATCGGGCCGCAAGGTGTCGCCCACCAGTGCGGCGGCGCCCTCGGTGAGCACCGCCGCACGCGGCTCGACGGTGTTGACCCGGACGCCCGTACCCGCCAGTTCCTCCGCCAAACCGACCATCATGCGATTCAACGCAGCCTTGGACGCGCCGTAGAGGGCCATCGCCGGTGGCGCGCCGGGCCGAGCCGTGGCGGACGAGAGATTGACGATCCAGCCCGCCCCGCGCTCGACCATTCTCGGCACCACGGCCTGGGCCAGGTCGAGCGGCGCCAATGCGTTCACCTCGAACAGGATGCGCCGGCGCTTCAACGGCATCGCCGCGACCGGGCCATACATCGCGGCCGCCGCGTTGTTGACGAGGACGTCGATCGGCCCCCCGAGCCCCGCCTCGGCCTCGGTCACGATACGGGCCCGGTCGGATTCACTCGCCATGTCGGCGACGACGACCACCGCACGCGCTCCGAGGTCGGTGATCCGGCGCGCCGTCTCCTCGAGGGAACCGGGCAAGTGATCATGCCGGTCCCGGGTGCGGGCGACGATCGCGACATCCGCACCTTCTGCGCCCAGCCTGACCGCGGTGGCGGCACCGATCCCCCGACTCGCGCCGGTGACCAACGCCCGCCGACCGGCAAAGCGGTTCACGCCACGAACTCCAGGGCCGTCGTGGCGATGTAATCGACGTCGTCGTCGATCAGGCTGTGGTTCGACGGCAGGATCAATCCCTGTTCCATCACCCGGTCGGTGTTCGGCAACCCGTCGTCTGGCGCTCGATGCTCGATGGTTCGGAAGGCCGGTTGCCGGAGCGCGTTGCCGGTCCACACCATGCGGGTGTCGATGCCGCGGGATTCCATGTGCGCCTGGAACGCGCTGCGTTCGACGCCCGACTCGGGTCGGATGAGCACCGGGAACATGTGCCACGCGGTGTCGACCCCCTCGGTGGTGCGCGGCAGGACGAAGACGTCGGGCCGGGAACCGAAGTGCTCGACCAGGCGAGCGAAGTTGCGTTTGCGAGCCGCCAGGTTGTCGGTGAGCTTGTCCACCTGCACCAGCCCGAACGCGGCCGCGAGCTCCGACGGCTCGAAGTTCCAGCCGAGTTCGTCGAAGATGAAGAGGTTGTCGTATTCGAGGTCGCCGTCGATGGTGGAGAAGAACCGGCGATCGACGCCCTTGGTCGATCCGTAGATCTGCACTTCGGAACGACGACCCCAACGACGGAGCAGGAGACAACGGTCAACGAGATCCGGGTCGTCGAGACACACCATTCCTCCGGTGCCGGCGGCCGTGATGATGTGCGAGAGCGCGAACGACGTCACGGAGATGTCGGAGCGGGTCCCGGTCGGCGTCCCTCGCAGCGTCGAACCGAGTGCATCGCACGAGTCCTCGACCACCTGCAGTCCGTGCGTGTCGGCGATGGTGCGGATGCCGTCCCAGTCCGGGACGTTCCCGATGAGATTCGGGATCAGGATCGCCTTCGTGCGCGGCCCGATGAGGGGCTCGATCCCGTCGACGTCCACGTTGTAGGTGTCGGGTTCGACATCGACGAACACCGGAACCAGACCGGCCCGCACGATCGGCGCGAGGTCGGTCGAGAAGGTCAGCGCCGGGGTGATGATCTCGTCGCCGGGCGCCAACCCGAGGAGTTCGACGGCGAGATACAGCGCCGATGAGCCGGAATTGCACATGACCCCGCGGGCCTTGCCGAACAATGCGGCGATCGCCTGCTCGAACGCTCGCACCGACTTCCCGATCCGCAACGCCTGCGGTCCACCACGCAGCACCGACACCACCGCGTCGATCTCGCGTTCGTCGTGGACGCTGCCGGCGTAGTCGATGCGGCGCGCCGGATCGCTCACCGCGTCCGTCCGTCGCGGACCATGTCGACCGCCTGGGAAATCCGCCGCGCTCGCGTCTCGGGCTTCTTCGCCTCCTCGATCCAGCGCACGTACTCCTTGCGATGCGAGTAGGCCAGCGCGGCGAACTGCTTGTCGACGTGCCCACCTCGCAGTGCCTTCGCCAGATCCGCAGAGACGTCGACGGTTCGCTCCCCTGCGTCCCGTTCGATCACGACCTTGTGACGAGCGCCGATCTCCACACCGGCTTCGGTCCGCGCCGCCTTGGAGAAGCCGATGAGGTTCTCGCCACCCATGCGCGCGACCCGGAGCGCGACCGTGACTCCGTTCACGGTCACCTTCACGGGAAACGCCTTGGCATCGCCGCCGAGTGAGGAGACCTGCTCGTCGGAGAGGACGATCGCGGCCGCAGGGCCTCGGGCTTCGAAGGTTGTCGTGAGACGAAGAGTGCCGGTCATGGCCGGTCAGGGTAGGCCCTGGCCCGGACGCCACGGTGTCCTAGTGTCCGGGCGCCCAGTGGTCGCCGAGGAGGATCCCCCGTGCCCGAGAACGAGCCCGCCGTCATCGTCGAAGCCGACGGTCCCGTCCTGACCGTCACCCTCAACCGCCCCGAGAAGCGCAACGCGGTGAACTCCGAGGTGATGTGTCGCCTGTACGACGCGTGGCAGCGACTCGACACCGACGACGACCTGCGGGTCGCCATCCTCACCGGCACCGGCACGACATTCTGTGCGGGGATGGACCTCTCCGAGATCGGCAAGCTCGGCGGTCCCCCCGAGAACGAGTGGATGGCGCGCGTCCAAGCCGACACGTCGATCATCTACGGCGCGTGGCTCAAGACCTACCGCCCCACCAAACCGGTCATCCTCGCGGCCGAGGGATTCGCCCGGGCGGGGGGCACCGAGATCCTGCAGGGCACCGACATACGCGTCGCCGGCGAGAGCGCGGTGTTCGGCGTCACCGAGGTGCAGCGCGGCCTGTTCCCGATGGCCGGCTCGGCGGTCCGCCTGCGTCGCCAAATCGGCTACGCCGTGGCCGCGGAGATGCTCATCTGCGGCGACGACCTCCCCGCCGAGCGGGCGTACCAACTCGGGCTCATCAATCGCGTCGTGCCCGACGGCCAGGCCCTGGCCGTCGCCCGCGAGATCGCGAATCGGATCGCCCGGAACGGCCCGCTCGCGGTCAAAGCGATCGTCGCGACCCTCCGCCAGACCGAGACGCTCCCGGAGGAGGAGGCGTTCGTCATCGAGCAGGAGCACGGCATGAACGTGATGATGAGCGCCGACGCCGCCGAAGGCCCACGAGCGTTCCTCGAAAAGCGCGACCCGGTCTTCACCGGCCGCTGAGCCGACTCAGGGCTCCAAGACGAACGACCGCTGTGCGCTGGGACACCTGGGCGGTGGCGCAACGCACATTGGTCGATGCTGATCAGTCGGGTTCGGGCGGCGGCAGGGTGCTGGGGCCGACGTGACGGGCCAGCCAGGCGTTCATCGGTGCGCACGCGGCCCAGACGTCGGTGATGCGCTTCGCCGCGCCCTGGCCGTGCATCCACTTCGCCACGGGGAACGACTTCCCCGCGGTGAGGCCTTTCATGCGCAACAACTCGATGCGAGCGTGATCGCGCGGGTACCCGCGCGGCGCGGTCTTGAGCGCCTGCATCGCGCCGATCTCGAACCGCGCTCGTCGCAGCGCGGCGACGACCTCGGTGATCTCGGTGCCGCTCCGATCGGCGTCGAGCGCGGCCCGCCACCGCTCCAGTTGGTCCGCAGCCATGTCGTAGTACCCGCAGCCGACGAAGAGACCCTCGGCGTTGACCTGCACGTAGTAGATCGCGCCGTCGGGTCCTTCGGTCACCGCGCCGGCGGCGGTCTTGTACGGGGTCTTGTCCTTCGAGAACCGCACGTCACGGTAGGGCCGGAACAAGCGCAGGCGGCCGTAGTCCGCCTCGACGAGATCGGACAACGCGTCGAACGGTGCGCGCACAGCGTCGTCATAGACGGAACGGTTCGCCTGCCAGAACGCCTTGGTGTTGTCGGCCTCGAGCCGCACGTAGAAGTCGAACGCCTCCGCCGGCCAACCCCGGAACTTCGTCATCGCCACGTCCTCCTCACCTCGGCCCGTCCGGCGCGCGCGGCGGTTGCGTCCACACCGGCGGTCGCTGCTCGGCGTACGCGCGAACGCCCTCGGCGTAGTCGGGCTGGGTCATCATCACGTCGAGCAACCGCTGCGCCTCGATCACCGCCGCAGCGGGAAGATCGTGGAGTTGGTCGGCCGCGATCTGGCGCTTGGTCGTGGCCAGCGACGCGGGCGAGATGCGCGTGACCAGCTCGTGGGCGTACGCGAGCGCGGCGGGCAGCACCGCGTCGGCGTCGTCGAGCACTCGATTCGCGAGCCCGAGCTCGCCCGCCTCTCGACCCAGGAACACCCGGCTCGACAGGAGCAGGTCGTTCGCCCGGGCCAGACCGATCACGCGGGGCAGCAACCAGGAGAACCCGAACTCGGCCGGGAGGTTGAGCCGACCGTGCGCGGTGGTGAGCTTGGCGTCCGCGGCGACGAACCGGAGATCGCACCAGCACGCGAGGGCGAGCCCGACCCCGGCCGCCGGACCGTTCACCGCGGCGATCGTGACCGTCTCCATCCCGAGCAGCCACGCGAAGTCGGCCTGAAACGCAGGACCCGAATCGGCGGCCGGCTGCGCCAGGTCCGGAGGCGTGCCCGGGTCGTAGCCACCTCGTTCGACATGGCCCTCGAGCGCCGCGGTGTCGGCGCCAGCACAGAACCCGCGACCGGCGCCGGTGATCACGACCACCCGAATCGCATCGTCCCGCTCGGCCCGGTCCATCAGCCAGCGCAGCTCGGTGTGCATCCGCCCCGTCCACGCGTTGAGCCGGTGCGGCCGATCGAGGGTGAGCAGGGCGACGCCAGGCGCGACCGGGTCGTACCGAATGGTCTTCAGTTCCACGCGCCGCGCTACTTCAGGTTGTCGATGCTCTGGCCGACGTCCGCCAGCGTGACGAGATCCGCGGGATTGGTGGGTTGGTCCGCCAAGTTCTTCGGACTGCAGTTGTAGATCCCTTGGTTCGGATCGATGTCCTTGACGAGGACGAAGCCACCCGGTGTCGCCTTCAACAACGCGAAGCAACCCGTCGGCGTACCCTTCCCCGGCGACGTCTCGGCGTGCAGTCCGCCACCGGTCCAGGATGTGATCTTCTTGGCCGCGTCGTAGGCACACGTGCGCGTGAGGTCGTTGCCGCAACTCGCGCTCGCCTTGGCGAAGAGCAGCCACGCCGACCACGCCTGGAGCCCGAGGTAGGTGAGCTTCTTCCCGTCCGGCTTGTAGTCCTCGAACGCCTGCAGGTACTGCCCGGTCGCGTTCGAGGCGTCGGCCTCCTCGAACGGGAAGAACGCCGTGTTGATGTAAAGGTTGGCGTTGTCGAGCGCCGGACCGGCGAGGTCGATCACCTTCCGGTCGTAGTGGTTCGGATCGGCCCGAATGAAGTCGAGTCGGTAGTCGATGTCGCGCAGCGCGCGGATCAACGCCGCCAGCCCTTCGGGTTCACCGACCCAGATGAGACCGCGCGTTCCGGCGTCCTTGAGCTTCTGCGCGTAGGGCGTCCAGTCGGAGAGTCCGACCACCGGGTAGACGTCGTTGTAGACGATCTTCCACCCGAGCGACTTCGCCGCCGCCGCGTTGTCGTTGGCCACGACCTTGGTCGTCTCGATGTCGCCGGTGAGGACGCCGACGTGGTCGGTCGCGTCCGGATACTTCTTGCCGAGGTAGTTGAGGACGCCGATCTGCAGCTTGCCGAGCGGGTTCGGCAACGGCTGCACCACGAGGTCCGCACCGCGCGCCGTCTTGCTGACCACGAATCCCGAGATATCGGGAAGCACACACGACAGCCGCGTCTTCACGCCGTCCTGATCGAACGTGGCGCCACCGGCCACCAGCATGAAGTCCTGCCCACACGCTTCGTTCATCCGCGCCGCGACGTTGGTCAGCGCGGCGTCATGTTGGTTGACGACGATCTTGCGGCCGTTGATCCCACCGCGATCGTTGCACCACTTCGAGAACACCTCGGCGGTGTCGAAGAACTCCTGGTTGAGTCCCTGCCGGCCGGCGAAGCCCACGTCCGAGAACGTGCCGACGCGGATCTCGTCCGCGGTGACGCCCTGCGTGGGCGATCCGGACGGCGTGCCGTCCTGGCACACGTTCTTCAGCGAACCGAAGTCCGCCGATTTCGGGTCGGAGGTACCGGCGGTGGTGGAGGTCGTGCCGTCGCCCCCCTTCGGACTGTCGCTGCGACCACAGGCCGCGGTGACGAGGACCAGTACGACTGCCAGGGCGACGAGCGACCGCTTCATCCGAGGCTCCTTCAGCTCAGCGGCAGCTACGACGTCCGCGGTGCCGTGGCGCATGTCTAGTCACGAAAACCCGGCGTCGCACCCGTCCGACACGCCCGCGGGTCGAACTCACCGGTCGCCGGACCGCCGGCGGTGTCCTTGACAGTTGAACGAACGTTTGTTCAACTAGAGGGGTGACCGCGACCGAGACAACATCAGGCCTGGAATCACTGGACTTCTGCGACCCGAAGCTCTTCGACGATCCGTGGGCCGCCTACGAGGCGGTGCGGGCCGCCGGGCCACTGGTCCGCGACGACGTCAACGGATTCTGGGTCGCGGGCCGCCATGCCGACGTCTCCCACTTCTCCCGCCACCCCGAGCTCTACTGCAACGGGCAGGGCGTTCGACCGGTGGTCGCGGGTGACATGTCGATCATCACGCTCGACGGCGACGAACACATCCGCCAGCGGCGGCTGGTCAACCCGGGGTTCACGCCGCGACGGGTCCGGGAACTCGTCCCACACATCCGGGAGCTGACCCAACAGCTCATCGACGAGATCGCGACCAAGGGGTCGATCGACTTCGTCGAGGAGTTCGCGATCCACGTGCCGCTCATCATCATCTGTGAGCTCCTGGGGCTCGACCCCGACCAACGCATGCGGATGTACCGCTGGTCCGACGACATGATGGCCGGCGACGGTCACAGCGCCGCCGACTCCCCCGAGCTGGCGGCGGCGGCGACGTCGTTCGGCGAGTACGCCGAAATGTGTCTCGGCCTCATCGCCGAACGGCGGGCGCAACCGACCGACGACGACCTGATCGGTCTGCTCACCCAGGCGTTCGACAACGGCGACCTCGCCAAGGACCACGTCGCGATGCCGGGTGTGTCGGAGGAACGGGTCGCGGAGATCCTGGCCGAACGCGGCGAGCTCACCGACGACGAGCTCCTCGCGTTCCTCACCATCCTGCTCGTCGCCGGCAACGAGACGACGCGGAACGCGATCTCGGGAGGTCTGCTCGCGTTGAGCATGTTCCCCGACCAGAAGCAGTTGCTCGCCGATCGGGTGGACGACGACGAGTTCGTGGACCGCGCGGTCGAGGAACTCCTGCGGTACGTGTCCCCGGTGCTCGGGTTCATTCGGACGGTCACCGAGGACCACACCTACGAGGGCACCGAGCTCCGGGCCGGTGACCGGGTCCTGATGCTGTACCAGTCGGCGAACCGGGACGAGCGGGTCTTCGACCGGCCGGACGAGCTGATCCTCGACCGCTTCCCGAACCCCCACATCGCGTTCGGCATCGGTCCTCACTACTGCCTCGGATCGAACCTCGCCCGCACCGAACTCAAGGTCGTGTTCCAGGAACTGTTCCGCCGACTGCCCGACATTCGGGTGCCCGACGGCGTCTCGCTGCACCGGGGCGCGTCCACCCTGGTGCTCGCCCTGCAGCAACTCCCCGCCGAGTGCCCGGTGGCGCACTGACGATGGGCGCGGACGCGTCGACCACCGTCGTCGAACCCATCGCGCCCAATCGGCGGGAGCGCATCCTCGACACCGCGCTCGACCTCATGTCCGAACACGGCGCGTCCGCGACGTCCATGCGTCGGCTCGCGACCGCGTGTGACGTGAACGTCGCGGCGCTCTACCACTACTTCCCGTCGAAGGCCGACCTGCTGCGGTCGGTCATCGAGGAACGCCGCTACGGCCTGCGGCTGCGCGAGATCCCGTCGGTCGACCCCGCGCTCGCGCCACGCGAGCGGCTCGTGGCGCTCATCCTCGCGATGTGGGAAGGCGCGAACGACGAAGAGGCCATCTGGCGCCTCCTGCTCGGCGAAGGGCTCCGCGGGGACGAGACCGCGCTGGCGGTGGGACGCGACATCCTCGCCGCGTTGGAGCCGGCGCTCGCGGTCTGGCTCGCGGAGCTGTTTCCCCCCTCCGCCGACGGGCGAACGACGATCGACGCCCACGCGGGCGCGACCGTGCTGTGCGGCCAGTTGTTGGGGTTCTTCATCAACCAACTGTTCCGACCGCCGGACGAGCGCCCCGCGGCGGCCCGTCGCGACGCCGAAGCGCTCGCGGATCTCGCCCTCACCTCCCGCTGAGCGCGGCGCAAGGAGATCCGAAGCGGACCGGGCGTCATCGTCGGGCGGTGCGAGGGAGCAGATCGTCGAACGTGCGATCCGCTTCAGCCCATTCGGCGGCAACCAGATCCACCTCACCGTCACGCGACGCCGGTGGGCGCGGCCCGTGACCACCCGGCAGGATGGCGAACGCGGCCACACTCGCCAGCAGCGTGACCGCGGCGGCGACCAGCGCACCCGCCGCGAACCCGTCGAAGAAGCCGACGAAGGCCGCGTCGAGCAGCCCCCTCGTGCCGGGCACCGCGCGCGCGACCTCCAGCGCGGCACCCAACGACTCGCGTGCCGCGTCGCGTGCGGCCGACGGAACTCCGGGACCGATGCGATCGATCGACGCGACGTAGAGCGAGGTGAACACGCTCCCGAGCACGGCGACGCCCAGGGTGCCTCCCACCTCGCGGGTGGCGTCGTTGACCGCCGAGCCGATCCCGGCCTGCTCGGCCGGCACCACATCCATGATCGCCTCAGTCGCGGGTGCCGAGGTCAACCCGATGCCGATCCCGGCGACCACCATCTGCATGGCGAGCACGAGGTAGGACGTCCCTGCGGTGTCAGCCGAGAACCACAGGAAACCGACACTCATGATGGCGAGACCCGAGCCGACGATCAGTCGACTACCGA
>CAZJBJ010000141.1:0-9461 GCA_964544295.1 uncultured Bifidobacteriaceae bacterium
TTCGCGACGCGTGCGATCCAGGACGAGTCGCTCCCGCTCTACGAGTCGACGGCCAACCGGCGTGAGTGGTTGCACGTGATGGACCACTGTCGCGCGATCGAGCGGGTGCTCGAATCCGGTCGGGTCGGCGAGACCTACAACGTCGGCAGCGGCGTCGAGGCGAGCATCGTCGAGATCGCGGATCTCGTCCTCGCCGCGCTCGGTAAGCCCGAGTCGTTGAAGACGATCGTCCCCGACCGTCCCGGGCACGACCGCCGCTACCTGCTCGACAGTTCCAAGATCCGCACCGAACTGGGGTGGGCGCCCGAGATCGAGTTCGACGCCGGCGTGCGCGAGACCGTGCAGTGGTACGACGCGCACCCCGAGTGGTGGCGCGCGTTGGTGGATCGGGCGCCCGTCGTGGAGGACGCGTGGACCGACGCGCCCGTGAAATCGTGAATGCAGGAGGACCCTCGTGAGTGATGTCGCAGTCATCGGAGCCGGATACGTCGGGCTCACCACTGCTGTCTGTCTGGCCCATCTCGGCCACGACGTCGTGTGTGCCGACATCGACGCGGAGCGGGTCGAGCGTCTGAACAAGGGCGAGGTGCCGATCCTGGAGGAGGGCCTGCCCGAGCTGCTCGCCGAGGGGCTCTCGTCCCGTCGGCTGCGGTTCGTGCTGGGCGCGAAGAACGCCGCCAGCATCTCCAACTTCGTGTTCCTCTGCGTCCCGACGCCCCAAGGTGACGACGGATCCGCGGACCTTTCCTACGTCGACGCGGTCGCCCGCGAGATCGCGTCGGTGCTGCGTCCGGGCACCGTGGTGATCAACAAGTCGACGATGCCGGTCGGATCGACGCGCATGGTCCAGCGGGTCCTCGCCGAGGCCGGCGCGCCGCCGGAGGAGGTCCTCGTCGCGTCCAACCCCGAGTTCCTCCGGGAGGGCACGTCGATCCGCGATTTCCTCGAACCGAACCGCGTGGTCATCGGTTGTACCGACACCTCGGTCGCGGTGCGGGTCTCGGAGCTCTACAAGAACCTCAACGCGCCGATCCTGGTCACCGACCCGGCGTCGGCGGAGATGATCAAGTACGCGTCGAACGCGTTCCTCGCGACGAAGATCTCGTTCGTGAACGCCATCGCCAACCTCTGCGAGGCGGTCGACGCCGACGTGCGCGAGGTCGCGCTGGGCATGGGGTACGACCAGCGCATCGGGTTCGAGTTCCTCCACCCCGGTCCCGGGTACGGCGGGTCGTGCTTCCCCAAGGACACCCAGGCCTTGCTCTACGCGGCGCGCACGGCGGGCTACGACTTCTCGCTGCTCGAGGGCGTGGTGCGGGTCAACCACGAACAGCACGAGCGCATGGTCACCAAGCTCACCGCGCTCGTCGGCGGATCCCTCCAAGGGGTGCAGATCGCGTGTTGGGGTCTCACCTTCAAGGCCAACACCGACGACCTCCGGGATTCGCCGGCGTTGGTGATCGCGCGTCGCCTCATCGAGGAAGGGGCGATCGTGCGGGGCTACGACCCGGCGGCGGGGGAGCGGGCCGCGGACCTGTTGCCGGGCCTGGAAGTGGTCGCCGATCCCTACGAGGTGTGCGCCGGCGCCCGCGCGTTGATGGTTTTGACCGAATGGGACGAGTTCCGGTGGATGGACTTTGACCGGGTCGCCGAAATGTTGGAGAGTCCCGTGGTGCTCGACACCCGCAACCTCCTCGACCCCTCCGCGCTGCGCCGGCACGGGTTCACCTACGAAGGCGTGGGCCGCTCGTGACGGACTCGCCCCGGCGGCGCAGTACCGACGCCCCCGTCCCCCGTGCCGTCGTCAGCGGTGCGGCCGGCTTCCTCGGTTCCCACCTCTCCGAACGACTCGTCGGCGCGGGCTGGGACGTCGTCGGACTCGACAATCTGCTGACCGGCCGGATGGAGAACCTGGAGGCGCTGCTGCCGCACGAGCGCTTCACGTTCGAGCACTACGACGTGACGAACTTCGTCCACGTCGCCGGTGCGGTCGACGCGGTCCTGCACTTCGCCAGCCCGGCGAGCCCGGTCGACTACCTGGAACACCCGATCAAGACGATGAAGGTCGGATCGCTCGGGACCCACAACATGCTCGGCCTGTCGCTCGCCAAGGGCGCGAAGTTCTTCCTCGCCTCCACCAGTGAGGTGTACGGCGACCCGCAGGTGCACCCCCAGACCGAGGACTACTGGGGTCACGTGAACCCGATCGGCCCGCGTGGCGTCTACGACGAGGCCAAGCGCTTCGCCGAGGCGTTGACCCTCGCCTACCACCGCAGTCACGGTCTGGACGTTCGCATCATCCGGATCTTCAACACCTACGGCCCGCGCCTGCGGCCGGCCGACGGTCGGGTCGTGTCGAACTTCCTCGTGCAGGCGATGCGCGGCGAACCGCTCACGGTCTACGGCGACGGCAAGCAGAGTCGTTCCTTCTGTTTCGTCGACGACGAGATCAGCGGGATCGTGGCCCTGCTCAACTCGGAGTACGTCGGTCCGGTCAACATCGGCAACCCCAACGAGTTCACGATCCTGGAACTAGCCGAGACGGTCATCGACGTGACCGGGTCGAGTTCCGAGATCGTGTTCGAGGATCTCCCCGTGGACGATCCGACCCAGCGCAAGCCCGACATCAGCCTGGCCCAGTCGTTGTTCGACTGGTCGCCGACCGTGCAACTCCGGGAGGGGCTCGAGCGGACCTACCGTTGGTACAAGGCCGAGCTCGAGGCGCAGGGTGAGTGACGTGAGTGACGTAAGTGATGTGAGTGACGGGTCCGTTCCCGCCTCGCCGTACCAGAAGCTGTCGGTCATCGTGCCGGTCTTCAACGAGCGCAACACCGTCGTGGAGATCATGCGCCGGATGCGCGCCGTCGAGTTGCCGATCGAGCGGGAGTTCATCCTCGTCGACGACGGCAGCTCCGACGGCACCCCCCAGGTGCTGGCCCAGCTCGGTGACAGCACCGTCCGGATCGTGAAGCACGAGTCCAACCAGGGCAAGGGTGCCGCGATCCGGACCGGGCTCGGTCACGTGACCGGCGATCTCGTCCTGATCCAGGACGCCGATCTGGAATACGACCCCGAGGACTGGCCGAAGCTGCTCGCGCCGCTGTTCCGCGGCAAGGCGACCGTGGTCTACGGCTCGCGCTTCACGGGCGAGCGCCGCAACATGTTGTTCCTGCACTGGATCGGGAACCGCATGCTGTCGCTGGTCACGAACATCCTGTACAACACGACGCTCTCGGACATGGAGACCTGTTACAAGCTCTTCGACCGGCGAGTCCTCGATGGCATCACCATCAAGTCGAACCGCTTCGACTTCGAGCCGGAGATCACCGCGAAGATCCTGCGGAAGGGCGTCCGGATCTACGAGGTCCCGATCTCCTACACCGGGCGGGAGTTCGACGAAGGGAAGAAGATCACCTGGCGCGATGGTTTCGCCGCGCTGTTCGCGCTGGTGAAGTTCCGCTTCGTCAGCTGATGAGCGAGCGCCCCGCCGCCTGGGCCGCGGTGGTGATCAACTACGAGTCCGGCTCGGTGTTGCTCGACTGTGTCCGCGCCCTGCGCGCCGATCAGAGCGCCGGACCGATGGAGATCGTGGTCGTGGACAACGGGTCGACCGACGGGTCGATCGACGCCCTGCGCGCCGCGGATCCCGACGTCACCGTTCTCCAGCCCGGCGCGAACCTGGGGTACGGGCGGGCGGCCAATCTGGGGATCGCCGCCACGAGTGCGCCGATCGTCGCCGTCGTCAACCCGGACGCGTTCGTGGCACCGGGATCGGCACGGGTCATCGTCGACGCGTTCGCGGCGGACGAAGCACTCGCCGTAGTCGGCCCTCGAATCGTGAATCCGGACGGATCGGTCTACCCGTCGGCCCGGATCGCTCCGGGTGTGGTGGTGGCCACGGGCCACGCCCTCCTGGGCGGAGTGCTGCCGCACAACCGGTTCACGACCCGGTACCGTGCGCTCGACGCCGATCCGGACCGGGCGCGTGAGGTCGACTGGGTGTCGGGCGCGGCCCTGTGGTTCCGGCGCGAGTTCCTCGACTGCGTCGGGGGCTGGGACGAGCGCTACTTCATGTTCCTCGAGGACGTCGACGTCTGCCGCGAGGTGCGCCGCCACGGCGGCCGGGTCCGGTTCGAGCCCCGCGCGGAAGTGATCCACGTCGTCGGGACGAGTCGGGAAGGGGCACCGATCCGTTCGATCGTCCGCCACCATCGCTCCGCGTACCGATACGTCGACAAGTGGTGGACGGGCCCGCAGCGCCTCGGCCTCCCGCTGGCGGCGACCTTCCTCGCCGGGCGGGGCACGGTGGTGGCGCTGGCGAACGGCCTCCGGACATCCCGTCGCCGGGGGCGTCCCGAAACCTCCGCGGCGAGCGGATAGCCTGACCTCGCCATGGCCAAGCCGAAGACGAGCAAATACAGCCGCGCCCGAGTCCGTTCGAAGGTCCGGCGCCCGAAGCGGGCCGGAGCCTCGCGAGCGTGGATGCTGACCACGATCGGCGTCGTGCTCGTCGGCACGCTCCTCGTGGTCATCAGTTACAACGACAAGGCATCGGCCAAGCCACCGCGCCTCGGCGACCACTGGCACTCCTATCTCGGCGTCAACCTCTGTGGCACCTGGTCGCCGCCGGTCCCACAGTTCGAAGGTCGCGACGGCAGCATGGTCGCCCAGCCGGCGGCCGGCATCCACTCCCACGCCGATTACCTCGTGCACGAGCACCCGTTCGCCAGCGACGAATCCGGGGCCAAGGCCACGCTGGGTCGGTACCTCTCCTACGCCCAGACCGAGGTGACCGCGACGTCGATCACCATGTGGGACCAGTGGGTGCCCAACGCCTCGTACCAGAACGGCGACAAGTGCCCCGACAAGCAGGTCGGGAAACTCCAGTGGAAGGTGGGGCGGCTCGGTCAGCCGTGGCCGGCCAAGGCGCGCACCGGGAACCCGGCCGATTACCACATGCAGAACGGCGACATCATGGCCATCTACTTCCTGCCCAAGGGCGCGGCGCTCGACCAGCCCCCGGGTTCGGACGAGGCACTCCACAACATCAGTGACCTGAACGGGCAGTCGGCCATCCCCAGCGCGTCGTCCTCCACGACCTCGGTGCCGGCCGCCGACCCCGGCGCGACCTCCACGCCGTCCGACTCCACGCCGTCCGACTCCACGCCGTCCGACTCGACGCCGTCCGACTCCGCGCCGTCCGACTCGACCACGACCACCGCCCCGGCAGGCAGCACCACCTCCTCCACGCCGTGAAGGCGGTCGTTCTCGTCGGCGGGGCGGGCACGCGGCTCCGGCCGCTGACCTTCGCCACCCCGAAGCCGCTGCTGCCCATCGTCAACATCCCGTTCATCGAGCGGCAGTTGCACTGGTTGGCGAGCTACGGCGTGGACGAAGCGGTGTTGTCCCTCGGGTACCTGCCCGAGGCGTTCCTCGAACACTTCAGCGACGAGCGGTTCGGCGACATGAAGCTGCGCTTCGTCGTCGAACACGAACCGCTCGGCACGGCCGGCGGCATCCGCTTCGCGGCGGAAGGGATCAACGAACGGCTGGTCGTCTGCAACGGCGACGTGCTGACCGACCTGGACCTGGCGGCCTTCGTGGCCTTCCACGAGGATCGTGGCGCGGCGGCGACGATCTCACTCGCCCGCGTCGAGGATCCCTCGGCATTCGGGGTGGTGCCCACGCGCTCGGACGGTGAGGTGATCGCGTTCGTCGAGAAGCCGCCGCGCGATCAGGCGCCCACGAACTGGATCAACGCGGGCACCTACGTCCTCGAACCGTCGGTGCTCGCATCGATCCCGCCGCGGCTCAACGTGTCGATCGAGCGCGAGACGTTCCCCCGGAT
The DNA here is from genome assembly GCA_964544295.1 of uncultured Bifidobacteriaceae bacterium. Classification (GTDB taxonomy): domain Bacteria; phylum Actinomycetota; class Acidimicrobiia; order IMCC26256; family JAENVU01; genus JAENVU01. The sequence goes on from CAZJBJ010000141.1 coordinate 5,849, forward strand.
GTTGGAACACCCGGGCCAGCTCTACGCGATGCGCTCGGAGGGGTACTGGCTCGACATCGGGACGCCGGAGAAGTACTTCGACGCTCATCTCGACGTGCTCGCCGGTCGGGTCGGGCTGCCGCCGACACCGACGGCGCGAGAGGACGCGCCGGGCATCTGGCTCGAGCCGGGGGCGACCGTGGACGCGACCGCGCGCCTGGAGGCGCCGGTGCTGGTGGGCGCGGATGCCTCCGTCGGCGCGCGAGCCGTCGTCGCCCGGTCGGTGGTGGGCGCCGGGGCGACCGTCGGCGCGGACGCCACCGTGCACGAAAGCGTGATGTTCGCCGGCACGCAGCTCGACGCCGGCGAGACGTTGGATCGGGTCGTCCTCGGTGACGACGTGCGACTGGAAGTGGGAGGAACGGCGTGAAGGCGCTGATCACCGGCGGGGCAGGGTTCATCGGCTCGACATTGGCCGACCGGTTGTTGGCCGACGGCTGGTCCGTGGACGTCGCCGACGATCTTTCCAGTGGGTCGCTGAGCAACCTCGCCAACGCCCGGGCGGTCGGTGACCGTCGGTTCTCGTTCCACCGGATCGACATTCGGAACGCCGCCGTGACCGATCTCATCGAGTCCCGCCGGCCCGACGTCGTGTTCCACCTCGCGGCCCAGGCCGACGTGCGCGTCTCGGTGGCCCGCCCGCAGTTCGACGCCGAGGTCAACGTGCTCGGCACGCTCAACGTGTGCCAGGGGGCGCTGGCGGCGGGGGCCACGAAGGTCGTGTTCGCCAGTTCCGGTGGCACCATCTACGGCACCCCGACCCAGATCCCGACCCCCGAGACCCATCCCCAGCGCCCCGAGTCGCCTTACGGGGTGGCGAAGAAGGTCGGCGGCGACTACCTGCACTACTACCGCCAGATCCACGGGCTCGAGTACGTGGCGACGGCCTTCTCCAACGTGTTCGGCCCGCGCCAGGATCCGCACGGCGAAGCCGGGGTGGTCGCGATCTTCACCGGGCTCTTCCTGGAGCGTCGCCGCCCGACCATCTTCGGGACGGGTGAGCAGACCCGCGACTTCGTCTTCGTCGACGACGTCGTCGACGCATTGGCCCGCGCCGCCGAACGGGGCGAGGGCATCGTCAACATCGGGACGGGGGTCGAGACCAACGTCAACGAGCTCTACGCGTCGATGGCGCGCGCCACCGGGTACACCGAACCGCCCAACTACGCGCCGGCCCGCCTCGGTGAACTGGACCGGTCGGCCCTGGACATCCGGCGCGCCGCCGAACAGCTCGGCTGGCGTCCCTTCACCTCGCTCGACGAAGGCGTCCAGCGCACGATCGACTGGTTCCGCGACCGCCGCGGTTGATCAGCGACGAGCGCGCAGCTCGTCGAGCGGGATCGGTGGGCGCGGGCGTCCGACGTAGGCCGGGTCCGGGTGACCCACGAGCACGAGCGCGTGCGGCAGCCATTCGGGATCGAGTTCGAGCGCGTCCCGTGCGGCTTCGGGACAGAAGATCGGCGCCGCGACCCAGCACGAGGCGAGGCCGTCGGCCGCCGCGGCGAGCATGAGGTTCTCGACCGCCGCACCCAGTGACAGCAGCGCCATGCCCCACTCGGCGCGCTGACGCTTCGGATCCGGGTAGCGGTCCAGCCCGCTCCAGGTCAGGCAACCGAGCACCAGCGCAGGCGCGTGCAGGAGCTTGTGGCGGGAGCGCTCGACGAGATCGTCCACCTGCGCGGCGTCGACCCCGTCGGCCGTGAGGTCCGCCCGCCACGCCTCGCCCATGCCGTCGGCGAGCGCCTGCTTGGACGCTTCGGTGGTGAGGGTCACGAACCGCCACGGCCGGGAGTGATGCGGGGCAGGCGCGGCGCACGCCGCTTCCACGAGTCGATCGAGGTCGGCCTCGGCGACCGGCTCGGGCGTGAACGCTCGTATCGAGCGGCGAGCGTCGATGAAGGCCGGGACGCGGCCCGATGCGACGGGCGACTCGGGGTGCGGGCTCATCGGAACAGGTCGTCCTCGGGTGCGCGCACGAGTTCGCGGACCGAGCCCGGCCGGAACCACGTGGGCGTCAGTCCCCGCACGATCGCCGCGGGGATCCCCGAGGCCTTGCCCATGACGAGTTCGGCGGCGGCCGCGATCTCGTCGGCCACGGCCACCTCGGTGACTCTCAGCTCCTGCCCCCGATCGTCGGTGTCGCCGCGGAGGTCGACGACGGCGGCGATCCCCGCCACGCCGATGGCGACGTCGGTGAGTCCGTGGCGCCAGGCGCGACCGAACGTGTCGGAGATGATCACCCCGACGTCGGTGTCGTCGAGGGCCTTGATCGAGTTGCGGATGCGATGGGCCGACCGATCGCCGTCGACGGGGAGGAGCGCAGCCTGACCGGCGTCGACGTTGGACAGGTCGACGCCGGCGTTCGCGCAGACGAAGCCGTGGGTGGTCTCGGTGATGAGCAGGTCGCCCCGGCGTCGGAGCACCCGCACGGTCTCGCCCAGGATGATCGCTTCGCGTGCCGCGAGGTCGTCGTGGTCGAGGGCGACGATGCGGTGCTCGGCCTTGGACACGATCTTCTGGGTCACGACGACGCAGTCTGCGGTCGCGAGCGGGGTCCCCTGGCCGATCGCGGCCGCGGCGATGATCGGTCCGAGGGCGTCACCGGGTTGGATCTCCCCGATACCGGAGATCGGGATGATCGACAGTCCGGCGCTCATGCCACCGCGTCGAGTGTGTGCTGCGCCAGGGCCGCGGCGACGCGGGCGTCGGTCATGAGGGTGTCGGCGACGACGGGTCGCACGCCCGCGGCCTGGACGTCGCCCGCACGAGCGGCGTCGCCGGCGTCGATGACGAGGGTGCCGCAGAACTCGGCGTAGGTCCGGGCGACGCCCACGCAGCTGACCTCGATGCCGAGTGGCCCCATGAGGCGATCGGCGGGACCCTTGACCGGCGCACCCGAGATGATCGGGCTGACGCCGACGACGCGGTCGCGCCGGGCGACGAGCGCCTCCCGAATGCCCGGGACGGCGAGGATCGGCCCGATGGAGATGACCGGGTTCGACGGGCACACGAGGACGATGTCGGCGGCGGAGATGGCGGCCAGGACGTCGGGTCCGGGACGGGCGGCGGGCGCGCCGGCGAAGTCGACCGCGACGACGGGCGGGTTGGCGCGTTCCCGGACGAACCACTCCTGCATCGCGAGCGTCCGGCGGGCCCCGTCGTCGTTGGTGACCGTGACCCGGGTCGCGACGCGGTCGTCCGACATGGGCAGCAACGTCGACTCGATGCCCCACGCCGCCGAGATCTCGGCGGTGACCTGAGTCAGGGTCGCGCCCTCGTCGAGACGGCGGGTGCGGTACAGGTGGGTCGCGAGGTCACGATCACCCAGCCGGAACCAGGTGTCGGCCCCGAACCGGTCGAGGGAATCCATCACGGTGAACGTCTCGCCGGCGAGACCCCACCCCTGTTCGGGGTGCTCGGCGCCGGCGAGCGTGTAGGTCACCGTGTCGAGATCGGGGGACACGCACAGGCCGTGGAACCGGTCGTCGTCGGCGGTGTTGACGACGACGGTGACGGCCGACGGCTCGACGACCCGGACGAGTCCGCGCAGGAATCGAGCGGCGCCTACGCCTCC
>CAZJBJ010000142.1:0-9351 GCA_964544295.1 uncultured Bifidobacteriaceae bacterium
GGACTCGCGCCGGCCCACTCGTCGATCGCGATCTGCTCCGCGCCTTCGCGGTCGACCCCGTACTGGTACAGGAGGGGAATCCCCACCCGGTCCTGCAGGTGGCCGTGGAGGAACCACTCGCGTGCGAGTGTCGCCAACGTGGGTTGGTCGAACGTGGCGAGCTCGGTGGTCGGATCGGTTGGCGTCATAGGCGCAGCGTAGGCACCGTCCCGACGCGGATGTCAGTACGACTTGGGGAGCCCGAGCGACTGCTGGGCGATGAAGTTCAGCACCATCTCGCGGCTCACCGGCGCGATGCGCAGCAGCCGGACCATTCCCCACAGGTCGGCGAGGCCGTACTCGCTGGCCAGGCCGTTGCCGCCGTGGGTCTGAATCGCGGCGTCGAGGGCGTGCAACCCCGCTTCGGCGGCGGCGTACTTCGCCATGTTCGCCGCCTCCCCGGCCGCGACGCGGTCCTCCGAGTGGTCGTGCATCCAGGCGGCCTTCAGCGTCATGAGCCGGGCGAGTTCGACCTCGATCTTGGCGGTCGCCAGCGGGTGGGCGATGCCCTGGTGACGGCCGATGGGCGTACCCCAGACCTCGCGTTCGTTGGCGTAGGCCGCAGCCTTGTCCAGCGCGTACCGTCCGATGCCCGTGCAGATCGTGGCGCTCATGATCCGTTCGGGGTTGAGGCCGACGAACACCTGGCGCAGCCCCTCGCCCTCGTCGCCGAGCAAGCGGTCGGTCGGAACCTCGACGTTGTCGAAGAACAGGGTGAACTGCTTCTCGGGCCCGGAGATCTCCATGGGGATCAGGGTGCGGTCGAGTCCGGGGGCGTCGGTGTCGACGACGAAGAGCGACAGGCGGCCGCGGCCGGTCTCGGGGTCGGTGCCGGTACGAGTGACGACGACCATCTGGTCGGCCTCGTCGACGCCCGAGATGTAGGTCTTGGAGCCGTTGAGGCGGTAGACGTCCCCGTCGCGCGTGGCGGTCGTGGCCAGGTTGTGGCTGTTCGATCCGGCGTCGGGTTCGGTGATCGCGAACACCATCTTCCGACCACCCGCCATGGGGCGCAGCCACTGCGCCTTCTGGGTGTCGGACCCGAACGTCTTGATCAGCTCGCCGCAGATCGCGGGTGACACGAGGATGAGCAACAGCGGACACCCCTGGGCCGCGATCTCCTCGCTCACGATCGCGAGTTCGAGCATCCCGCCGCCACCGCCGTCGTACTCCTCGGGGAGATGGACGCCGAGGAAGCCGAGCTCGCCCACGGCGTCCCAGAGCTCGGTCGCCCGGCCGTCCGTACGGGACTTCGCCGCGAAGTACTCGTGACCGAATCCGGCCGCAACGTCGCGGACTGCGGTCCGCAGCATCTCGTGTTCGGGCGTCTCGGCGAAGTCCATCGGTATCCTCGGGGTGCGAATGCGGCCGGTGCAGACGATACGGCGTCGGCATTCGGCACCGAGGCCCGGACCCGCCGGCGTCGCTCGTCACCGAGGAGCATGAACGATGGCCGTCGATCTCACCCAGTTGGCCGCGGACCTCCGCGCCGAGACGGCGGAGCTGCTCGCCCTGGTCGAACCGCTCGACGCCGTCGGTTGGGCAACGCCGACGCCGGCGCCCGGGTGGCGGGTGCAGGAACAGATCGCGCACCTCGCCTACTTCGACGAGGCGGCCGCGACCGCAGCCCTGGATCCGGACGAGTTCCAACGCGAACTCGTCGCGGCGCTCGAAGATCCGGACGGCATCACCGAACGCATCAGCCGGCGGGCCCGGGACATGGAGCCGGCCGAGGTCCTCGGTTGGTTCACCCGCGCTCGGGAATCGATGCTCGCGATCTTCCTCGCGCTCGATCCGTCGACGCGGGTCCCGTGGTACGGACCGCCGATGAGTCTGGCGTCGTCGTTGACGGCGCGGATCATGGAGACCTGGGCGCACGGACAGGACGTCGCCGACGCGCTGGACGCGACGCGCACACCCACGCCCGCGCTCCGGCAGGTGGCCCACATCGGGGTGCGGACGTTCGGGAACTCGTTTACCGCGCGCGGGCTCGACGTGCCCGACACGCCGGTGTACGTCGAACTCATCGCGCCGGACGGCGACACGTGGGCGTGGGGCGAACCGTCGGAGGTCGAGTTCGTCCGAGGTCCCGCGCTCGACTTCGCGCTGGTCGTCACCCAGCGGCGACACGTCGACGACACCGCGCTCGAGATCGTGGGACCGATCGCGTCGCGGTGGATGGCGATCGCCCAGGCCTTCGCGGGTCCGCCGGGTGAGGGCCGCCGACCGCAGGAGCACCGCTGATGGACGCGACCGAGTGGGACCGGCGCTACGACACCGCCGAGTACGTCTGGCACACCGAGCCGAACCAGTTCCTGCCCGGGCTGATCGACGGTCTCGGGACGGGTCGGGCCCTCGATCTGGCGTGTGGTGAAGGGCGGAACGCAGTGTGGCTGGCCCGCCAGGGCTGGTCGGTGACCGCAGTGGATTTCTCCGCCGTCGGAATCGAGAAGGGCCGTCGCCTGGCCGCGGACTCCGGCGTCGAGGTCGAGTGGGTCGGTGCCGACGTCACCACGTGGCCCGGCCGTGTCGGCGCGTACGACCTCGTGATCATCTTCTACGTCCAACTCGCGGCGCCGCAGCGGGCCGCCATGCTCGCGACCGCGGCCCGCGCGCTCGCGCCCCGTGGTCGCTTCGTCATGGTGGCGCACGACCGCAGCAACCTGACCGACGAGATCGGTGGCCCGCAGGACCCGACCGTGTTGCCGACGCCGGAACTGATCCGGACCGATCTGCTCGGGTCGGGGGCGCCCGACCTGGTCATCGACCGCGCCGAGACGATCGAACGCGCGGTCGAGACGGCTGACGGGATTCGGCACGCGATCGACTGTGTGGTCGTCGCGCACCGCGCCTGATCAGCCGGTGGACTCCACCGCGATGCGGGCGACGGTCGGGAACGCGCAGTAGTAGAAGTCCCGACCGAACCCGGCGGCCGGGAAGACGACCGACTGCAACGGACTGCCCGTGTCGGCGCGGGCCAGTTCGGTGCCGGTCTCGATGTCGAGGATCACGACCTGGTCCATCATCCGCTCGCCGTCGTGATCGTTGGTGACGAGTTCACCGGTGTCCGGGTAGAGAATCGGATGGCAGGCGTGGTGCTGCTCCCGTCGCCATCGCGGCGTGCAGCTGCCGTCGGCGGCGATGTCGAACGCGGCGAGGACGCCGTTGCCGCTGTCGTAGCCGACCGCGATGTTGCGACCGGCGTCGATGGCGGGAGGATTGGCGACGATGCCGTTGGGTAATCCGCAGATCTCGGTCAGGGTCACGGCCGCGGTGGTGAGGTCCACCCGCACGAGGTGGAGCGGAGCCTCGGAGATGCCCTTGCCGCGGAACGATCCCGCGTAGCCGTTCGTCCCTTCACCGTTGTCGAGGAACCATGCGGCACCGGCCGCGATCACCGCATCCCAGCCGTAGGTCTGACCCGGCTCGGTGCGGTAGCGGGGCCGAAACGAGTCGTCGAGCGTCAGCTCGGTGCCGTCCCACGAGGCCCGCCAGAGGTGGTCGACGCCGACGACGTAGACGGTCGGGCCGTCGGCCGAGATCCGGGCCACGGAGCGTTCGGGGATCGTGATCCGGGCCGCGACGCGAAGGTCGTCGGGTTCGACGACGAGCAACTCACAGGAGTCATCGTCGGTCTGGGGCACATCAGGGGTGAGCGCGCCGCCGAAGTCCTTCATCGCGAGATGGCCGTCGGGGAGGATGACAAGGCTGTTGTAGGGCCGGTCCCGGGGCAACTCGGCCGAGGCGAGGAGTGCGAGATCGGCGGAGAGCCGGTGGACGTGCCGGCCGAAGACCACGTACAGCGAACCGTTGGCGTGCGCCGCGATCCCGCCGGGCCAGGTCTTGCCACCGAGCAGGTCGGGGGAGCGGCCCACGGTCGCCAACGTCGACGGGTCGATGCGCTCGACCCACGAGATGGCCGCCGCGCCGCCGGTGTGGCACAGGAGGTAGAGCTCGCCCGGATCGCGCAGCACCGCCATGGTCGCCACCGGCGCGTCGCGGGAGGTCACCGCGAGGCGATCGGTGGGTCCGATGCCGAGCCCGGTCCCGGAGCACGGAATCTCGGTCCGTTTCGGTCCGCCGTCTTCGCCGGGCCACCGACTGGGCCAATAGCCGAGGTCTCGTTCGCTCATCCGTCGATGATGACACCTCGGGTCTGGGGCCGCCGGGCGCGCCGGCATCGGTCAACGCGTGGTGAAGTCGATCAGCTCGTTCTGGAGCGGGAGTCGGTCGTGGTGGCGACCGGCGTTGGTGGGTGTCAACGTGGCGGCGGCTCCGGTGTTCTCCACGTCGTCGATGTTGGCGATCGTGCCGCGGGTCGTGAAGTCACGGAAGACGAAGGGGAGCCCTTCGGACGCCAGCGGAATCGGGCCGTCGGTGATCTGGAAATGGAGGTGGGGGGCGTTCGAGTTGCCGGTGTTGCCGAGTCTCCCGATGACCTGTCCCCGCCGGACGCGATCGCCGACGTGCACCCGGAGCGAACCCGGTTGCATGTGGGCGTAATACGCGAACCTCCCGTCGCCGATGTCGATCACCACGTAGTTGCCACCCGCAGTCTCGGCGGTGGCACCGTCAGGGAAGTCCGGCGGTGTCGACTCCGGAATTCCGTCGAGCTCGCCGACGACCCGGCCGTTCGCGACAGCCATCACCGACGCGCCGAAATATCCGTAGCTCGACAATGCGTGGACATCGCCGTCGTAGAGCCGGTTGTCGTCGTCGAGCTGCACGAAGTCGATCGCGAAACGCTCGGGACCATGAAACGCCCCGTTCACCGGAAGGGTCGCGGTCCGGTGGTACGACGGTGGGAAGCAGCAGCCGCCCGAAGTGACCCAGCGGGCGCCGGCGAGCGGAGGATCGATCTCGACCGGATCGTCACGTTCGACGACCGTGGGTGCCGAGACGACCGTTGCCGTCGTGGGTGCTCCGGCCGTCGGCGTCAACGTGAAGGTGAACCGGTGCGTGAGCGAGCGCGGGATCCGGCTGCGCCGGGGAAAGGTCGTGTCGAGGAACACGCGGGAGACCTGCGCGGGGGACAGCGACTTGGCGCTGTTCGGGACGAGGGGGTGAATGGCGGTGTCGAGGTCGGCGCCGGTCAGCGTGCCCACGACCGTGGTGTCGTCGAGCGCTTCGATGCGATCGAGCGTCATCAACGACGAGGTCGGATTGGTCACGAAGATCTCGTACGCGAGGTGTTGGCGGTCATCGTCGCCGAGGACGGGCCGCGGTGGACTGAGCAGGGTCGCCGCGAGCGGGGTGATCTCGGATGGAGGAGTTCCGACGGGCGATGGCGCCTCGAGGAGCACCGCGCCGGCGGTGCCGGCCGCCACCGTGACGACGATCCCGACCGCGATCGTCCACCGTCGTGCCGACCGGACTCTCAGGTGAGTGAACATGCGACCCCCATTGACGGAATTCCGTGATGGTACGGGAACCGAGCGCAGGCGGAAAGACCGGATATCACCCCCGGAACGCCCGGAATTGACCCTTGTCCCGGCCGCGATCGTGTGCGTAGGTTCGCGGCGGCTGGGAGGGCACATGATCGTTGGACGTGAAGGCCGAGTTCGGACACCGAGATCGGGTCGTGCGCATCGATGGACGCAGTCGACGGCGATCGCGGCCGTTCTCGTGGTGACGCCGATGCTCACCCAGACGTATCCGATCACCGGATCGACCGCACCGTCCGGCACCGCGGTGCTGACCCCGGACGGCACCGACGCCTACACCTACGAGGGCACGGTCGGCACCATGGACGCCAACGCACTGGCCGTTGATCAGTCCGTGAACCTGCGCACCGTGTTCTGGCCCGTCTCGGGAACCGTCCGACTGCCCAAGGACGAGCAGTCCTGCGCGACGTTCGCGAGCGAGAGCGCCTGGTACGCGCAGGAGGGGGTCGCGCTCCGACTCCGACGCGCCACGAACGGCGGCGTCTCCGGGATCACCGTCACCAAGAACGTGTGGTTCGGTGCCACCTGGATCTTCAACGTCCACCGGTGGGACGGCACGTCGACGTTGCATCCGGCGGGGAGCTTCGACCTCGGATCCGTGTTGCGCCTCCCCGACGGCTCGCCGCGCCCGTTCCCGTGGACCCTGTGTGCGCGGATCATCGGCGCCCAGATCACCGTGAAGGCGTGGCCGGCGGACTCGCCGGAGCCGGCGTGGGGCGACGTCCGATACGGGGGCACGCGCACCCTGTCCGTCGATCCGACGGTGCACGGGGTCGCAGGCTGGTACGTCGCGCACCTGCCGCCCGGTGGTTCCGCCCGGTTCACCGACCTGCGCACCTGGTCCATCGACGCGACCGGCGGGGCACCCGATCCGGCCACGACACTGCAGGCGTTCGGAGCCGCTCCGAACGTCGCGCCCGGCGGGACGATCACGGTTCGCAGTTCGCCGACGGATCCGGTACCGGAGACCGGGCTCCACACGTTCTCGGCGGGTCCGATCGCCTGAGCCGAACTGGCGGGTCGAGGCCGCGGGTTGCAGACTCACGGCGATGACCCACCCGGAGACGCCCACGCTCGACTCGGAACAGATTCTCGAAGCGGCCCGGGCCTTGGGACCCGAGATCGAGGCGGCGGCCGACGAAATCGAGGCCGGCCGGTGCCTGCCCGCGCCGTTGCTCCAGTCGATGCGCGATGCCGGGATCTTCCGGATCGCGTTCCCGCGTGACTGGGGCGGCCCGGAGATGGACATCCTGGATCAGGCTCGACTGATCGAGATCCTGGCGTACCACGACGCGTCGGTCGCCTGGGTCGCGATGATCTGTTCGGACAGCGGCCACTACGCGGCACGACTCGACGAGCCGATCGCCCGGTCGCTCTACCCCACGATGGACCTGCTCACCTCGGGGCTGTTGTATCCGGTCGGGCGCGCCCGGCGGGTCGACGGTGGGCTCCGGGTGACCGGACGGTGGCAGTTCGGATCGGGGTGTCTCCACGCCGACCAGATCGTGGGTGGCTGTCTCGTCGTCGATGACGACGCGCCGATCATCGGTGCCGACGGGCTTCCCGAGATCACCGTCGTCTGGCTCCCACGCGACGAGGTGGTGATCGAGGACACGTGGTTCACGACCGGGCTGGCCGGTTCCGGGAGCAACGACTACTCGGCGACCGACGTGTTCGTCCCCGATGGTCGCCAATTCAATCCGTTCCGGGTCGGCACGCGCACCGAGCCGCTGTACGGCTACCACGGGTTCTTCTTCGCCAACCTGCCAGGGGTGGCGCTCGGGTGTGCGCAGCGGATGATCGACGACTTCCTCGTCGTCGCACGCACGAAGCTGTCGATGCCCGCGATGACCCCGTTGAAGGACGAGTACCGGGTGCAGCTCGTGGTGGCCGAGTCGACCGCCAAGGTCGCCGCCGCCCGGCTGTACCAGGACGACGTGCTCACCCGACTCTGGGCGCGCGTGCAGGGCGGAGACGAGCCGACGCGCGCCGAGCGGGCGGCGCTCGGGATCATGATGGTGCACGTCGTGCAGGCCGCCCGCGAGGTGGCCGAGGCCATCACCGAGGTCGTCGGCGCCGAGGCGATCTACCACCGCTCACCGTTCGAACGCCGTCGGCGGGATCTGGCGACGGTCGCGGCCCACGTCGTCAGTCAGCGCAAGAGCATGGCCCGGCTCGCCGGACTGTTGTTCGACGAGGACCCGCCGTTCCTGTACGTCTGACGGGTCCGTTCGACGCGTCGCCGGACGACCCGGTGACGCCTGGCTCAGAGGCGGAGTTGGCGTGCCCCGGTGATGGCCGGCAGATCGACGGGGCTGACCGGCCCGGGTGGTGCCGCGATCACGGCCGGGATGGCGTTGACGATGCGGTTGGCCGCGCTGGCGTTGCCCCCACCTGCCGCGCCGGGTTCGCCGGCTTCGGTGCCGTGCACGGTGACGGTCAGGTTCGGGTGACCCGTCAGTTCGACCCGATGTTCACCGCCGGGTGAGGTCGACTGCGGCCAGTCCGGCGCGCAGTCGTCGTCGATGCGGGTGACGTGTTCGACGACGAGGGGCGCGCGGTCGCCGACCATGCCGCGCACCTCGAAGCGGAACGCGCCCTGGGTGCCCTCGGCGAAGGTGCCCATCCCCGGGACCTCGATGGTGCGGTCCAGCGGGCGGCGCTCGACGTGGGTCGTGACCGCATCGAGCTCGAGCTCGAGGAAGTCGGCGAGGACCCGGAGCATCGGCGCCCACACCATTTCCAGGGAGAAGTCGAGGAGCATGAGCGGCGTCTGGTCCATCGGGCCGCCGAAGCCGATGACTTCCCGCACGACCTCGGGCTGGTCGTAGAGCGCATAGTTGAAGAACTCCTGCACGCGGACCTCGGTGATCCCGGCGCCGACACCGCTCACGAGGGCGGGGAGGATGTCGAGCGCCCACCCCGGGTCGATGCCCGACACGAACACCGACGCGTTGCCCGCCGTGCACGCGGGGACGACCACGTCGAGGAGCTCGCGCGGCGCGCTCGCCGGGTGGAGCAGCGGATAGAAGGAGGTCGAGACCACGTTCGTGCCGGCTTCCAGGCAGCGCACCAGATCGTGCAGCGCGTCGTCGGGGCGGGTGTCGCCCGTCGCGGTGTAGACGACCGCGTCGACGTCGTCGCCGAACGCGATCGTCACGTCATCCGTGGCGGGCACACCCAGGTCGTCGATACCGGCGAGGGCTCCGGCGTCCGTGCCGACCTTGGCCGGGTTGGCCACGATGGCGCCGACGAGTTCGAGGTCGCGATGCGCGGCGACGGCGCGGATGGCCGGGCGCCCGACGTTGCCGGTGCCCCAGACGATGACTCGATGGCTCATGGGGTCCTTTCGGTCGTGGTGAGCGCGGCCGGTCAGTTGCCGCTCGCGCGTGGGCGGGGGTCGGCCTCCTGGACGGAGTGGATCACGTCGTCACCGATCGGGAGCGGGTCACACCCGTGGTCCTTCTCGCAGACGAGGTCGAACCGTTCGTCGGCCTTGACGTGACATGCGAAGCACTGCAGGCCGAACTGATTGACGACCTCGGTGCTGCCGCGGTCGGCGATCTTGGATCCGTTGGCATCCACCGTGAGTGCGAAGAACTCCCAATCCTTCGTCGCCGGATCGAAACCGGCGCGGCGCTTCACCATCACCTCGGTGGGGATGAGTTGGAGGACGGTACCGACGGGGTAGGTCCCACCGGTGGTCGAGTTGGCGACCGCGAGCGTCTCCTTCAGGTGGCCGAGCGGGTTGGCCACGAAGAAGCCGCGGACCGGCGTCATGTCGTGGAGGTTCACGAAGTCGCCTGCCTCCATCACGAGATCCTCGGCCGCCTTCGACGTGGCGGTCGGCTTCGGGGATCGGCGCGCC
>CAZJBJ010000143.1:0-9195 GCA_964544295.1 uncultured Bifidobacteriaceae bacterium
AACGTCATCACGATCGACCGGTCGATCTCGGACCGTCAGGAGCGCGCGGTCGTCCGCAAGCTGTCGCCGCTGCTCGACCAGACGACGAAACAGCTCCGGGCGCGTCTGAACGACCCCCGCAACTCGCTCTACACGCCGGTGCGGGTCGCCGACGACCTGACCTACGAACAACTCCAGTACGTCTCCGAACACCGCACCGAGTTCCCCGGCGTGCGCGCCGCGACGGTCCCGGTGCGCGAGTACGTGAACAACGCGACGGCGTTCCACGTCCTCGGGTATCTGGGCGAGATCAACGAGACCGAACTCAAGGCCCAGGTCGACCCGAACGCCTACCAACTCGGGGACAAGATCGGGAAGAGCGGTGTCGAGCTCACCTACGAGTCGGATCTGCGGGGCCGCCCCGGCGTCACGCGGGTCGAGGTCGACGCGTCCGGACGCGTGATCCGACGGTTGAGCAAACAGCAGCCCCGGTCCGGGCGCGATGTGCGACTCACGCTCGACCTCGGCATGCAACAGAACGCCGAGTCCGCGCTCAAGCAAGGACTCGAAGCGGCTCGCAAGGTCAAGAACCCTGCGAACAAGGCGAAGTTCGAGTTGCTGAAGGCGCCCGCCGGTGCCGCCATCGTGCTCGACACCACCGACGGCTCGGTCCGGGCGTTGGCGTCGGCGCCGGACTTCAACGCCAACGAGTTCGTCAACGGCATCCGGCAGTCGACGTGGGAGTGGCTCGGCGACCCGGCCAACAACCTCCCCCTGGTGGATCGGGTCGTGTCGGGCATGTACGCCCCGGCATCGACGTTCAAGCTCGTGACCGCGATCGCCGGGTTGCGGGCCAACGTGATCAACGCCAACACCACGATCCTCGACAACGCGAAGTACGCGTACCCGACCGATCCCGACCACCCCTTCACGGGGGAGGGGGCGAACGGTCGGGTCGATCTGGCCCGGGCCCTCGCGGTCTCGAGCGACGTGTACTTCTACAAGATCGGCGGGGATCTCTACTTCCGCCAGAAGCACGGCGATCCGAGCGGGAACGCACTCCAGGAGACGGCGCGGGATCTGGGATTCGGCGCGGCCACCGGGATCGCGTTGCCCTCGGAGTCGGTCGGTCGGGTGCCCGACGCCAAATGGAAGCAGTCGATCCACGACAAGAACCCGGCGGCGTTTCCGTACCCCGAGTGGCTGCCGGGCGACAACATCCTGTCCTCGATCGGCCAGGGCGACATGTTGGTCACGCCGGTGCAGATGGCGTCGGCCTACCTGACGTTGGCGGACGGCGGGACCCGGTACTCGCCGCGGCTGGTGGACGCGATCTTCCGGGCCGGGGTCGACCCCACCGATCCGAAGGACCTCGCGGCCAAGAAGGTGCGGGATCTCGATCCGATCAAGCTGGGCACGGTGGCGATCCCCGAGCGGGAGGCGCTGATGAACGGATTCACCGCGGTCGTCGAGAACGCCAAGGGCACGGCCAACGGCGCGTTCGCCGGCTTCCCCACCGGGCTCGCGGCGGGCAAGACCGGCACCGCGCAGGTCCAGGGCAAGCAGAACCCCTCGTGGTTCGTCGGGATGACGCCGGCCGCGCAGCCCCGGTACGTGGTGCTCGTGGTGGTCGAAGAGGGTGGATACGGCGCGCAGACGGCGGCGCCGATCGCCCGGGCGATCATGGAGCAACTGAACGACCTGCCCGTCGGACCGGTCCGCAACGTGGCACCGCCGACGGGGAACTGACCGATGGCGCTCATCGCGGCGGAGCGACGGTCGAAGTGGGGAGAGTCGCCCCTGCGGCATCTCGACCCCTTGCTCTTCGGGGCGCCGGTCCTGCTCGGCGGGTTGGGGCTGCTGATGGTCTACGCGTCGACGCACCGGGTCCTGGAGGACGCCAACCTCGATCCGATGTTCTTCGTCAAGCGCCAGGTCATCGCGATCGTCATCGGCCTCGCCGCGATGGTGGGGCTCATGCTGATCGACTACCGGCGCCTGCGCGAACTGTCGCTGCTCGGGTACGGCGTCACGGTGCTGATGCTGGTGGCGGTGCTGAAGTTCGGTGTCGACGTCAAGGGGGCCCAGGCCCGGTTCGACATCGGGCCCTTCCAGGTCCAGCCCGGGGAGTTCGCGAAGATCTTTCTCACGCTGGTCCTCGCCGCGTACTGCACCCGCCATCGGGAGGAGCTGAGCGGCCAACGGCTGATCATCTCGCTCGTGATCTGCGCGGTGCCGATGGGCCTGATCATGCTCCAGCCCGACCTGGGGACCAACGTCGTCCTCATGGCGATGGCCTTCACCATCCTCACGATGGCCGGCGCGCGGGCGCGCCATCTCGTGGTGCTCGTGCTCCTCGGGTTCACGTTCGCCGTCGTCGCGGTCCAGGCGGGCGTGCTCGACCAGTACCAGATCGACCGATTGCAGTCGTTCGCCAACGTGAAGGGCGCGTCGGAACAGTCGAAGTACAACCAGGAGCAGTCCCAGATCGCGATCGGTACGGGCGGACTCACCGGCAAGGGACTGTTCGGCGGATCCCAGACGAACGGGCAGCACGTGCCCGAACAGCACACGGACTTCATCTTCACGGCCGTGGGGGAGGAGCTCGGCTTCGTCGGCGGTGCCGGGGTTCTGGCCCTCTTCGCGATTATCGTGTGGCGAACTTCCCGTGCCGCGCGGCTCGCCCAGGATCCGTTCGGGGCGCTGTGCTGTATGGGAGTCCTGGCGATGTTCGTGGCCCAGGTGTTCGAGAACGTGGGAATGGCGACCGGCATCATGCCGGTGACCGGCATCCCGCTCCCGTTCATGAGCTACGGAGGATCGTCCATCATCGTGTCGTTCGCGTGCATCGGCCTGGTGGCCAATGTGCACATGAGGAGGTTCAGTTGAGGTCGCCCCGCGGCAGGGTCCTGATGGGAAGCGTCGTCGTGGCCTTCGCGCTCGCTTCGTGTTCGAGTGGCGGCACCGACGGTGCGACCGAACGCACAAGCGCGGACCGCAAGGTGCGCCGCACCACGACCTCGTCGAGTACGTCGACGTCCTCGACCACCTCGACCAGCTCCACGACCACGACGACCGTCCCCTTCGACGGCCTGCGTCCGGGTGACTCCGGCCCCGAGGTGAGCGCACTCCAGCAGCGCCTCGCCGAACTCCACTACGACGTGAGCCCCGATGGCCAGTACAGCGCGGCGACCACGCACGCGGTGATGGCGTTCCAGAAGGTCAACGGTCTCGGCCGTGACGGCGTGGCCGGCGCCGCGACCCGCGCCAAGCTCGCGAACCCGGTGATCCCGGGTCCCTCGGTGAGCGGCGGCGGCTCGAACCGGGTCGAGGTCGACGTCGCCCGGCAGGTGTTGTTCTTCTACAAGGGTGGCAGCCTCTACCGGATCGTGTCGGTCTCGACCGGTAGCGGCGAACGGTTCTGCGTGAAGGGCCGCTGCGCCACCGCGGTGACCCCGGGTGGTTCGTTCCGGGTCTCGGGCAAGGTCGGCGGCTGGCAGACCGGTGACCTCGGCAAGCTGTACAAGCCGTCGTACTTCAACGGGAACATCGCGATCCACGGTGCGCTGTCGGTGCCGGGTGGCCCGGCCTCCCACGGGTGCGTGCGAGTGCCGATGACCTCGGCCGACTGGATCTACGCGTCGCTGCCGGTGGGAACACCGGTGTACGTGCTGAACGGGCCCCGGGTCCCGGCGCCGTTCTCGGACGCCCCGCCGCCTCCGCCGCCCCCGACCGTGCCCCCCACGGTGCCGCCGACGGTGCCGCCCAGCACGTCGACCACGTCGTCCACTTCCACCTCGACGACCACGACGACGACCACGACGGCCTCCACGACGACGACCACGTGAACCGGGCCGAGTAGGATCGGCCCGTCATGACCAGTCTCTGGCCGCGGATCGAACCGCTTCTGGCCGGGGTCGAGAAGCCCGCCCGGTACATCGGGATGGAGCGCGGCAGCCGGACTCCCCACCACGGGCCGGGCGCAGTGTCCTGGCTGCTCGTCTACCCGGACACCTACGAAATCGGGCTGCCCAACCAAGGGCTGCAGATCCTCTACGAGATCCTGAACGAACGGCCCGACGCCGCGGCCGAGCGTTCCTACGCGCCGTGGCTGGACCTCGCGGCCGCGTTGCGGGAGCACGCGGTACCGCTCTTCTCGGTCGACACCCACCGCCCCGCCGCCGATTTCGACGTGGTGGCCTTCAACCTGTCGGCGGAACTCGTCTACACGAACCTGTTGGAGTGCCTCGACCTCGCCGGCATTCCGGTCCGGGGAACGCAGCGCGACGACGAGGATCCGGTCGTCGTCGCCGGTGGCCACTGCACCTTCAACCCCGAGCCGATGGCTGATTTCGTCGACGCGTTCGTCATCGGCGACGGCGAGGAGCCGGTCGGGGAGATGACCGAGTGCATCGGGGACTGGAAGCGCGCCGGCCGACCGGGGGGCCGAGCGGGCATGCTCCGGGCGCTCGCCGCGGTACCGGGCGTCTACGTCCCGTCGATGTACGACGTCGAGTACGACGGGCCGGCGTTGCGGTCGGTCACGCCGAGGTTCGCCGACGTTCCCGCGGTGGTCGACAAGCGAACCATCGCCGACCTCGGCGACTGGCCCTACCCGAAAGAGCCACTCGTCCCGCTCATCGAGGTGGTGCACGACCGGCTCAACGTCGAGTTGTTCCGCGGCTGTACCCGCGGCTGTCGGTTCTGTCAGGCCGGGATGATCACCCGACCGGTCCGGGAGCGACCGGCCGAGCAGGTGCGCGCGATGGTCGAGGCCGGGCTCGCCCGCACCGGGTACGACGAGGTCGCGCTCACCTCGCTGTCCAGTGCCGACTTCAGCGGTATCGACGCGTTGGTCTCGGACCTGGTGAGCGATCAGATCGGCTGCGGCAACGTCGGCGTGTCGCTGCCGTCGCTGCGGGTCGATGCCTTCACGGTCGGCATCGCGAGCGAGATCCAGAAGGTGCGTCGGACCGGGCTGACCTTCGCCCCCGAAGGCGGCTCCTGGCGACTGCGCCAGGTCATCAACAAGCTGATCACCGAAGAGGACCTCTACGCCGCGGTCGAAGGCGCGTATTCACAGGGTTGGCGGCGCGTGAAGCTGTACTTCCTCGTGGGTCTGCCGACCGAGATGGACGAGGACACCCTCGGGATCGCCGAACTGGCGCGCAACGTCGTCAAGATCGGCAAGCAGCACACCAAGCAGGCGAGTTGCACGGTGTCGGTCGGCGGGTTCGTGCCCAAGGCGCACACGCCCTTCCAGTGGTTCGGTCAGAACGGCACCGCGGAGTTGCACCGCAAGATCACGATGCTGCGTGACGACCTGCGCAAGACCGCGGCCCAGGTGCGCTGGCACGACCCGGAAGCCACCTTCGCCGAGGGGATCGCGTCGCGCGGCGACCGTCGCATCGGCGCGGTCATCGAACGGGTCTGGCGAGCGGGCGGGACGTTCCAGGAATGGTCGGAGCATTTCCAACTCGGCCGCTGGACCGACGCCATGGCCGCCGAAGGGCTCGACCCGGACTGGTACGTCACCCGGCACCGCACCGAGGACGAGGTGCTGCCGTGGGACCACATCGCCGCCGGTCTGCACCGGGATTTCCTCTGGCAGGACTGGCAATCGTCGCTCGCGGCGCACGGGCTCCCCGATTGTCGGTGGACGCCGTGCTACGACTGCGGGGTGTGCACCGACTACGCCCTCGAACACGTGGTGGCCGCGGCCGTGCCACCGGCGGGCGGCAGTCAGGGCACCGGTCAGGACCTCTCGACCGGCGGCGCCGTCCCCGTCCTCCTCGGCCCCACCCGGGCGGGGAATTCATGAGGGGTGACGCGGGGTTTCCGATTCGGATCGCGTTCACGAAGCGGGGCAAGGTCCGGTTCATCTCCCACCGGGATGTCGCGCGCGCGTTCGAGCGGGCGTTCCGGATCGAGCAACTTCCCCTGGCGTTCACGCTGGGGTTCTCGCCCCGTCCGAAGGTGAGCTTCGGGCTGGCGCTCTCGGTCGGACACGAGTCCGATGCCGAGTATCTCGACCTCGAGCTCGCCGAGCCGGTCGCGGTCGAGCCGTTGGCCGCCGCGCTGTCGGCTGCGCTGCCCGAAGGTCTGGAAGTGTTCGACGTCGTGGCCCTGGCCGATCGGGCCATGGCGTTGCAGGAAGCGGTCACCGCGGTCGAATGGTCGATCGAGGTGATCCCGGGTCCCGGCCTCGAAGCTGGAGTACCCGCATCTGGAAATGTCGACGCGAGTCCCGAACTGGTGGCGACGCGCGTCGATGCGGTATTGGGCTCGGACACCCTCGTGGTGGAGCGGGTCCGCAAAGGCAAGACCACCCATGAGGACATCCGCTCGGTCATTCGACGGATCGACGTCCTGGGTGCGAGTGAGCAGGGAACGCTGACGGCGGTCGAGTTGTCGACGCGCCCGACCAGCGTGCGGCCGGCCGAACTGGTCGCAGTTCTCGGTCAAGAGTTTTGTGAAGGTCGGGTCCGCCGGACTCGGCAGTGGATTGAGCGCGACGGCGAGCGGTTGGATCCGCTCACCGCCGACCCGCGCATCGCCCTCGAGGCGCGCGCGTCATGAGAGAAGGCATCGATGTCCGACGACACCCAGGGGACCGCTCCGGTCCCGGAACCCACGCGGGGCACCACCCCTCCGCCTGAACCAACCCCGAGTACGACCCCGATCCGCGAACCCCGACCCGCTTCCACCGAGCGCGCCGACGCGCCGGCCGAGACTCGTTCCTCGAGTTCCGATGGGGCGAGTTCCGACGCGGGGGATGGTCCGACCGGCGCCGCGGGTGGCGACGGCACGGCTGCGGCCCGGCGCCGGCGCCGCGGATCGCGCGGTGGCCGGAATCGCAAGCGGCCAGCGGGCACTGGCACCGGGGGAACGAACAGCGCCGGCGCGAACGGCGGCGGCGCTGGTAGCGGCGGGCCGAATGGTGGGGGTGCGAGCAACGGCCGATCGGCTCCGAGTACACGTGGTGACGGTGACGACGACCGGCGCGGCCACAACGAACGCGCCGCCTCCGACCGCGGGTTGACGACCGAGGACGTCGGTGCCGAGGCCCGCGAGGAGGCCGGTCTCACCGAACCGCGCGCCGAGACCGTGGCCCGACCCAAGATCGGGGACAGTCGCCCGGCCCCGACGCCGACCGCGCCACCGCCGCGAAGCGGGAGCGGCGGCGGTGAGTCGGGCGAAGGCGGAACCGGTGGTGGCGGCGCGAAGCGTCGCCGTCGGCGGGGTGGGCGGAACCGCTCGCGGTCGGGATCCGGCGGCGGTGCCGGTGCGGGCGGTACCGGATCGGGCAACGGCAACGGCGACGGTCGCGGCGCCAACGGTGGGGGAGGCGGCGGCAACGGGCGAGGCGGTCAGCGTGCGCCCGTGGTGACGGCGGCCATCCCCGACGACGACGGTTCCGTGCTCGACGACCTCGACGAGGAGACCCTCGAGCGCCGACGCGGCCGGACCCGCAAGGGTCGCCCGACCGGTCGGTACCAGATGATCGTGCACGTCGGCGCGGATCGGACCATCCAGATGGGGGTCCTCGAAGGCCGGTCGCTGGTCGAGCACTACGTGAGTCGACCGGAGGACGACGCGACCTCGATCGACGGCAACATCTACCTGGGGAAGGTCCAGAACGTGCTGCCGGGGATGGAGGCGGCCTTCGTCGACATCGGAACCCCGAAGAACGGCGTCATCTACCAACGTGACGTGCAGTTCGACGCGAGTGACGTCGACAGCGACGGTGGCGGGCCGCCGAAGATCGAGAAGGTGTTGAAGAACGGCCAGGCGATCCTGGTCCAGGTCACCAAGAACCCGATCGCCCACAAGGGGGCGCGCCTGACCCAGGACGTCAGCCTCGCCGGTCGGTTCGTGGTGATGGTGCCGAACCAGCCGACCACCTACGGCATCTCGAAGCGGTTGCCCGACGACGAGCGCAAGCGACTCCGCAAGGTGCTCGAAGGCATCCGACCGACCGACGCCGGTCTCATCGTGCGGACCGCGGCCGAAGGTGCCACCGCCGACGAGTTGGCTCGTGACCTCGCCCGGCTCCAGGACCAATGGCGGCAGATCTCGGCGCTGGCGGAGCGATCGAAGGCGGGCACGCTCCTCTACCGCGAACCACCGCTCGTCGTGCGGGTCATCCGCGAGGAGTTCACCAAGGAGTACCGGTCCGTCGTCATCGACGACGACGAGATCTACACAGAAGTCAAGGCCTACGTCGACGCCATCGCGCCCGAGCTGTCCGAACGGGTCGAGCGTTACGAGGACGAGGACCTGCCGATCTTCGAGCGGTTCCACATCCACGAGCAGCTGCACAAGGCGCTGGATCGCAAGGTGTGGCTCCCGTCCGGCGGCTCGCTCATCATCGAGCGGACCGAGGCGCTCACTGTGGTGGACGTCAACACCGGCAAGAACGTCGGGAAGTCGAACCTCGAGGACACCGTCTTCGCCAACAATCTCGAGGCGGCCGACGAGGTCGCCCGTCAGCTCCGGCTCCGTGACATCGGCGGGATCATCGTGATCGACTTCGTCGACATGGAGATCAAGAAGAACCGGGATGCCGTGGTCAAGGGGCTGCGGGAGGCGCTGGCCCGGGACAAGACCCGGACCCAGGTCTTCGAGATCTCGGAGCTCGGACTGGTCGAAATGACCCGGAAACGCATCTCGGAGGGGCTGGTGGAGGCCTTCTCGGAGACCTGTTCGGTCTGTGGCGGCCGTGGTTTCGTGGTCGACGAGGCCATGCTGTAATCTCGCACTGTTCTCCCGCAGATCTCGAGGTTCCTACGCGCCATGTACGCAGTGATCGCCACCGGTGGCAAGCAGTACAAAGTCGAAGCTGGTCAGCAGCTCGACGTCGAACGCCTCGGCGTCGACGCGGGTGACGTCGAGCTCCGGCCCGTTCTCGTGGTCGACGGTGACACCGTCCTGGCCACACCCGCGCAGCTGGGCGGGTCGAGCGTGACGGCGAAGGTCGTCGGCGCGGCGAAGGGCCCGAAGATCGACGGGTTCCTCTACAAGAACAAATCCAACAATCGTCGGCGCTGGGGTCACCGTCAGCACTACACGACGATCGAGATCACCGCGATTACGAAGGGCTGATCCATGTCGAAGAAGAAGGGCGCAGCCTCCTCTCGCAACGGGCGCGATTCCGCAGCCCAGCGGTTGGGCATCAAGGTCTACAGCGGCACGGTGGTCACCGCGGGCACGATC
>CAZJBJ010000144.1:0-8905 GCA_964544295.1 uncultured Bifidobacteriaceae bacterium
CGCCGAGCTCGGTGAGCAGGTCCGCGAACGCATGGGTCTCGGTGAGGTCGATGCCGAGGCCGGTGCCGTCGCCTCCGAACGCGTACGGGTACACGGCGGAGTTGCTCGCGGGCTCACCCGCGCCGTCGGCACCCGCGGTGTAGGGCATCAGGTCGAACGCGGACAGCCGGACGGCGATCGCGAGGCGCGGCGCTCGCTCACGAATGCCCGTGACGACGGTACGCAGGAAGCGGGTGCGCCCGACGAGGTCGCCGCCGTAGCGGCCGGGCCGCTCGTAGCCGCTCAGAAGCTCGTGCAACAGGTAGCCGTGGCAGTGCTTCACGTCGACGAAGTCGAAGCCCGCCCGGTGTGCGAGGACCGCGGCGTCGACGTAGCGCACGGCCAACGTGTCGAGCTCGGAGTCGGAGAGGAGCTCGGCATCACCGGCTCCGACGCGCTCGTCGAGGAGCGGGTGGCGATACGCGATGCGCGGCGCGGGCGAGGCGAAGGGGCGGGACCAGCGGCCCGAGTGGGTGAGCTGGAGTCCGGTCACCTGATCGGGCGCGAGGAGCTGGCGCAGTTCGGCGAACTCGTCGACGGTCTCGGTCGTGAGGACGAGCTGGTTCGGGTTCGCCCGTCCGTCGGGATCCACCGCGGTCGCCTCGCACCAGGCCAGCCCCGCGCCGCTCGCGCCGATGCGCTGCCACCGGCGCCGGACGAGGTCCGTGGGGCGGCCGTCGGTCGTGCCGTCCCACCCTTCCATCGGCAGGATCGCGAACCGGTTCGGGGCGGTGAGTTCGCCCACGCTCGCGTCGCGGATGGTGACCGGCCGGCTCAGGGCCCCGGCGGGATCGACCTGCGCGTCGATCGGGATCTCGACGCCGAGCTCGGCCAGATGCGCGCGCAGCCGGTTGACCGAGTCGAGCTTCTTGACCTGGGTGTACCTCACGCGTACTCGGCCAGTCGATCGAGGATGGCGGCGAGCACGGCCCGATCGCTGTCGGGCCGTCGGGGCGCACCCGCGGGGGTGATGTCGGTGCTCGCCCACCCGCGCAGTTCGTAGACCATCGCCGCGTCGTGCCGGTACCCGGGCACCGGGTCGCGAAATGTGAACGCACCGAGATACTGAAGGAGATCGTTGAGTTCGTAGAACCGCGGATCGCCCGTCTCCCACATCCGATCGCGGAGGGCGAACTCGACCGGCGCGAACGTGGACAGGCCGAGCAGGTAGTCGGACCCGTACATCACCATGTCGATCGCGAGATCGTTGCCGGTGAAGACGAGGAAGTCCTCACGCTGGGCGTCCCGCGCCGCGAGGCGGTCCCACTCGAGTTGGCGGCTCAGCGACGAGTGTTTCGCCCCGATGCACTGGGGGATGTCCATGAGGGCGCGGTACGCGTCGAGCGACGCGATACGACCGTACGGCACGAACATCGCGCCGAGCTCGAACCCGATGAACCGGTCGAGGTGCTGCGCGAGGGACCGATGGGCGGCAACCCATCCGTCGTCGTCGAGCTCGTTGAGTCCGTACGACGGGAAGATGACGGGGGTGCCGCCGCGCGCCGCGATCGCGTCGGCCGCTCGCCGGTACGCGTCGAGGTCGAAGGGGGAGCCCGTGGTGTCGGGGACGAAGGCGCCGGCGACGAAGTCACCGCCGGTGACCGACGCCGCGATGTCGAGCACCTTGGCCTTGTCGGCCTCGGCGAGGAGCTGGACGTAGCCGGTGTCCATGTTGACCGCGGGGGTCAGGCCGGCCGCGTGCGTGCGGGCCACGTGGGCCTCCACCGCGGGCCAGTCGATCTGGTGTTCGGCCGTGTAGGGCACCAGCACCGCCGACATCCCGGTGATGGTCCGCCTCGGCCGCAGCCGGGACGGGATGTCGGGTGGGTTGCTCACGGGTTGATCCTCGCGCAACCAAGCCCCCGTCCGACCCGTCCTCCACCCCCGAACTTGCGTCAGTAACCCGGCCGTTTGCCGGGGTTATTGACGCACGTTCGGTTACACGGGTGCTTCGACGTCGAGGCGGGGGTCGTGGGCGGGCGGTTGGTGGTCCCACAGGTCCGCGACCAGATCCGACTGAAGGGCCGCGACCGCCGGATCGTTCCACCGGTTGTCCCGCTGGAGCGGATCGGCGGCGAGGTCGTACAACTCGCCCTCGGTGCCGTCGTGCACGTAGCCGGGACGGTACGCGGTGCACACCCAGCCGTCGCGCGTGATGGTGCGTAGGTGGACGCCGACGCCGAACAGTTCGCTGTCCCACTCGGTGAGCACGC
Source organism: uncultured Bifidobacteriaceae bacterium (assembly GCA_964544295.1). Taxonomy (GTDB): domain Bacteria; phylum Actinomycetota; class Acidimicrobiia; order IMCC26256; family JAENVU01; genus JAENVU01. The sequence goes on from CAZJBJ010000144.1 coordinate 2,253, forward strand.
GTTCCTTACCCCGCGCGACCGCATCGGCATCGTCGACCGGGAGCGCGCTCGCCTGGAGATAGTCGGGCGCGTCGATTCCGGCGATCGCGCAGAACGTCGGCGCGAGTTCGATCAGGCCGACGGGGGCGGTCACGACCGCGGGCGCAACCGACGCGGCGGGCGCCGGTCGCCAGATCAGCGGCAGTCGCATCAGCCCGTCGGTGTGGTACGGACCCTTGAACATGAGGCCGTAATCGCCCTGCAACTCGCCGTGATCGGTGGTGAAGATGATGTCGACGTCGTCGGTCCATCCCCGCGCGTCGATCGCGCGCAGGACGCGGCCGAGGGCCTCGTCGATCAACTCGCATTCGACCGCGTTGCGGGCGTTGATCTCGCGCACCTGGTCGGCGGTCATCGTGGCCGGCACCCACTCCTTGGGGGCCTCGAAGTTGGAGACGAGTTCGCCGTCGTACCACATGCGCCAATGCCGCGGCTTGCCGTCGAGGATGCCTTCCCGCTCGGCCGCGGTCTCGGGATAGCCGGCCGGGAGCGGCACGTCGCGCCAGTTGATGCGACCCATCTCGGACTCGGGGGGATCCCACGGGTGATGGGGGTCGGGGAAGCTCATCCAGCAGAACCAGTCGTCGGCGGTGTCGAGGCCGTCGAGCCAGGCGATCGTCCGATCGGCCACCCAGTCGGTGTGGTACCACTCGCGCGGCACGGGGTTGGCCTTCACCTGCGGCGCGTCGGTGTCGCCACCGCCGAGTGCACTGACGTTGAAGCTGCCGTCGACCGCCGCGTAGAACATCCCCATCGCTTCGGGGTGGGTGGTCTGGAGCCACTGCGCGTAGTGCAGCATCCCGGCTGCGCCGTGCGTCGCGAACTCGAGGTGGTCGAAGCCGCGGTGGGGTCCGACACTCCCGTCGGCCCACGGTCGCTGGGCGGTTTCCTCGCCCGAGCGCGCCAGCAGGTTCTCGGTGAACCGACCGAACGCGTCCATGAACGGTTCGAAGTGCGCCTTGCCGATGAGCGCGGTGCGGTAGCCGTGCCGATGCAGGTCGGCCGCGACCGACGGCGCGTCGACGGGGAGCGGCACGCCGTTCATCCACACGCCGTGCGTGGTCGGATGCTGGCCGGTCAACATCGTGGACCGCGACGGCATGCACACGACCGACTGGGGGATCGCCCGCTCGTAGCGGATGCCCTGCGCGGCGAGCGCGTCGATGACCGGGGTACGCCCGACCCGCCCACCGTTGCAGCCGAGCGTGTCGTACCGCTGCTGATCGGTCGTGACGAAGAGAATCTTCCTACCCATTCGGGTCACCTCGGAGGTCCAACTGCCGGCGGAGTTCGTGGAGGGCGTTGCCGGTTGCGCCCCCGATCATCAGTGCGAGTGCGTCCGGCTCGCAGTCGGTGGCGTACGACACGAGTGACCGGCCGCCGCCGAGGTCGAACACGTCGATCGTGCCGAGGTGGTTCCGGATGATCGGTGTCGTCAGCCGGTACTGGAACCGCCGCTGGATCGCGTCGTTCGTGACGATCTCCTCCGGCATCGGCAGACCGGTCACCGTGGTGATCACCCGGGTCGTGCCGTCGACGGACGCGTCGGCCACGCCGGGGAACCAGTCGCGGATCGTGGTCGGGTCGCCGAGCACCGCCCAGACGTCGTCGGCGGAGTGTTCGAAGATGAGCTGACGCCGCACCGACGCCACTACTGCCGTCCCATGGCGGCGCGTTCGTCGCTCGCGGTCGCGGCGGCGTCGGCTTTCGACACGAGCTGGATGTCCACCCGGTGCAGCGTGCCCGCGAACGGGAACGAGTCCGAGTAGCGGGCGCTCACCGGTGAGCCGTGGTCGTGGCCGACGCTCGGACCGATGCTCGAGATGATGTTCATCACGAACGGCACGGCGAGTTCGCCGCACGGCGCACCGTCGATCACCAGCGTGGCGTGGCCGGTCTTGCCCTCGGCTCGGCGGAACCGGACTCCGACCGTCGAGGCCCCGGTGGGTACCGGGCGATCCGAGGTCACGACGTGGTGGGTGCCGAACTCGTTGTAATCGAGCACCAGTCGGTCGTCCTGGACGAACACCGCGACGCCCGAGTTGCCGGTACCGGTCGCGTAGAGCACACCGTTCTCGCCGTCGGCGCGCTCGATCTGCGCGTCGAGATCCCAGCTGCGGCCGCCGATCTGTGCGCCGACCTGCGCGGGCATGGACGACATCGGCGGCCGGTAGGTGTAGTGCTTGTCCGTGCGGTGGGGGGAGCCGTCACGGAAGCGGGCGCCGAAGAGTTCGATGGTGCGGTCGTCGAGCGGGAGCACACCGTGCGCGTCGGCCTGCTGCCACCAGAGATCGATCATCGCCGCGAGGCGTTCGGGCTCGGAAGCCGCGAGGTCGTGACACTCCGAACGATCGACCTCCACGTGGTACAGCTCCCACTGGTCGTCGTCGAAAGGCACACCGGCGATGTGGCGGGTGACGGCTTTCCACCCGTCGGCCCAGATGCCACGATGTCCCATCATCTCGAAGTACTGCACGGTCTTCGCGCCCGGCGCGTCCGGCGCGGCCGAAAACGATGACGCCATCGACGTGCCGGTGACCGGCATCTGCTCGGAGCCGCGGTAGGTCTCCGGCGGGGTGACGCCGAGCGTCTCGTAGATCGTCGGCACGATGTCGCTCACGTGATGGAACTGGTGGCGCAGTTCACCGGTGCGTTCGAGACGCTCGGGCCAATGGACGATGCACGGCACGTGCACCCCGCCTTCGTGGGTGTTCTGCTTGTACCACTTGAACGGCGTGTTGCCGGCCTGGGCCCAACCCCACGGGTAGTTGCTGTGACTGTTCGGACCGCCGATGTCGTCGAGGCGGTGGATCGCCTCGTCGGGCGTCTCGATGATGAAGTTGAAGAACTTCCACTCGTGGAGCACGCCGAACGGACCGCCCTCCTGCGACGCGCCGTTGTCGGAGAGCAGCACGATCATCGTGTTGTCGAGTTCCCCGAGATCGTCGAGGTAGGAGACGAACCGGCCGATCTGGGCGTCGGTGTGGTCGAGGAATCCGGCGAACGCCTCCTGCAGGCGGGCGGCGAGCTTGCGGCCGTTGTCCGAGAGATCGTCCCACGCTTCGACGCCGGGGTTGCGCGGCGCGAGGTCCGTGTCCGGCGGGACGAGGCCGAGTTCCTTCTGCTTCGAGAACCAGCGTTCGCGGGCGACGTCCCACCCCTCGTCGAACCTGCCCCGGTACTTCTCGAGGTACTCAGCCGGTGCCTGGTGCGGCGCGTGCATCGCGCCGAACGCGAGGTACGCGAAGAACGGTTTGTCGGGTCGGATGCCCTTCGTGTCCGAGATCATCCGGATGGCCTGGTCGACGAGGTCCTCGGACAGGTGGTACCCGTCCTCGACCGATTTCGGGGGATCGATGAAGTGGTTGTCGGCGACGAGTTCCGGGTGGAACTGGTCGGTCTCACCGTCGAGGAAGCCGTAGAAGCGGTCGAAGCCGCGTTGGCACGGCCAGTGGTCGAACGGACCGGCCGCGCACGCGTGTTCCATCTGGCACAGGTGCCACTTGCCGAGGGCGAACGTGGCGTACCCCTCGTCGCGCAGTACCTCGGCCACGGTCGCGGCGTGCGGCGAGATGTGGCCGGTCATGTGGGGGAAGCCGGTGTTCCAGTTGCTGACACCGCGCATGCCCACCTCGTGGTGGTTGCGGCCGGTGAGCAGCGAGGCACGCGTGGGGGAGCACAACGGCGTCACGTGGAAGTTCGTGTACTGCAACCCGCCCGCCGCGAGGCGGTCGATGTTCGGGGTGTCGATGTCCGAGCCGTAGCAACCGAAGTGGGAGAACCCGAGATCGTCGATGAGGATGACGACCACGTTCGGGGCGTCGGCACCGGCACTCGCCGGTTCGGCGAACCACGGCGTGGAGTCGGCGAGTGTCCGCCCGATCGTGCCTTCGAACTGCTCGTACTGCTTCATGGCGCGGCCTTTCCCCGGCGACTGGGCGGGGAACCTAACTACTGTCAGTCCAACTGTCAAAAGTCTCGGTGTGGGATTCTCACTCCATGACATCGGTGACGACCTCGGGGCATCAGGCCCATATCCAGCAGTCCGAACGTCGGGGGCTTCCGGGCGCCATGCCGCGGCCGATCACGGTCACGATGCTCGGGGCCGGGAGCATGTTCACCCCGGAGCTGGCCAAGGACCTGTTCCTCATCCCGGACAACGCCGGCGGCACGATCAACCTCGTCGACATCGACCAGGCCCGCCTGGGGACGATGGCCGACCTCGTCGAACGGCTCGCGGCCGAGCACGGCGTGGCGGACCGGTGGGAGGTCGTGGCCGACGTGGATCGGTGCGCGCTCCTGCCCGGCACCGACTACCTCGTGAACTGCATCGAGGTCTCCGGCGTCGACTGCGTCGGCTTCGACAACGACATCCCCGCGGCCTACGGCGTCGACCAGTGCATCGGCGACACCATCGGCCCGGGGGGAGTGTTCAAGGGGCTGCGCACGATCCCGGTCTGGCTCGAGGTGTTGGCCGACGTGGAACGGCTCTGCCCGCGAGCAATCGTCCTCAACTACACCAACCCGATGAGCATGATGTGTCTGGCCGCAGCGCGCACGTCGTCGGTGACGGTGCTCGGTCTGTGTCACTCGGTGCAGGCGACGAGTCGGGTGCTCGCGGCGCGGGCCGAGATCCCGTGGCGTGACCTCACGTGGGAATGCGCGGGGATCAATCACCTCGCGTGGTTCACGCGGTTGGAGCACGATGGTGTCGATCTCTATCCGGCGCTGATGGCGCGGGCTCGGCAGGACCTCGCCGGGGCTCCGGTCGCGGAGTGGGATGCCGGCGACCTCGTCCGCAAGGACATGATGGTGCACTTCGGCGCGTTCATCACCGAGAGCAGCGGGCACCTGTCCGAGTACCTGCCGTACTACCGCACCAACCCCGAGACGCAGGCGCAGTACTGCGGTCCGGAGTACGACGGGGAGTCGGCCTTCTACGCGACGAACTGGCCGCAGTGGCGCGTCAACGCCGACGCACAGCGCGACCGGATGCTCGCGGGCGACGAGACGCTCCCCGCCAAGCGGTCGTGGGAGTACGCGAGTTGGATCATCGAGGCGCGCGAGAAGAACGTCCCGTATTCGATCAACGCCAACGTGCCCAACCGCGGCGGCCTCATCGACAACCTCGCGCACGACGGCATCGTCGAGGTTGCGACCATGATCGATCGGGCCGGGGCGCGCCCGACGCGCTTCGGTCGGCTCCCCACTCAGATGGCGGCCGTGTGCGCGTCGAACATGCCGACCTACGACCTCGCCGCGACCGCCGCCATCGAACGGTCCAAGGAGGCGGCGATCCTGGCGGTCACGCTCGATCCGCTCACCGCGGCCGTGTGCAACCCGGCCCAGATCCGGGCCATGGTCCTCGACCTGTTCGACGCCGAGGAGGAGTACCTCCCCGACTACCGGTGACCGGGGAGTCGACCGGCCCCTCCGGGCCGGTCGCTCGCGTCGCTCCGCGCGTATTTCGCCGCGCGCTCCGCACGCCCTGGCGTGCGGGTCTCGTACGAGAACGGTGGGGTCAGGAGAACTCGAAGGTGGCGGCGGTGCTGAACCGGGCCAACGAGGTCTCGGGTTCCTCGACCCGGGGTTCGGCGGCGGCGTCGACGGTGATGACGAAGGCCAGTCGCTCGTCGCCGGTCGGCTCGACCCGCTCGGCCCGGGCGCGCGGGTTGATGCCCCGGACGAGGGCGTCGACGGCCCGGTCACCCGGCTCCTCGATGCCCGCGAACCAGGTCAGCCCGTCCTGTTCCGCGAAGATCGCCGAGTCGCCGAACCCGAGGCGCACGATGGTGTCGTCGACGAGGTCCACGCGGGCGTCGATGTAATCGGTCGGTTGGAACGACGGGTGGACGGCCAGGACCCGCGCGATGCCCGCGGCGTCGTCACCGGTCCCGAGGGCCTTCGCCAGGCGGCCGGCCGTGACCGGCGCCACGCCCACGAGAATGCGCGGCGCGACCTCGGCCGCCACCTCGGGCCCGACCCGTTCGGTCACCGACACGAGATACGAACGCATCAGGAGCTGGCTCTGGATCGCGGCCTCGCGCAGGATCGCGAGCAGGGCCGGGCGCGACAGGTCGTCGTATCCGAGGTCCGGATCGAACCCGTCGGCGTAGGTGGTGCGACCGGGTTCGTCGGGCTCGGCGGCGATCGTCGGCGTTGCCAACCGCGCCGCGAGTGACTCGGCGACCACCGCCAGGTTGGCGTGCGCCTGGGCTGGCGGTCCGGACGGATCGATGCTGATCGTCCACGCGCAATGGGGCATCCGGTCGGCCGGGGTCCGCGGCGGTCGGTGGATCGGCCGCATGATGGCGTGCGGGTTCGTCGCCGCCGCGGTCGCGTCGAACGTCGGGTCCTCGATGGTGTGACACATCCCGTGGACCCACTCGTCGCCCATCGGTTCCACGTCCATGAGCGCGCCGCAGTGGTCGAGTTGGAACTCGGCGTGATCCGGATCGATGTAGGTCATCCGGAAGTCCATGTATTGGAGCGGCGCGCCGATGTCGAACTGCAGGTTCTTGAGGATCACGTCGACGGTGTCGCCGCGGAAGTCGAGGGTGTCCTGCATGCGCACCGAGTAGAGCGGACTCGCGCCGGCCCACTCGTCGATCGCG
>CAZJBJ010000145.1:0-8836 GCA_964544295.1 uncultured Bifidobacteriaceae bacterium
CGGGCGGCGCGGGCTCGTCCACCACGGCCGTGCGGTGGCCGGAGACCGTCTCCGCCCGGTACAGGAAGTCGAGCGTGGTCAACGGAACGTGCATGCGGATCCCCCTCGTCGAGATCCGGGAGCGTACGCGAACGCCGCTCGGGGCCGACGGGGCGACGGGCGGTCAACCTCCCGGGCAGGTCGTCCCCGCAGCCGGCAACGTGAGGTCGACCAGATAGCGCACCACCGCGAGATCGATGCAGTCGATGCCCCGACCGACGGCGGTGTGGCCGGCGCCGTCCCAGGTCAGCAGGAACGACCCGGGGAGCGCGTCCGCCAACGCCTCGGCACCGTCGATCGGGGTGACCGGATCGCCGGTGCTGTTCACCACCAGGATCGGCGGGATGCGCGACGGTGCGGAAAACTGCTTCGGTGCATGGTGGCGCTCCGCCGGCCAGTACACACACGGCAGGCTGAGCATCAGGTCGGTCGCACTGAATCGGGCGGTCAGGTCGAAGTCGCGCACCTGATCGCGCAGCGCCTTCCGCGACGGCCACCGACCCCCATCGGTGCACCGGATCGCCGCGTGGGCCTCGAGCTCGTTGTCGTACGAACCGTCGGCGCGACGCCCCCGGTAGCCGTCGGCAGACTCCTGGAGTGCCGCGCCGTCACCGAGCGCGGCGCGGGCCAATGCGCTCATGAGATCCGGCCAACCGTCGGCTCCGTCGTAGAGGAACGCGATCACTCCGAGCTCCGCAACCCCGCGACCGAGGGTCTGGTCACCCACCTGGAGTGGCGTGTCGCGGAGTCGGTCCATCAACTCGTCGTACGCCGTGCTTGGATCGTCGGACCGGAAGGGGCAGGCGAGGTTCACCGCGCAATCGGCGAGCGCATCGTCGAGCGCACCCGACAGGTCGTCGTCGGTGCTGCCCACGTCGACGGTCCCCGACGTTCTGGTGGGATCGACCGCCGCGTCGAGCACCGCAGCCCGCAGGTGATTCGGGAATTCGGCGGCGTAGCGCGCGCCGACGTCCGTGCCGTAGGAGAAGCCGAGGTAGGAGAAGTTCTCGACGCCGAGCGCGGCGCGGATCCGGTCGAGGGCCTCGACCGTGCTCGCGGTGTCGACGTGATTCAGCAGGTCGCCGTTACGGGCGGCACAGCCGTCGATCAGTCGCTCGGCCCGCCGGAGCGCGGCCAGTCTCACCGCGGGGCGGTGAGCCGTGAAGTCGGCGCTGAAGAGGGGATCGAGGTCGTCCGCGCAGTCGACGGGCGCGCTCTGGCCGACCCCGCGGGGATCGAACCCGATGATGTCGAACTGCGAGAGGAGCTCACGCGGAAACCCGAGGCTGGCGACTCGCAATGCCGCGATGCCGGATGCGCCGGGGCCGCCGGGGTTGATGATCAACGGCCCCTTGCTGTTCTGCGGGTCGTCGGCCGGTCGCATCACGATCGTCAGCGCGATCGACGGGGACTTCGCCGCGGCGTGGTCCAGTGGAACGGCGATACGCGCGCAGCGCCAGCCGGAGGCTCCGTAGTCGACCCACTTCGCCGTGCGGGCCACCTCACCGGTGCACCGCGCGGTGGGGAGACCGGCCAAAGCCTTGGCGAACGCGCGGAACGGCACGTCGAGCGCGTCCACCGCTCGGTTGATGTCGCCGCTCGTCGCGTTGAGCTCGTCGACGATCCGGTTGTACCCGCCGACGTCGGCCGCGGCGCCGGCGGCGCGCAGGCGGGCAAGGCGGTCGGTCAGTGCCGCCTCCGCCTCGACGACCGCGGCGGAGGCCGCGGTGGCCTGGTCGGCCCCCGCCGAGAACTGACTGACTGCGCTCCGGGCCGCCGAGAGGTCGGCCTCGGCCCGACGGTTGGCGGCGCGGGCGGCCGCCAGCGCGGCTGCGCTGTGGCGCTGTGCGGCGCGCGCCTGGCGCTCTGCCCTCTCGCCCCGGTCCTGGTGACCCAATCCGAGGAGCACGATGGCGATGGCGCCCACCGCCGCGATTCCCTGGACGACGTGCCCCATGCGGACGCGGCGGATCGACAGGTTCATGGGGTGCCCGCGCGCAAGGTCGCGCTCGCCTGCTGGGCGTCGGCGAGCAGCACGCGGACTGTTGCCAGGCTGTCCTGCATGCGCTGGATGGCGGCGGCGGCATCGCCGGCATAGATGTTCGTCGCGGCGCCGGTGTTCCCGCGGTTGGCGAGGTCGATCGCCTGGCCCAGCAGATCCTCGGCCTCGTTGGCCCGTTCGATCACCGATCCGCTGGCCTCGCCGATCGCCGACACGCCTTGCGCGATCCGCTCGGCCTGGCCGATCGGGCCGTCCGCCACGTGGTTCGTCCGCTCGGTGCGCGCTTCGATCACCTTCGTGGTGGCGCGGTTGCGGGCGGTGGCCCGACGAGCGGTCGCGGCGCGGTCATGGGCCTGGGCGCCGGACCGGTAGGCGGCGACACCGAAGCCGAGGGCGACGACGGTGGCTGCGGTGATCGCGATGCGGATCGCTCGCGCCGCCCGTCGGTTCACGGGTCTCGAGTTGGTGCCGTCGTCGATCATGCCTGCCCCCGTGCTCGTGCCGGGATGGTGGCCGACAACCCCGGGCCGGTCAAGGGTATGGCGTCGATCAGGCCGTCGCGATGTCGGCGGTCGTGGTGGCCGTGGCGGCTCTGTCGACGCGGCGCCGAAGTTGGCGCGTGGCCCAGATCGCGCACGCGACGGCGGTCACGCCGCCGAGCACCATGCCGTACCGGGCGCCGAAGAGCTGGGTGACCGCGCCCACGATGGGTCCGCCGATCGGGGTCGAACCCAGGAACGCCACCGCGAACAGTGCGGCGACCCGGCCGCGGTACTCGGGTGCGGCGCGACTCTGCGCCAATGCCCCGGCCGACGAGATGAACGTGATCGACGACGCGCCCATCGGGACCGCGATGATCGCGAACGTGGCCAGGTTGGGGGCGACCGCGGCGGCGAGCATCATCAGACCGAAGACGAGCGCGGCCGTGTTGACGAACCGGGAGGTGATCCGCTTCCGGTGGGCGACGAAGAGTGACGCCGGCACCGCGCCCACCGACATGAGGGCCATGAGCAGACCGAAGGTCCCCGAGCCGCCGGGGAAGACTCGCTTGGCCATGAACGTGATGGTCACCTGGAAGTTGTAGGACAGGGTGCCGATGATCGCGGTCATCATCAGCGCGGCGAACAGCGCGGGCGTCGAGCGCACGTACCGCAACCCCTCGACGAGCAACCCGCGCTGGCGCGGCACGACGGGCGCGGGACGAATGGCCGCGCGGTCCATGGACTGGAGCGCCACGATCACCGCGACGAAGGAGACGGCATTGATGATGAAGCACCACCCGATCCCGATCGTGGCGATGACCAGTGCGGCCGCGGTCGAGCCGACCAGCCGGGAGGTGGTGAACACCGACGTGTTGAGGCTCACCGCGTTCGACGCGTGCTCGTCGGGGACCAGCTCGGTCACGAACGATCGCCGTGCCGGATTGTCCAGCGTCGACGCGAGCCCGAACGCCGCCGCCAACAGATAGACCATCCAGAGTTCGGCCGCGTCGGCGAGGACGAGGACCCCGAGAAGCGCGGCACACGCCGCCGATGCGGCAGACGTGGCGACGAGCAGGCGTCGCTTGTCCATCCGGTCGGCCAGCACCCCGGCCCACGCGCCGCCGATCAGCATCGGTGCGAACTGCAGGACCTGCACCATCGCGACCGCGACCGCGTTGTCGGTCAGGTGGGCGACGAGCCAGATGAGGCCGATCTGCTGGACCCACGAACCGCTGGCCGAGATGATCTGACCGACGATGTACTTCCGGTAGTTCGGGGTCTCGAGGCTGCGGAACGTCTGCCGCCCGGCCCCCCGGATCCGGTTCACGCCGTCTCCTCGGCGGCGAGTCGTTCCAATATCGCCGCGGCGCGGGTGAGCGTGGCCCGTTCGTCGTCGGAGAGCTTGCGGAGCCTCCGGTCGAGATAGGCGTTCTTGCGGTTGCGGTGGCGGGCGAGGAGCTTGGCGCCGTCCGGGGTGATCGCCACGCGATGGATCCGCCGGTCGTCGGCATCGACGGTGCGCACCAGGTACCCGGCGGTCTCGAGCTTGGTGGTCAGTGCGGTGATGGTGGGGGGCCGGACCTGTTCCAGGCGGGCCAGGTCGCCCAGCGTGATCGGGCCGTCGCGCTCGACGCTGGCCAGGGCCGAGAGTTGGGACAGCGTCAGATTCGGATCGGCGCTCTGGCGGAGGCGGCGGTGGAGCCGGGCCACCGCGAGCCGGAGTCGGGGGGCGAGGGCGTCGGCGCGCAGGTCGGGGGCCGCGGTGGCGGAATCGGTCGGCATAGTTCGTCGAACAAATTAGCCTGACGAACTATTCCGCGCCCGGGAATATCAACGCCCGGGAATATCAGGGGGCGGGAATATCAGGGGGCGGGCGTGAACATGGGATGCGGTGGCCCGGTGCCGAGGTAGTCCTCGATGCGCCCGATGCGATAGCCCTCGGCCCGGGCCCGGGCGAAGACCAGCTTGAGATTCTGGAGCAGGTCGGTGCGGAAGTGCATCAGCAGGATGTCGCCGGGGTGGAACGTCTCGCCGACCAGGTCGAGGCGCCCGTCGTTCGTGGCGCCCCGCCAGAGGACGATCGCGTTGAGGTCGCAGTTCGCAACGACCGAGCGCGTGGTCTCGTTCCACTCACCGTACGGCGGCCGGAACAACGTCGGTCGCGCGCCGTACCACGACTGGAGGTCCGAGAGGTCGCCGCAGATCTGGCGCTGCTGGTCGCCGTAGCCCAGTTCCTTCAGCTGGGGATGCGAGACGGTGTGGGCCTGGATGGTCGAGCCGAGCGTCTGCATCTCCTTGAAGTAGCTCTGACCGTCGAGCGCAGGTTCGCGCACGAGGAACAGGGTCAGTGGGACGCGTTCCTTCCGGAGCAGGTCGAGAACGGCGGGGTCGCGGACGAGGCCGTCGTCGATGCCGAGGAAGATGACCTTGTCGGTGGTCGGGACATGGTCGAGCGCGGGGGTGGTGTCGGTGAGCGACACCGGCACGGTCGGCGACGGCATGGCCAGGGGCCCGGGGGTGAGGGGAGGAGGACCGGCGGGGCGTGTGGTCGAGGTCGTGGTCGTGGTCGTGCGCAGTGAAACGGTCGTCGAGGTGGACGGTCGCGGGGCCGGTGCGCGCGTGGTGCTGGGCGCACTGATCGAACGCCCGAGGACCTCCGTCCCGGCGGGCCGCATCGAGTCGCTGTCGCCCAGGGCGGCCGAGACGCCGACGGCGCCGACGACGAAGAGGGTGGCGACGGCCATCGTGGCCCAGATGCGTGGATTCATAGGAGAGACGGTCCGAGGCCGCGACGAAGTGTACGGGACATTCGCCCCGGTTTCGCACGTCGGTCGTGGCACGATGCGCCCATGGCGGCACCGGTAGCGGAGATGCGGGAATGGGGGCTCGTCCGAGCCGACGAGCTGGAGCGGGTCGTGATCATCTCGCCGCATCTCGATGATGCGGTGCTCGACTGTGGCGGGTTCATGGCCGCCCACCCGGGGGTCATGGTCCTCACGGTTTACGCCGGCGCGCCGCCTGCGTATCCCGACCCCATGACGCATTGGGACCAGCTCGCCGGATTCAGAGTGGGTGACGACGTCCTCGCGGTGCGGCGCTCGGAAGACTCTCGGGCCCTGGCCGAACTGGACGCGACTCCCCAATGGTTGGACTTCGTGGAGCATCAGTACCTCGACCGGTCGGACTGGGTCGGTCGCGACCGGACGGCCCCGCTCATCGAATCGACACTGCGGGCACTCGAACCGACGGCGGTGTTCATACCCTTCGGACTCGCCAATCCCGACCACGACGCGACCCACGCGGCTGCGATACAGGTCCGGGAGAACTACGGGGATCCGTCGTGGTTCGCCTACGAGGACTTCGGGTACAAGCACATTCCCGGCCTGTTGGCCTGGCGGGTGAGCCAGTTGTTCCGGGCCGGTCACTGGCCGACTCCGGCGGTGCTGCCCACCGAATCGGGCAACGAACGCAAGCGTCGAGCGCTCGCCCGGTACGAGTCCCAGCTGCGCGCGCTCGAGGCTGATTGGCAGCTGACGGCGAAGCTCGCCGCCCCTGAGCAGATCTGGAGGCTGGATCCGCCACCGACCGGCTGGGAAGGATTGTCGGACACGACGTGACATGGCGGCGCCGCCGATCTAGATTGCACGGACCGTGCAACCTTCTCTGGGGGAAATCACCATGGCTCGTCCGTCCGGCGTCCGTCGCCGTCACGCCCGTCTGACCGTCGGGACCGCGATCGTCTCGCTGATCGTGCTGGCGGCAGGGCCCGCCTTCGCCCACGAAGGCGAGGACCACGCGACGAAGAAGTCGAAGAAGAAGACGACGTCGACGACCGTGCACGACATGTCGAAGATGAAGGGCATGGACCACTCCGCGTCGGCGACCAAGTCCACCAAGGCGAAGCGGGGCATGATCGTCATCGACGGTGCGCTCACCGGCGACTCGCCCTGCGAGCTCTCGGGCCCGCCGGCATCGGTCGGTCAAGTCAAGAAGGACGCTGAGGGACACGATCACCGCGGGCCGCTCCAGCAGTACCCGATGACCCGCGCCGAGCGCGAGCAGCTGATCCAGCAGCAGGCCCAGGCGCGAGCAGTGGCCGACAAGTACCCGACGGTCGCGAGCGCCGAGGCCGACGGCTACAAGAAGTCCACGCCGTACGTGCCCTGCATCGGCGCGCACTACACGAAGGTGTCGCTCGTGTCGAAGTTCGACCCCGCCGCACCGTCCGAACTGCTCTACGACGGCACCAACCCCGACTCGAAGATCGTCGGGCTCAGCTACCTGATCCTCAACAAGGGCGGCGCGCCGGAAGGCTTCGCCGGCCCGAACGACCAGTGGCACCAGCACAACTCCAACGGCGGCCTCTGCCTGAACAGCTCGTTCGTGGTGATCGGCAACGAGTCGACGTCGAAGAAGGAGTGCGAGGCGCGCGGCGGCAAGAAGGCCAAGCTCGACGACATCTGGATGGTCCACAACTGGGTCGTCCCAGGGTGGGAATGCAGCTGGGGCATCTTCGCCGGTGAGTGTCCCGAGCTGGGCGGACGCGTCGGTGGCACGGTGTGGGACGAGCCGGACCCGAAAGCGTTCGCCAAGGCGACCGGGGCCACGGAGTCCAAGTCCGACGCCAAGCGCAAGAAGAAGGCCAGCTCGAACTAGCGGTACGCCGGCGGCCCGGGCGGGCCGCCGGCCGTCACCGACTCCAGAGTTCCGTGAGTACCGCCGCGGTCTCCTCGGCGCGCTCCCAGTTCCACCAGTGGCCGCAGGCTTCGTAGGTGACCATCGGCGCGTCGAGCCGATCCGCGATGCGGCGCGCGCAGCCCACGTCGACGAACGCGTCGTCGGCCCCGTGGAAGACCACACTCGGTCGCCTCGGCATCGCGGCGATGGCCGGCGTCCACTCCGCCCCGACGGTGACGGCGGAGCGGTAGAGGCGCAGGATCGAGTCGGCCATTCGCGCATCGATCCAGCCGGACTGCATCGGCGCGAGCTCGGCCGGGGTCCCGGCGGCGATCATCCCGGCAGTCAGTTCGTCGCTGGTCATGGACGTCATCGTCGCCATCACCGCCTCGCCGACCGCGGGTGTCTGCCAGGCCTGGGCCATCGCGTGCCATTCGTAGGCGTCGTCGACGGGGCCGCTGCCGCAGGCCAGGGTGCGGATCAGGTCCGGGCGCACCGACGCGACCCGCAGACTGAGCATGGCGCCCCAGTCGTGCCCCACGAGGTCGACCGGGGCACCGATCTCGACGAGCTCGGCTTCGAGCCACGCCGCGTACTCCTCCTTGGTGGCGGTCCAACCGTCGGGCGCGTCGATCCCGAACCCCGGGAGCCGGACGCACACGACGTCGGTGCGGTCGAGTGCGGCGCGCAATGCGGCCCACGACCGGTCGGTGTCGGGCACGCCGTGGACGAAGACGGCAGGCATCAGAACAGCGGGGACCAGGCGACGGTGCGCAACATGCGACTCTCCCAGTCGTCGCGCACCTGGAGCGCGTCGTGCATCCACGTGCCCGGCGCGCGGTGTTCGGCGGGGACCTCCGAGGTCAGCAGCCCGAGCAGTCCGGACGGGCGGGTGACGCGTTGCCACAACACGACCTCGCGGTGGCGGGCCGCCGCTCCCCACGCCGGGGTGAACACCGCCTGCAGTTCCAACAACGAGCGCCCACCGTGGCGGCCTTCGGCCAGGCTGGGGGCGTAGTTGTCGCGCGCGGCTTCCAGGTAGTCCTCGAGCTTGCCCGCGTGCGGCCAGGCGGTGTCTTCCATGAACAGCGTGAGATCGTGCTCACCGCCGTCGGTCGGCACGTGGTTGAAGTCGATCTCCTGGAGCGGCGACCACTCGGCGGGCGCGAGCACCTTCGCGGTGACGTCCCAGCGCAGCTGATCGTGGCGACGGGCGAGGTCGCGCAGGTCGCCACGCTGGAGGCGCCAGACGAGCTGTTCCCAGGCCGCGCCGTTCTCGACCGCGGTGAGCGTGATGAAGTTGTAGGCGCGACCGGTGCCGTGGGCCAGGCGCAGGAAGTAGAGGAGGCGGGCGTCGTCGGTCGCGCCCAGCTGCGGCATCCACTCGTCGCGAAAGCTGGCCTCGAACTCGTCCTCGTGTGCGCCCATGACGCGGTGGACCTCGTGGATGAAGAGCACGGCCGGACGTTACTGCGCGGCCGCACCTGTCGTGACCGCCGCTTCGATGGCATCGATGGCCGCGTCGGCGAGGGCGCGGAGTTCGTCGTCGGTGCGGTCCTGGATCGGATGCGGGACGAAGACCGCCGCCGGGTCGGCGCCCAGCGCGCGGGACTGTGCGATGGCCGCGTCGACGAAC
>CAZJBJ010000146.1:0-8806 GCA_964544295.1 uncultured Bifidobacteriaceae bacterium
GTCACGATCGCGCTCGACGACTTCGGCACCGGTCATTCGTCATTTGCACAGTTGACTCGGCTCCCGCTCGACGTCCTCAAGATCGACCGCAGTTTCGTCGCCGCCATGACGGACGACCCACGCAGTGCCCAGGTCGTCGAAGGCATGATCCAACTGTCCCACGTCCTCGGACTGTCGGTGATCGCGGAGGGCGTCGAGTCGCACCATCAGCGTGAATCGCTCGCTCGGTTCGGTTGCGATCTGCTCCAAGGCTTTCTCTTCGCGTACCCGGCTCCGCCCGACTCCGTGCCTCTCACATCACTCGAGTTCCATCGTGCCCGGGCGCAGGCCGGGGCCTGACGTCGCTGGAACGACGAACCAACGAGTCGGACGATCTGACCGACCGCCGGGTCAGCTCCTCCGGCTCGAGAAGAACTCCGTCAGCAACTGCGCGGACTCGTCCTGCCGGACGCCGTGGGTCACCGGGCACTCGTGATTGAGCCGTGGGTCGGCCAGGAGGTGGTAGCGGCTCCCCGCCGCCCCCGCCTTCAGGTCCGGCGCGCCGAACGCGACCTGCCCGATCCGCGCGTTGAGGAGCGCCCCGGCGCACATCGCGCAGGGTTCGAGGGTGACGACGAGCGCGTACTCGTCGAGCCGCCAGCTGCCGAGCGCCGTCGCCGCGTCGCGTAGGGCGAGGATCTCGGCGTGCGCGGTGGGATCGCCGGTGTGCTCCCGCTCGTTGTGGCGCTGCGCCACCACTTGGCCCGTTTCGAGATGGGCGACCACCGCGCCGACGGGCACGTCGCCGTGCGCGAGCGCCGCCCGCGCCTCGTCGAGCGCGATTCCCATGAGCTCGTCGAGCCAATCGGTCAGCATCGCCGTGAAGCTACCGGCTCGCGCCGGTGGTCCGGTCGTCTACGTGCGCCGTGGTTCCCAGCGGAACCGCGTGGCCGCGACGATCAAGGTGCCGACACCCCACGCCAGGAGCACCGCGACGTGGGAGAGCACGACCCCGGTGCCGGAGGCGTTCGGGTTGAACACCCCTTCGAGCAGCAGGTTGAGGTGGCGGACCGGGAAGACCGACGCGATGCGTCCGAGGGTCGAGGTGCTCTCCACCCGTCCGAACGTGCCGCTGATGAACAGCAGTGGGAAGACGACGAAGTTGATGATCGCGGGCGCGGCGTCCTCGTTGGGGACGAACGTCGCGACCATCGATCCGAGCGCACTGAAACAGAACGCACCGGCGGCGAGGGCGACGACGAAGCCGAGGTAGCGGCCGGGGAACGTGACGCCGTAGACGAGGATGCCGAGCGCGGTCACGAGCGTGGTGAGAATGATGCTGATCACGATGACGTTGCCCGCCAGCCCGGACAGATACGTCGCGGGGGAGAGCGGCGTGCTGCGCACCCGCTTGAGGAGGCCGTTGTCACGTCGGATGGAGAGGGTGAACGCGAGGTTGGTGTAACACGCGCTGATCACGCCGAACGCGGCGATCGCCGGTACGTAGAACTGCGCAAACTTGACTCGACCCCCGGGCAACCGCACGGTGTCGTTGCCGTTCAGGGCGATGAACACCACGAGGAACAACAGCGGGAACGCGAACGTGAAGGATGCCGACGCCGGGTTGCGCCAGAACGAGCGTTGTTCCCAGAACACCTGGCGGCCGAACGCGCGGATCGTCTTCACGACGCCTCGCCGGACGCGGCGCCGGCCGGGTCGGTGAGTTCGAGGTAGATGTCCTCGAGGGACGGTCGCGTCACGGTCATCCCGTCGAGATCGACGCCATGGTCGAGCGCCCAGGTGGTGAGTTCGTGGAGGTCGCGCGTGACCGCCTCGACCTCGATCAGGATCTGGTCGCCGTCGCGCACGGCGGCCAGGGGCAGCGCGGCGAGATCCGACACGGCGGCACCAGGAAGTCTGATCGTCGTGCGCGAGTCGGCGCGACCCCCGATCGTGTCGGGGGTGCCCTCGGCGATGATCCGTCCGGCGGCGATCACGATCACGCGGTCCGCGAGTTCCTGGGCTTCGTCCATGTAGTGGGTCGTGAGGAGCACGGTCGTGCCGAGATCCCGCAGCCGGTGGACCAGCTCCCACGCCTGTCGCCGTGCGGAAGGATCGAATCCGGTGGTCGGCTCGTCCAGGAACAGGATCTCGGGGCTCCCGATGATGCCGAGCCCGACGTCGAGCCGTCGTTGCTGGCCGCCTGAGAGCGTCTTCACCCGGCTGGATCGCTTCTCGTCGAGGCCGACCAGGGAGATCACGTCGTCGACCGCGCGGGGCCGGTCGTAATACGAGGCGTGTTGGGTGAGGACCTCGGCGACGCTGAGGTACGGGTCGATGCCGCACTCCTGGAGGACGATGCCGAGCCGCTGGCGCAGGGCACCGCCACCCGTTGCCGGGTCGGTGTCGAGCACGCGGATCGAGCCCGAATCCGGGGTGCGGAACCCTTCGAGCATCTCGATCGTCGTGGTCTTGCCCGCACCGTTGGGGCCGAGCACCGCGACCACCTCGCCGGCGTCGACTCGGAAGCTCACCCCCTGCACCGCGGCGACGTCGCCATAAGACTTGTGCAGGTCCGAAACCTCGATGACGGGCGCCACGATCTTCAAACTACGACCGCTGGGCGCGACCGTTTGACATGTGAATCAAGGGTCACGTATTTCCGCCTGACGACCGACCGCGTCGGCGGTGACCTCCATGTGGCCGAGGTGCTGGAACAGCTCCTCGAGCACGTGCACCACGAGGGCACCGTCGCTGCGGTCGGTCCCGGGCATGAAGTCGCGTAGCGGGTGGTCGGTCACGGTCGGCCCGGCGACGAACTCGGTCAGGACCGCGGCGGATTGCTCGACGGCCGACGCGATGCGTGCCCGCAGCTCGGCCACGGTGGCGGTGGCGGCGAACTCGGCGTCGCGATCGCGGGTGCTCTCCCGGCCGAGACCCGGCAGCAGGAACCACGACGGCGCGAGCTCGCAGCAGTGGACGATCAGGCCGGCGACCGAGTTCGTTCCCCAACCGGCGGGTCGTGCGTTCACCGTCTCGTCGTCGAGGCGATCGAGCACCCGCTCCATGCCCGCGAACGCATGACGCAGGTAGAGCTCGATCGTCGCTGCGTCGAGTTCCATCGGTCAAGCCGCGCGGTGGCCGACGACGGCGACCAACCCCGGAGGCAGGGTCTCGTCGTCGAAGCCGCTGCGCACCTCGGCGTCGACCCCGAACCGCCCGAGGAACTCGGGGATCCGTGCGGTGTCGATGAGCACGTTGTCGTGCGTCTCGTCCTCCCGGCGCCAGAGTTCGCCGGCCCGGACGAACATCGTCATCTCCCGCCGGAAGATCCGATCGTCGAACAGCGAGAAGCGTGTGGTCAGGACCCAGTCGTCGCCGAACCAGAGCTTCGGCGGGTCCCCTCGGCGCGCCGCGCCCCAGCGCAGGTCGCAGATGTCGAAGGCGAGCACGCCGCCCGGGTCGAGGGCAGCCGCGACGGCGGCCAGGGCCCGGTCGATCTGTTGCTCGTCGTCGAGGTAGCTCATGGCGTGGCCCACACTGACGATCGCGTCGGCAGATGGCAGCGGATCATCGGGGAGCCGCACGACCTCGACGGATGCGCCGGGCACGTAGTCACGCGCCAGCTCGACCATGGCCGGCGACGCGTCCGTCGCGAGCACGCGGTGACCGGCATTGACGAGGTACTTCGTGAGCAGTCCGGATCCGCAGCCGAGTTCGAGGACGAGACCGTCCCGATCGAGAACGGGGGCGAGTAGACCCAGGATGCCGGGAGCGACCCGGTCGGCGTGAAATCCGAACCCCTCGTGATGGATGCGCGCCAGGTCCGATCGGTAGTACTGCGACGCCGGCATGCATCGGATCGTAGTTCTGCGGTGTCGCGGGGCCTCCGGAGTAGCCCGGGAGCGACGGAGGAGCGACCCGGGGACGCAGGAGGCTCGCCGCGCTGCGGATGCAGCGCCGAAATGGCGGAGGGAGAGGGATTCGAACCCTCGGTGAGTTTCCCCACACACGCTTTCCAAGCGTGCCGATTCGGCCGCTCTCGCACCCCTCCGGGCGTCTCGCGAACGAGACGTCGAGTCGGTGATGGTAGCGGGCCGACCCCTGCTACCCTTCGCCCGCGGACCGTGCTAGGTGGGGAACCTGTGGTGCCCTGTAACCCTCAATCCACATGTGGGGGGCTGAATTCCTGCCTGAGGCCCGAGCCGGAATAGGGAAGGCGACTCGCACGTAGCGTCGAGGGTCGGGTCCTGCGCAACGAGATCTCGTGAACCGAGTCAGGTCCGGAAGGAAGCAGCTCTCAGCGGGCCCTCTCGTGTGCCGCAGGGTTGCCTGATCTGAGCCAGCGGCGAGGCCCGCGCCCTATTGCGTCGGGTCGACTGCAGGTGCACGGTCCGCATGCGAACGCCCCCGCCCGAGGTCCCGCACTCCCGGCTCGGGCGCGGATACTGTCCGCCTCGTGGGGGAGAGGGCGAAGTCCACGTCGCGTGCGCGCGCGTTGACCACGGTGCCGCGCGTGCGGGCGCCGATCCGGCTGACGGCGGCCGCGGTGTTCGTGCTCGCGGCCGTGAGCGTGCTCTCGTTCCCGTCACCGGGTGTGGCCGGTCCCCCCGATTCGGCGGACCTCAGAGTCGCGGTGCTCACCGCGGACTTCACCGACTCGCTGAGCTTTGACGCAGCGCCCGGGCGCATCCAGGCCATCGCGGCTCCGACGAACAGTCACACCAACCTGCGGTCGGCGTTCTGGTGGGCCGACGCCCCGGTCGAGACCGACGCCACGAGTTGTGCCACCTGGGTCGACGAGTCGGACCCGTTGGCCCAGCCGGGAGCCGCACTCCACATCACCGACGGGCCCAACGGCTCGGTCCAGGCGATCACCGTCACCAAGAACATCTACTTCGGCGGGCCGTGGATCTTCAACGTCCACGTGTGGAACTCAGACACCGGCCGGATGGATCGCATCGCGTCGATCCCGGTACGGTCGCTGCTCGTGAACAACGACGAGAACCGGCTCCGGCCGTTGCCGTGGCGGCTGTGCGCCCGGACCCAGGGCACCACGCTCTCGTTCAAGGTGTGGCCGACCGCGTCGCCCGAGCCGGCATGGGGTGACGACGCCGTCGGTGGCTCGGTTGCGCTGCCGGCCGATGCGCCCCAGTCCGGGGCCAGTGGCTGGTACGTCGGTCACCTCCGGCCAGGCACGGTGGCGACGTTCGACGATCTGCGACCCGTCCGCTGACCCGACCGCCGACGTCGTCGGCTCGATAGGGTCGGTCCATGTCGTTTCAGGCGCTCTACCGGAAGTACCGCCCCCAGCGGTTCGGCGAGCTCGTCGGCCAGGAGCACATCACCGGGGCCCTCCGCAACGCCGTCCACGAGGATCGCATCGGCCACGCCTACCTGTTCTCCGGCCCGCGCGGGAACGGCAAGACGACCACGGCCCGCATCCTGGCGAAGGCGCTGAACTGTCTCGATCTCGGCGAGGACGGTGAGCCGTGCGGTCAGTGCGAGAACTGCGTCTCGATCGCGGCGGGGACGTTCAGTGACCTGATCGAGATGGACGCCGCGTCGAACCGCGGGATCGACGACGCGCGCGACCTCGTGAGTCGCATCAGCCTCGGTATGGGCGCCACGTCGAAGCGCAAGGTGTACCTGCTTGACGAGGTCCACATGCTGACGACGCAGGCGGCCAACACGCTCTTGAAGTCGATCGAGGAACCGCCCGCACACGTCGTGTTCATCCTCGCGACCACCGAGCCGGAGAAGGTGCTGCCGACCATCCGGTCGCGCACCCAGCACTTCGAGTTCACCTACCTGACCGTCGACGAGCTCAGCGGTCTGCTCGCGTCGGTGTTGACCGATGAAGGTGTGGAGTTCGAACCCGAGGCGTTGGCGATCGTGGCGCGCGCAGCCGGAGGTTCGGCCCGCGATTCGGAGTCGCTCCTCGACCTCGTCCTGGCGCGCGGCGGCGCGGTGACGGTCGAGGCGGTGCAGGCGGCGTTGGGCGGCGCCCCGTTCGAACTGCAGATGAGCATCCTCGACGCGATCGCGGGAGAGGACGTCGCCGGTGTACTGACCGGGGTCGCGGCTCTGCTCGACGCCGCGCACGATCCCCGGCGCATCGCCGAAGGGCTGTTGTCGTCGTTGCGTGACGCGTTCATCTCGGTGGCCGGCGCCGGACGAGTCGGCGTCGACGCGCCGGACGAGGTCCGCGCCCGGCTCCACACCGTCGGCGAGACGATGGGCAACGCCGGGCTGGTGCGCGCGCTGGAGACGCTCGGTCAGGCGGTGGTCGACATGCGCGGGACCGACGCGGCCGACCCGAGGCTGGTGCTCGAGATCGCGTTGGTGCGGCTCGCACGCCGCGACGCCGGTGGATCGCTCCAGGCGCTCGCCGATCGGATCGACCGGCTCGAGGCCCGCCTCGACCAGGGCGGTACCGGCGCCGCGCCGACGCCGCGCCCGGCCGCTCGTTCCGAACCGGCTGGGCCACCGCGTGTGGAACCGCCGGTGACTGCTTCGGCACCGGATCTGGATCCGGGCGCGGCCGCCCCCGACCCGCCGACCCCCCGTGGTCGTCCGGCTGCGCTCGGTGCGCTGCGCAAGGCCAAGGGGGCCGCCGCGACCGAGTCGCCGACTGCACCGTCGGACGCTCCACCTGTCGCCCCGGGACCGCCGCCGTCGTCCGACGCGCCCGTCGAGTTCGGGTTGGAAGACGTCGTCGTGGCCTGGGCCAAGGTGTTGGACTCGGTCCCCAAGTCGTTGCGCGCCGCGGTGATGGAGGCCCAGCCCGTGCGGGTCGAGGGCAACGTGATCGTGTTCGGCGTTGCCCGGCATCACCTCGACGCGGTGAAGCCGAAGTTCCAGAAGGACGCCGACGCCATCCGCCAGGCGTTCATCCGCGAACTCGGCGCTCCGCCCCGGTTCAAGTTCACCCAGCAGGAATGGGGTGCCGGCGAAGGCCCGCCGCATCGCCTGCAGGCGGTGCCGGATCCCGAACCGCCCCCCGAGTTCGACGACGCTATCGATCTCGTCGACCCGGAAGAACTCGTGGACGCGCCGATGAGTGAAGGACCGGCAGTAGATTCGGTGGCACGGCTCACCGATCAGCTCGGTGCGACCGTCGTGGAAGAGCAGCCGAAGTCCTAGGGGATCTCTCGTGGCCAAATCGAAGCCGCCGATGAACAACATGATGCGGCAGGTCCAGCAGATGCAGGAAGAGATGTTCGCCGCGCAGGCCGCGCTGGCCGAGACCACGGTCGAGGGATCGGCGGGCGGCGGCATGGTCAAGGCGACCGTGACCGGCACCGGCGATCTCGTCTCGGTGACGCTCTCTCCCGAGGTCGTCGATCCCGACGACATCGAGATGCTCCAGGACCTCGTCGTCGCCGCAGTGGCCGACGCCAACCGCGCCGCGCAGGCGATGCAGTCCGAACGGATGGGCGGCGTCACCGGCGGCATCGATCTGAGTGCCTTCGGCCTTGGCTGATCCGACCCGAGTGGTCGCGTCGAACCTCGCGGTCGCTTCGTGACCTCGGTCTACGCCGGGCCCGTCCAACGCCTGATCGACGAGCTGGGTCGATTACCCGGTGTCGGGCCGAAGTCCGCCCAACGGATCGCGTTCTACATCCTCAAGGTCGCGCCCGAGGACGCCCGCCGACTCGCCGGATCCATCGTCGAGGTCAAGGAGAAGATTTCCTGGTGTCGACGCTGCTTCAACATCGCCGAGGGTGAGCTCTGCCAGTTCTGCCAGGACGAGCGGCGGGACCGCACCGTCCTGTGCGTGGTCGAAGAACCGCGCGACATCGTGGCCGTCGAGCGGACGCACGAGTTCCGCGGTTCGTACCACGTGCTGCAGGGCACGATCAGCCCGATCGAGGGCATCGGGCCGGAGCAGCTCCGGATCAAGGAGTTGCTCACCCGCGTACGGAACGACGGTGTGACCGAGGTGATCCTGGCCACGAATCCGAACACCGACGGCGAGGTCACCGCGATGTACCTCGCCCGGGCCCTGAGCGAGAGCGGGACGAAAGTCACCCGCATCGCCAGCGGTCTCCCCGTCGGCGGCGACCTCGAGTACGCCGACGAAGTCACCCTCGGCCGCGCCCTCGAAGGCCGCCGCATCCTCGACCCCTGAACTTGCGTCAATTACCCGGCCGATCCGCGGGGTTATCGACGCAAGTTCGGAGTTGTTCTCTAGCGCAGCGCGGCGCGGATGATGTCGCCGACCTGTTCGTGCTCCGTGAGGAAGCCGTCGTGGCCGTCGAGGGACTCGATGACGTGCAGCGTGTCGACGGACGGAATCAACTCGACGAGCTCCTCCTGCAGCCGCAGCGGATAGAGCCGGTCGGAACCGATGCCGGCGACGGTCACCGAGCCCGAGATTCGGCGCAGCGCGGCCGGGATCCCACCGCGCCCCCGACCGACGTCGTGATGGTTCATCGCCTGCGACAACGTGATGTAGGTGTTGGCGTCGAACCGGTGACCGAGTTTGGCGCCGTGGTAGTCGAGGTAGGACTCGATCGCGTAGCGACCGCCCTCCATCGGGTTCTCGTCACCCTGGTGGCCGCGCCCGAAGCGCTGGTCCAACTCGATCTCGGACCGGTACGACACCTGGCCGATCCCGCGCGCCAGCGACATCCCGCGCCACGGACCCTCGCCCGGTGCGACGTCGTAGTAGTCGCCGCCGCGGAACGCGGGGTCGGACCGGATGGCGCGCACCTGCAGCGCGCACAGGGCGAGCTCCTCGGCGGTGGCCTGGGCGCCGCACGCGCTGATCGCCGCGCGCGGCACCTGCCCCGGGACCGACACGTCCCACTCGAGCGCCCGC
>CAZJBJ010000147.1:0-8506 GCA_964544295.1 uncultured Bifidobacteriaceae bacterium
CTGCGCGCTCTTGCCGACACATCCCACGAAGAGCAGGAGCGCGATCGCGGTCGCGGTGGTCTTGGAGAGCCCGCCCGCACCTTCAGCCATCGCCGAGTAGTCGAGGCTGCCGAGCGCACCGACGATGAAGAACATCGCGATCATGAACCCGAAGTCGCCCACGCGGTTGGTGACGAAGGCCTTGACCGACGCGCTGGCCGCCCGGCGTCGCTCGAACCAGAACCCGATCAGCAGGTACGAGCACAATCCGACGCCTTCCCACCCGAGGAAGGTGAGCAGGAAGCTGCTGCCCAGGACGAGCACCAGCATCGCCGTGGCGAAGAGGTTGAAGTACGCGAAGAAGCGAGAGAACCGCTCGTCGCCGTGCATGTAGCCGATGGCGTACAGGTGGATCAGTGAGCCGACGCCGGTGACGAGCAGGATCCACGTGATCGACAACGGATCGGCCAGGAATCCGATGTCGACGTGGAACGTGCCGGCCCCGATCCAGGTGAACGCGGTGCTGACGTGTGAGCGTTCCGCCGCAGGGAGCGACAACATCGCGACCAACATCACGACCGACCACACGAAGGCGAGCGCCATCATCGTGGTCGCGAGCCAACCCGCCCTGGGGTCACCGATGCGCTTCCCGGCGAGCAGCAGGACCACCGCGCCGGTCAACGGCAGCAGCGGCACCAGCCACACCAGGTCCAGGAGATCTCGGGAGTTCACGAAGCGGCGCCTATCCCTGCAACAGATCGATGTCGTCGGCGGTGGCGCCGTTCCGGCGCCGTCGGAAGATGGCCACGATGATCGCGAGACCGACCGCCACCTCGGCGGCCGCGACCACGAGGACGAAGAAGACGATCGCCTGGCCGCTGATGTCGTTCAGCGCACGCGAGAACGCCACGAACGTGACGTTGACCGCGTTCAGCATGAGCTCGACGCACATGAACATCACGAGGACGTTGCGCCGGACGAGCAGGCCGACCGCGCCGATGCAGAACAGGATCGCCGCGAAGGTCAGGTAGTAGCCCTCGGAGAGGTGCGCGGCCGCGATCATGCGTCCTCCTCCTCGAGTTCGGTGAGTTCCTCGTCGGCCGGCAGGTGCGACCGGCGGGCGAGGACGACTCCGCCGATCACCGCGGCAACGAGGAGGGCCGCGGTGAGTTCGAACGGCCAGAGGAACGTCGTGAACAGGCTCTCGGCCACCGCCTTGATGTTGTCGGTGCCGCGAGGCGCAAGCACGCCCCGACTCGCCAGGTCGCCCGTCGCCCAGCGCTGGGTGCCGAGGAGCACGATCGCCACCGCCGCCATGACCCCGACCGCGATCGCGATCGGACGCTGCGATCGCAGCGGATCCCGCAGTGACTCGCTGCGGTCGACGCCCAGCAGCATGATGACGAAAAGGAACAACACCACGATGGCGCCGGCATAGACGATCACCTGCACCGCCGCGAGCAGTTGCGCATCCTGGATCAGGAACAGCACCGCGATCGAGATCAGCACACCGACCAGACACAGTGCCGAATGCACCGGGTTGGGCATCAGGACGACACCCAGCGCGCCGGCCAGCGCGAGGACGGCGAAGATGACGAACAGCGTCAGCTCCATCAGATCCGCTCCTGCGACTTCGTCGCGGGCCGCTCGGGCCCCGGCTCGCTCACCGGCATCGAAGTCCGACCATCACGGTCGCTCGCCTTCATCAGATCCGCTCCTGCGACTGCGTCGCGGGCCGCTCGGGCCCCGGCTCGCTCACCGGCATCGAAGTCGGACCATCACGGTCGCTCGCCTCCATCAGATCCGCTCCTGCGACTGCGTCGTGGGGAGAGGTTCGGACGTGGGAGCCGGGAGTTCGTCGGAGCTGGGCGGACGCTGGCCGTCTTCGGGGAGTCGTTCCCCGAATCCGAGTTCGGCGCTCCACGCGACCCGACCTTCGAAATCGACGTCGCCGCTCGGTGCGGTCGCTCGCATCCACGCGCTGGTGTGGTCGTCTTCGCCGCCGTTCCACAGCTCCCACGGCTGGCGCTGCGCGCGGCCGTCGTCGCCCACGAGCAGCTCGGCCTTGGTGTAGATGGCGTCTTCCCGGTTGGTGAAGGAGAACTCGAAGAGCTTCGTCTCGGTGATCGCCTCGGTCGGGCACGCCTCGACACACATGTCGCAGTGGATGCAGCGCAGGTAGTTGATTTCATAGACGAAGCCATAGCGCTCGCCGGGCGACACCGGCGCGTCCGGCGGGTTGTCAGCGCCGCGCACGTAGATGCACCGCGCCGGACACACGCCGGCGCACAGCTCACAGCCGATGCACTTCTCCATGCCGTCCTCGTACCGATTGAGGACGTGCCGGCCGTGGAACCGCTCGGGCTTGGGTCGCTTCTCGTCCGGGTACGGCGTGGTCAGGCGCGGCCGGAACATCTGCCGCCACGTGACCCCGAACCCCTTGGCCAATCCCATCAACCCACCCCCGCGCTTGCGACTGCGTCGCGGGCCGCTCGGGCCCCGGCTCGCTTCGAAAGACCAGAGGAGGACACTCGCAGGGCGCTCACCTCACGCCACCTCACTGACGGTCTCGTCGCGGCGGGGCATGCACAGCCGCAACAACCCGAGGATCGCCATCGCGCCACCGAACGCGGCGGGGACCGCCACCCACCGGTTCCAGCCCTGGTCCCGGGCGACGATGACGACGGCGGTGACCATGACCGCGAGGAAGGACAACTCGATGAGCCACTTCCAACCGAGGTCCATCAGTTGGTCGTAGCGCAAGCGCGGCAACGAGGCGCGCAGCCAGACGGTGCAGAACAACAACACCATCAGCTTCAGGAAGAACCAGAAGATCGGCATGATCCACACGTTGACGACGCCGGCCTGCGGGAGGAAGCCGAGCGCCGGCCCGGACGGACCGCCCAGGAACAACGTCACCGCGATCGCCGACATCGTGATCACGTTCATGAACTCGGCGAGGAAGAAGATCGCGAACCGGATGCCGGTGTACTCGGTGTGGAATCCGCCCACGAGCTCCTGCTCGGCTTCGACCAGGTCGAACGGGGGGTGGTTGGTCTCGGCGACGGCCGCGATCACGAAGATCACGAACGACACGATGGCGACGCTCCAGTACCAGTCGGTGACGAAGGAGTGCCAGTTCGTCCACGCCTGTGCGTTGGCGATCCCACGCGTGCTCAACGTGCCCGCGTGCAGGAGCACCGCCACCACCGACAACCCGAACGCCGCCTCGTACGACAGCAGTTGGGCCGACGCGCGCACCGACCCGAGCAGCGGATACTTCGATCCACTCGACCAGCCGGCGAGCATCACGCCGTACAGACCGATGCCCGACATCATCAGCAGGAACAGCACCCCGATGGGCGGGTCCGCGAGCTGGAGATAGGTCTGGTGGCCGGCGATGGAAACCTTGCCGCCGATCGGGATGATCGAGAACGCGAGGAACGCCGGGAGTACGGAAAGGTACGGGGCCAACCGGAACACCCAGCGGTCCGCGGTGTCGGGGATCGACTGCTCTTTGAAGAAGAACTTGATGCCGTCGGCGAGGGTCTGGAGGATGCCCCACGGTCCGGCGTTGTTGGGACCGATCCGGTTCTGCATGTCGGCGATGACCTTGCGCATGAACCAGATGTAGAACATCACGAGGACGAGCAGGAGCGCGAACACCACGACGGTCTTCGCGATCACGATCAGCACGACCTCGAGGTCGACGCCCTGGCTGAACAGCGGGTCGGCGGCGATCACGGGCGCACCTGCGCGGTCGCTCGAGTCATCGAATCGACTCCACCCGGACGTCGGTCACCAGCGCACCCGTGTCGATCAGGGTGCTCGCCGCGTGCCCGGGGGTGTTCCAGGCCACGACAGCAGTGCCCGCGGCGACGCTGCGATCCAACCGGATCGGCAGGTCCAGCTGCCCACGCGCGGAGGTGACCCGGACTGCGGTGCTGTCGGCCACGCCCACCCGGTCGTGGTCATGCGGGTTGACGCGCAACTCGGCCGGTGGGACCAATACCGCGAACGCCGGCGTCGCCGCCGTCATCACGCCACCGTCGTAGAGGGTCCGGCTGCTCACGAGGCGCAGAGCGTACGCGTCGCGCCCGGGACGGGGCGGGGTCGTACTCGCGCGGTTCCACGCGTGGAGTCCGGGGCGCTCGGGGCCGACATCGACCGGCGCCACTTCCGCGTCCGCGTCCTGCGCTTCTTCGGCCTGATCGTCGGAATCACCAGTCGGCGCGTCGGCCGCCGCGGCGGGTTCGTCGACCGTGGCGCCGTCGGGGTCGACCTGACCGGGGACGATCGGTTCCCACGATGCGTCCGTGAGCGGGATCGACAACCGGCCGAGCACGAGGTCGTCGGCGTGCTCGGCGAGCGGGAGCACCACACCGTCGCGCGCTCGGCGCAGCAGCGCAGCGTCGACCGACACGAACGCGGGAGCGACGCGGGCGATCTCGTCCTGCACTTCCTCGGCCGTAGCGAGATCGAAGTCCTCTCGGAGTCGCAGCGCCAACTCCACGGCGATCCGCCAGTCGGGCATCGCGGTCCCCTCCGGCGACACCTTCCGAGCAACCCGCTGCACCCGGCCTTCGAGGTTGGTCACCGATCCGTCCTGCTCACCCCACGCGGTGACCGGCAGGAACACGTCCGCGTGCCGGGTGCTGTCGGTGAGGAACATGTCGACCGCGACGACGAACTTGGCCCCGACGAGTCCGCGATGGGCGAGGTCCCGATCCGGGCAGTCGTCCTCCGGGTCGGCGCCGAGCAGGACCAGGGCGTCGATACCGCCACCCGCGGCCGCGTCGAGGATTCCCAGTGTGTCGAGACCGGCTTCGTTCGGAACCGTGCCCCACGCTTCCTCGAACCATTCCCGGCCGTCTTCGAGCGAGACCCGCCCCGGGAGGAAGCCCGGTGCGAGTCCGAGATCGAGGGCGCCGCGTACGTTGCCCCGGCGCAGCGCGACGAGGAACTTCGCGTCGGCGCGGGCGGCGAGTAGCGAGATCGCGGCGACCGTGGCGTCGACGTGTTCGGCGAGGTTGCCACGACCGACGATCACGACGAGGTCACCGGACCGACCGGCGAGCGCGGCGGCCGCCGAGTCGATGTCGGCGTCACCGGCCGGGGTTCCGTCGATGGCGGCGAGGAGCGTGGTCACGGTGTCGGCCTGTTCGCCGGGCAGGTACGTGAGCGACGCGGTCGCGTCGGGGGCCAGACCGGTACGCGCCGAGTTGATCTCGATGAGCGGGACGCCCAGCTCGGTCGCGGCCCGCCGCGCCCGCAGCGCGAGCACCGGGACCTCCTCCTTGGGATCCACCCCGAGCACGATGATGCCGCGAGCACGGTCGAGATCGGAGATCGTCGCGTGTGCGAGGCCCAGGGCGACCGCGGCCGGAAGCCCGTCGCCCATCTGCGCGTCGACGTTGTCGGTGCGCAACACCCCCTTGGCGAAACGCGCCCAGACGTAGGCATCCTCGTTCGTGCCCCGCGCCCCGCCGAGCACGCCGACGCGCGAGGCGCCGCCGCCGGCCAACGCGTTGCGGAGGCCATCGGCCGCGACGTCGAGGGCTTCGGGCCACGAGCACTCGATCAACTCGCCGTTGCGCCGGATCATGGGGTGGCGAACGCGGTCGGGATGATGGACGGCCTCGTACCCGAACCGACCCTTGTCGCAGAGCCAGCCGTGGTTGACCGCGTCGCTGTCGACGCCGAGCAACCGCACGAGCCGGTTGGAACTGGATTCGAGCGCGCCGCGGCACTGCACCGAACAGGTCGTGCAACTCGTCTCGACCGCGCTCAGGTCCCACGGCCGGGCCTTGAACCGGTACGGCTTCGCGGTGAGAGCACCGACCGGGCAGATCTGCACGGTGTTGCCGGAGAAGTACGACGAGTACGGATCGTCGGGGAACGTCGCGATCTCGGTGTGTCCGCCGCGTTCGCTGAACGTGATCAGCGGGTCGCCCGCGATCTCGTCGGCGAAGCGCGTACAGCGGGCGCACTGGATGCACCGCTCCCGGTCGAGCAGGACCAGATCCGAGATCGGGATCGGCTTCTCCCAGTGGTTCTTCTCTTCGGTGAATCGAGACTCTCCGGGACCGAAGGCCAGCGTGGTGTCCTGCAACGGGCACTCACCGCCACGGTCACAGACCGGACAGTCGAGTGGGTGGTTGATCAGCAGTAGTTCGAGCACGCCGTCCTGCGCGCTCTTCACCGCGTCGGACACGGTGGTGACCACCATGCCGTCGGCGACGGGCGTCGTACACGCGGGCGGGAGCCCGCGCACGCCTTCGATCTCGACCAGGCACATCCGGCACATTCCCACCGGCTTCATCCGCTCGTGCCAGCAGAACCGGGGGATGTAAGTGCCGTGCTCCTGCGCAGCCTTGATCAGCAGCTCGCCCTTCGGCACCTGCACGGTGCGCCCGTCGACCGTGATCGAAACCAGCTCTTCCGCTCTTGCCCCTTCGGGGCGGGCCGCTCGGGCCACGCTCGGCGACGTGGTCGGGGGGTTCTTCGGAGTCGACGCCTCGCTCTTGCTGCTCATGGTTCGCCGACCGCGCTCAAGGGGATGGACGGACGGCCGCCGGCACACATCGCCGCGACCTCGTCCCGGAAGTACTTGTGCAGACTCGCGACCCCCGACACCGCGGATGGTCCCAGCGGGCAGATCGTGGTCTGGGTGAACGGCGCGTTGAGGACGCCGGGCGAGATGGAGTTGCCGACCGAGAACAGCAGGTCCAGATCGCCGGGGCGACCCTGACCGTGCGAGATGCGGTACAGGACCTTCTCGATCCAGCCCGAACCCTCCCGACACGGCGTGCACTTGCCGCAACTCTCGTGGGCGAAGAACTTCGCCAGACGCCACGCCACCAGCACGGGGTTGACGGTGTCGTCGTAGACCATCACCGCACCCGAGCCGAGCATCACGCCGAAGGTCTGCTGGACGAAGTCCATGTCGAGGGGCGCGTCGAGATGTTCGTCCGATCCGGTCAGCCACTGGCTCGACGCGCCGCCCGGGATGAAGAACTTGACCGGCCTGCCACTCGAGGTACCGCCGCCGAGTTCCGGCGAGAAGATGAGGTCGCGGAACGTGATGCCGAGTTCGACCTCGTAGTTGCCCGGCCGCTTGACGTGACCCGAGAGCGAGAAGATGCGCGTGCCCGTCGACTTGTTCACACCCAGCTGCGCGTACTTCTCCCCGCCCATCGTCACGATGTGGGGCAGGGTCGAGAGGGTCTCGACGTTGTTGATCACCGTCGGCTTCGCGTACAGGCCGGCGATGGCGGGGAACGGCGGACGGATCCGCGGCATCCCGCGCTCACCTTCGAGGCTCTCCAACAGCGCGGTCTCCTCACCGCAGATGTAGGCGCCCGCGCCGCGATGAACGACGATCTCGAGGTCGAAACCGGACCCCTGGATGTTCTGGCCGAGGAAGCCGCGCTCGTGGGCGTCCTTGATGGCCTGCATCAGCCGCTCGTACCCCAACGCGAACTCGCCGCGGAGGTACACGAAAGCCTGATGACACCCGATGGAGTAGGCCGCGATCGCGATGCCTTCCACGAGCTGGTGCGGATCGCGCTCGACGAGCATCCGATCCTTGAACGTGGAGGGCTCCCCTTCGTCCCCGTTGACGACGAGGTAGCGCGGGGCAAGGTCGGGGGGCAGGAACGACCATTTCGTCGCAGCCGGGAACCCGGCGCCCCCACGACCGCGCAATCCCGACGCGGCGACCTGCTCTTTTCCGATCGCCTCCGCGTCCATGGTCAGCGCCTGCCGGAACGCGTTGTACGCGCCCGAGGCCAGCGCGCCGTCGATTGTCCAACTGTCGTCGGGACGCTCCCGCAATCGGGCGGTGATGAGGCGGGTCTCGCCGACCGGTGTCGCGTTCGTCTCGCTCACCGTCGACCTCCGGACACGGTGCGAGCGGTCAACTCGCCCGTCTTGTAATCGTCGACGATCGCCGCCGCGAGTTCCGGGTTGAGATGCTCGTGGAACTCGTAGTTGACCTGCATCGACGGAGCGTTGCCGCACGCGGCGAGGCACTCGACTTCCTCGACGTGGACGTCGGGATCGTTCGCGTAGCGGTCTTCGAGGTGCTCGAGGATCTCGGGCCCACCGAGCACGAGGCACGTGACATTGGTGCACACGCTGACGATGTACTTCCCGCAGGGCTTGCGCTTGAACATCGTGTAGAAGCTGCAGGTCCCCAACACCTCGGCGGGCGTCTCGCCGACCAGCTCGGCGATCTCGCGCATCGCCTCGGGCGAGAGCCAACCGTCCTGGTCCTGGGCGAGATGGGCGAGCGGCAGGATCGCCGACTTCGCCTTCGGGTACTGCGCCACGATCTCGTGCGCCCGAGCAAGGTTCGTCGGGTTGAAGCTCACCGAATCCCCCGCTCTTGCGACTGCGTCGCGGGCCGCTCGGGCCACACTCCGCTGGCGGACCGGCCGCACGCACGAATGGGTCCCGCTCCGTTCTCGCTCCCCCGCTCTTGCGACTGCGTCGCGGGCCGCTCGGGCCACACTCCGCTGGCGGA
>CAZJBJ010000148.1:0-8297 GCA_964544295.1 uncultured Bifidobacteriaceae bacterium
TCCGCAGTCGCTCGGACATGCGCTCGCTGCGCTCGCGAACTCGCTTGGTGCGGACACATCGGCGCTTCGCTCGATGGCCGTCAGGTTTCTGGGGTGGTGGGTGGAAGGTGAACTCGCTTGGTGACGACACCGCCGCATCTCGCTGCGCTCGATGGTCGTCAGGTTCTGGGGTGGTGGGTGGAAGATGGTGCGGACACATCGGCGCTTCGCTCGATGTCGTCACGGTGCCTTGACGGGGTGGTAGGTAGAGGCGAATGGATGTCGAGTGGCGGGCGCCGGGGCGGGGGGATCTGGATGCTTGGGTGGATGCGTTGCGGGCCGTCGAGGCGGTGGACCGGACCGGTGAGGCGCTCGGGCGGGAGGATCTCGAACAGCAACTCGACCTCTCCTACGTGAACCCCGCGCTCGACGGTCGGCTCGCGTGGGCCGACGGCGCCGTCGTGGCGTGGGGCATGGTGTGGTCGATCCCCAGTCCGCACCAGGTCCGCGTCCTGCTCGACGGCGCCGTGATACCCATCGCTCGCGGCAACGGGCTCGGGACGCAACTCCTCGACTGGCAGATGACCCGAGGTCGCGAGCTCGCGTCCGGCGCGACGACGGACGTGCCCGCGTGGCTCGAGGTGTCGGCATCCGAACACGACGGACCCCGCGGTCGGCTGTTCCGACGCTTCGACTTCGCCCCACTCCGGTACTACTTCGAGATGCGCCGTCCGCTGGCCGACATCGCCGCCGCGGATCTCCAAGCCGAGTGGGGTGACTTCCACGACGGCATCACCATCCGACCGTTCGACCGGGAGTTCGATGAAGCGGTCCGGGCCGCGCACAACGAGGCGTTCCGCGACCACTTCGCCGCCAGCGAGCTCGACGTCGAGACGTGGAGCCGGTGGGTGACCGGGCACCACAACTTCCGCGCCGACTGCTCGTTCATCGCGTTCGAGGGCACGCAGGTCGTCGGCTACGCGCTGAACTCCGTGCACCCGGACGACTGGCCCGGTCTCGGATTCAGTGAGGGATGGACCCACCAACTCGGGGTTCGCAGGCCCTGGCGCAGTCGGGGGATCGCCAAGACGTTGTTGCACTGCACCGCCGAAGCGTTCGCCCGGGAGCAGTTGGAGTTCGCCGCCCTCGACGTCGACGCCGAGAACCCGTCCGGCGCCCTGGCGCTCTACGAGGCCCAGGGCTACCGACGAGCCAAGACACGCGTGGCCTATTCGGTGCCGTTGCCCTGACCTCGTCGGACAGGATGGGGCATGGACATTGCCGTGGAGATGAGCAACGACCCGGGTCACGTGCTCGATGTGGCCGCGGGGTTCCTGGCCTCGGACCCGGTCGCCCACAATCTGATCCTCACCCTCCTGCACGCGCGGCGGGCTCAACCGGAACCCGGGCGGTATTGGATCGCCCGGGACGGCGGCGACGTCGTCGGCGTCGTGTTCCAGTCACCGTTCACGTTCCACGCGGCGACGACACCGATGGACCCCGGGGTCGCAGCCGCCGTCGCCCACGGGATCAGCGACCTCACGGCCGATCTGCCTGGCATCGAGGGCGAGGCGGCCACCGTCGCCGCCTTCGCCGGGGCGTGGACCGAAGTGCGCCGGGTCAGTGCCCGGCCGACGCTCGGTCAGCGGCTGTACGAACTCTCGTCACCCGCGGCCGTCTCGGCCGGAGGTGAATGGCACATCGCCACACCGGACCACGCGGAGTTCCTCGTGCAGTGTTTCGTCGCGTTCGCGGATGAGATCGGTGAGTCGACGGCCGGCGCGGCGGAGGTCGTCGCCCGGCGGACCGCGGCCGGTGAGTTGTGGGTGTGGGTCGACCGCGAGCCGGTGTCGGCGGCGGGGCGGAGTGAGCCGGTCGCCGGCGTCACCCGCATCGGACCCGTCTACACACCACCGGCGGCTCGCGGCCGCGGCTACGCGAGCGCGCTCGTGGCCGCCATGTCGCGCGAGGCGGTGGCGGCCGATCTGCGGTGCATCCTCTACACCGACCTGGAGAACCCGACCTCGAACGGGATCTACCGGTCCATCGGCTACCGGGCGGTCGGCGAAGGTCTCCGGTACCGCTTCACCGCGCCCTGACCGCGGGCTTGGCGCTGATCTCGCCTACGCGCTCATCAGTGCGATGGGCACCGAAATGTCGAAGGCCTCGTGGCGGAGCGTCGCGATCTGGCGACCTTCCTGCACCGCGTCCTTGATCGAGCCGAGGCGGTCACCGAGCCGCGCCGCGGTGGCGCCGAGATCCTCCACGGTGAAGGCGAGGCCGTAGAAGTGGGCGTCCCGGTCGTCGCCGTCGCGCGGGGTGTCCGGGCCGATGAGTTCGATGATGGTTTCGCCGCCGCGGAAGAAGACCTGCCGGAACGCCGGTCCGTACTGGTCGGTGTGCCGGACTCTGCGCACCTCGAGGGCGCGCGCCTCGAACGCCGGGATCGTCCGCTCCAGGTTCGGGGTCACGACGACGACGTGATCGATGATCGTGACCCCGTTGGCGTGCCGGACGGGTCGCAGTGACCCGAGCGGTGCGGTGGTCGTCGCCAGGCCGTCGATCGGGCCGGTGCCGTCGAGGCCGGACCACGCCCACGCGACGATCCCGTTCCCCTCGTCGCGACCCACGAACCGAATCGTGATCGCGCCGATCCGGGTCCGGTCACCGTCCACGGTGAACCCGGCGCGCGCCCACGCGGCGGCCTCGTCCGCGACCACGATCTCGACGACGGCGGGGCGCGCGCTCATCGGCGCACCCTACCGAAGGCTCAACCGAGCAGGGCCCGGTACTCGTCGAGGATCGGCAGCACCTGATCGCGGGTGCCGCCCTCCACTCGGAGCACGATCTCCCGAATGCCGAGCGACGCGTAGTACTCCAGCTTCCCCTGATCGGGAACCGTCCCGAACGGGACGATGCGGAGCGTCTCGACGTCGCGGTCCTGTTCGTCGCACGCGCGCCGAAGATCGTCGAGCGCGGCTCGGATACCGGATCCGCCCACCGGGATCCACCCGTCGGCGTATTCGGCGATGTGCGCGAACAACTTCGGTCCGGCGGCGCCGCCGATCAGTACCGGTGGTCCCTCCGGACGAGTGGGTTTCGGCCACGACCAGGACGGCGAGAAGTCGACGAACTCGCCGTGGTACTCCGCGACGTCGTCGCGCCACAGCGCCCGCATCGCGAGGACGTGCTCGCGCACGACATCGCGCCGGTCGGGCATCGTGATGCCGTGGTGTTCGATCTCATCGGCGTTCCATCCGAACCCGATGCCGAACACGAACCGTCCACCGGCGATCCGGTCGAGGGTCGCGATGGCCTTCGCGGTCACCAGTGGCTCGCGCTGGGCGACGACCGAGATGCCGGTGCCGAGCAGGATCGTGTCGGTGACCGCCGCCGCCGCACTCAACGCGATGAGCGGATCCAGCGTCCGCTTGTACTCCTCGGCCAGTACGGCGCCGCCGGTCGGCGGCTTCGTCCGGCGCGAGGTCGGGATGTGGGTGTGCTCGGGGAGGTAGAGCGAGTGAAAACCTCGGGCCTCGGCCTCGCGAGCCAGCTCGCTCGTGTCCATCGTCTGGTCGGTCGCGAACATGGTGATGCCGAAATGCACCCCGGCACCGTACTGTCTCCCGCCATGAGGACCCGGGGAAGCGAGAGCGATCCATTCCTGACACTGGACGCGTGGACCAAGCCCGAGATCACCAACGTCAACCGGCTGCCGATGCGGAGCGCGCTGGATCCGGCGCCGACCGCAGAGGTCGCCCGGGGTGATGCTCCGAACCCGTGGGTGCGTTCGCTCGACGGCACGTGGAAGTTCCTGCTCGAAGACCGGCCGGAGCGGGTCCCGGCGTCCTTCATGGAGCCGATGCACGACGATTCGGGCTGGGCCGACGTCGCCGTGCCGGGCCTCTGGACGATGCAAGGTTTCGATCGGCCGATCTACACCAACGTGCAGATGCCGTTCCCCGGGGTGCCACCGGATGTCCCGGCCGAGAACCCGACGGGCGTCTACCGCACGACGTTCTCCGTGCCGCGAACGTGGTCCAAGCGGCGGATCGTCCTCCACGTCGGAGCGGCCGACAGCGTGCTGCACGTCTGGGTGAATGGTGAGCCCGTCGGGATCAGCAAGGACTCCCGACTCGAGGCCGCGTTCGATGTCACTGAGGTCGTCACCACGGGGCGCAACACGCTCGCGCTGATGGTCGTGCGCTGGTCCGACGCCAGCTACGTCGAGGATCAGGACCAGTGGTGGCACGCCGGCATCGGCCGCAGCGTGTTCCTGACCGCGACTGATCGGATCTGGATCGAGGATGTGCACGCCCGCGCCGGCTGGGACCCGACGCGTGGTGTCGGCGCATTGCACGTGCGGACCGAGATCGGTTTCTCCGGCAAGCCCGAGCGGGACTGGACGGTCCGGGCGCAGCTCGAAACGTTGGCCGGGCGCCAGATCGGGAAGGTGCTCGCCGGGGTCGTGCCGACCGATCGGCGGGCGTACCTGTTCAACGGGCACGTGGTCGAGGTCGACGCGACCGATCTGCGCGTCGAGCCGTGGTCGGCGGAGCAACCGAACCGCTATCGACTGGTCGTGTCGCTCGTCGACGCCGCCGGCACGGTGCGGGAGGTCACCGCCTGCACGGTCGGGTTCCGGTCGATCGAGATCCGTGATCGCGAACTCCTGATCAACGGGCGGCCGGTCTTGATCCGCGGCATCAACCGGCACGACTTCGATCCCGACACCGGCCGGGTGGTCACGGTCGACCAGATGCGAGCCGACCTCGTCCTGATGAAGCAGTACGGCTTCAACGCGGTGCGCACCTCGCACGCCCCGAACGATCCCGCGTTCTACGACCTCTGCGACGAACTGGGTCTGTACGTCGTGGACGAGACCAACTTCGAGAGCCACGCCTTCATCCTCTCCTTGTGTCACGACCCCCGGTACGCCGCGGCGCTGTTGGATCGCGGGAGTCGAATGGTCACGCGCGACAAGAACCATCCGTCGATCATCATGTGGTCGCTCGGCAACGAGTCGGGCTACGGCGCGCACCACGAGGCGTTGGCCGGCTGGATCCGCGCCTACGACCCGACGCGTCCGTTGCACTACGAGGGCGCGATCATGTGGCACTGGGACCGCGAGCAGACCGCGACCGACGTGCTGTGTCCGATGTACCCGGAGATCGCCGACATCGTCGACTGGGCATCGAACCGTCGCACCGAGATGCCCCTGATCCTGTGCGAGTACTCCCACGCGATGGGCAACAGCAACGGCTGTCTGGCCGAGTACTGGGAGGCGATCGAGTCGACGCCGGGTCTCCAGGGCGGCTTCATCTGGGAGTTCTGGGATCACGGTCTGCGCCAGAGGATGCCCGACGGCTCATCGCGGTACGCGTACGGCGGCGACTTCGGCGACGAACCCAACGACCTCAACTTCTGTTGCGACGGCATGGTGTGGCCGGATCGCACCCCGAAACCGGCGATGGAGGAACACAAGGCGCTGGCTGCACCGGTGGCGGTGGACCTGGTCGGCCCCAAGCTGCGGATCACCAATCGCCAGGACTTCCGTGACCTCTCGTGGTTGCGGGCGCGGGTGGAGGTCGCCGTCGACGGAGTGGCGCAGGCCCGTGCCGCACTGGCGTTGCCCGAGATCGCACCGGGTGGGGCTGCGACCGTTGCCCTGCCGACTTCGCTGCCCAAGTTCGCGGCCGACGAGGAGTGTGTGGTCACGCTGCGGTTCACGAACGCGAAGGCATCCCCGTGGGCGCCCCGCGGCTTCGAGGTGGCGTGCGTGCAGGTCGCGGTGCCGCAAAGGGCGCGCTCGAAGGCTGCCGCGCCGGTCGCGACCGGTGCAGTCGGCGCTGCGCTCCCGGATCCGCCCCGGCTCGCGTTGTGGCGGGCGCCGACCGACAACGACGGACTGAAGCTGGCCGACCTGCAGGACCTCAAGCCGCTCGGCCGCTGGCGGACCACCGGTCTCGATCGCCTCGTGGTGTGCCGCGAGGACCCGGCGCGTTCGCGCGGGGATCGCACGACGATCGAGCGGGAGTGGTCGGCCGGCGGCGGGAAGCCGACCGTCACCCAACGCGAAGTCTGGGTCCGTCACCCGAATGGCGCGGTCGTCGTCCACGAGACCGTCACGATTCCCGACGAGATCGACGATGTCGCGCGTGTCGGCATGCGCTGGGAACTGCCGGCGGAGCTGGATCAGGTCACCTGGTTCGGGCTCGGTCCGGGGGAGTCCTATCCCGACCGCTGTCGCGGGGCGTTCCTCGGCCGGTACACGCAATCCGTGGCCGATCAGTACGTGCCGTACGTGATGCCCCAGGAACACGGCGGCCACGCGGCCACCCGATGGGGTGTCGTCCATGACGCCGCCGGTCGCGGGATCCTGGTCACGGGATCCGAACCGTTCCAGTGGAACGTCAGTCGGTTCTCACCCGAACAGCTGACCGCGGCGACCCATGCCGAGGAACTCGTGCCCGAACCGGTCGTGACGATGCACGTCGACCATCGGCACCGGGGGCTGGGGACCCTCTCGTGCGGACCCGACACGTTGGCGAGCTATCGCATCGGACCCGGTCGGTACCGGTTCACGTGGGCGATGCAGGCCGTGAACGTGAAGCGTGACGATCTCGCGGCGGTGGCGCGCTCCCTGCGCACCCGGGTTTAGAACGCTGAGACGGTCACGTCGAGTGCTTGGAGCGCGTCGGCGGCCCACGCCGGGGTCCACGTGGCCGCGTCGGTCGAGGGGCCCCAGAACGCGGTGACCTGACGACTGCGGAAGGTCTCGAACGGGGTCGTGCGCGGATCGGTGTTGGGGATCCCGCCGCCCACGACGGTGCCACCCGCGCCGTAGAACGACGTGTCGTCCCCCCAACAGTCCTGGACCGGCGCGACCGGTGCGACCTGGTCGTGCCATTCGAAGCTCGTGGTGAGGGTCGAGATCGACGTCTCGAGTTTGTTCGCCCAGGTGACCACCCCCGGCGACCCTGCGGCGTACTGCCACGTCGGTGCGGTGGTCGAGACCACGTCCTGGTTGCCGTCGATGGTGACGGTGCCGGGCTGCTCGCTGTTTCCGTATTGCATGCCGGACGCGGCCGCCGAGAAGTCGATGAAGGACGCGACGCTGCTGATGGCGTGCACCCGCAGGTCGACGACGTTGTCGATCCGATCCGAGTAGTAGAAGTTGGTGTCCTGCACGAGCGGCCCGCTGTTGGCCCCGACGTAGGAACGGATCGCGCGCACCGGCCCGTCGATGTTGGCGACGAAGGCACCCTCGGCGTCGGCGAACGTGGCGTTCGAACGTCCACACGTGGTGAAGGCGAACTGGGACTTGAACCCGTCGAGGATGTCGACGCCGGTTCCTCGCTTGAGTTCGAGTCGGACGGTCTTCCAGCGATCGACGATCCCGAGGCGGTACACCTGCGCCTCGACGGTCGAATGCTCGGGATTGGGACCGTCGGCCCG
The DNA here is from genome assembly GCA_964544295.1 of uncultured Bifidobacteriaceae bacterium. Taxonomy (GTDB): domain Bacteria; phylum Actinomycetota; class Acidimicrobiia; order IMCC26256; family JAENVU01; genus JAENVU01. The sequence goes on from CAZJBJ010000148.1 coordinate 7,438, forward strand.
GAGGTAGGTGGACTTGTAGTCGCCGGAATCGAGCGAGAAGTCGTACGCCACGTAGTCCTTGCCGGCCGACGGGTCCGCGCCGGGAAGACCCTGGAACAGGTACACGACACCCGACCGGGCATCGTCGGGGTCGGTGAGGTCGATCCGTCGCCCCGAGCCTGGAACCACGCCGGTCGGATCGTCCGTGCCGTCGGCAGCGGGGTCCCCGGCATCGCGGGCCATGAAGACGATCTCGTCGTCGGCGTCGATCAACGGGTCGGGGTCGGCGCCGACGAACGTGTTCGGGTCGGCGTACTGGAGCGCGGTGACGGTGCCGCTGCCGTTGCCATACACGGTGCCGTCCACTCCTGGTGTCGTGTTGTTCCCCGGGGCTGCACCGAAGGGCACCACGTGGCGCTGGTCGACCTGGACCGGGAGCTGCACCCACGTCGCCGGGTCGCCTTGGAGCCGGTACGCCACGAGCCGTCCGGGATCGGTACCGAGGAAGGTCGGGACGTCCGCCCCGGTCAGTACCACCGGCTGGTCGAGGCGACCGTTGAACGGCGGGTGCACGTAGCGACAACTCGCCGCCACCAGCCCCAGTGCGAGCAGGACGACGAGGGAGCGATGACGGTGGGCGGTCGGCATGGCGGCGGAATCTAGCGATGAGGCATACGTGACGTTCGCGGGTTCTGTGCCGAACGGATGACGCATGCCCGGCGCGGGCTACCTTTCCCGGCCTATGGGAATTTGTGACGGCCGGATCGTGATCGTGACGGGCGCGGGGCGCGGCATCGGCCGGGGTCACGCGCTGGAGTTCGCCCGCCAGGGCGCCAAGGTCGTGGTCAACGACCTCGGCGCCGAGTCCGACGGATCGGGTG
>CAZJBJ010000149.1:0-8150 GCA_964544295.1 uncultured Bifidobacteriaceae bacterium
TCGGTCGGCGCGACCGACGTCGAGCAGATCGCGACGCTCAACGGCGGCGGCGGGCACCGGTTCGCCGCCGGGTTCACCTCCGGCGACTCGATCGAGGCGACCGTCGACCGCATTCGCACGTCACTCTGACTCCGGGGCGGTCGCGATCATGATCGACGGGCTCCTCGTGGTCGACAAGCCCGCGGGCTGGACGAGCCACGACGTCGTCGCCAAGCTGCGGGGCGCGACCCGGCAACGCCGGATCGGTCACGCGGGCACGCTCGATCCGGATGCGACCGGCGTGTTGCTCGTCGGCCTCGGACGCGTGACCCGGTTGCTGCGCTTCCTCCAGGAGACCACGAAGTCCTACCGGGGCGTCGTGTCGTTCGGCGTGGCCACCAGCACGCTCGACGCGGCGGGGGAGGAGCTGGCCCGGCAGGAGATGCCGGGCCTCGACGAAGCCGCCGTCCGCACCGCGACCCTCCGCTTCCTCGGCGCCATCGAACAGATCCCGCCGATGGTGTCGGCCATCAAGATCGGCGGGCAGCGACTGCACGAACTCGCCCGTCAGGGCAAGGAGATCGATCGGCCGCCCCGACCGGTCCGGATCGACCGGTTCGACGTCGAAGGCTTCACGCCCGGCCCGTTCCCGAGCGCCACGGTGCTCGTCGACTGTTCCAGCGGCACCTACATCCGTACGCTCGCCGCCGATCTCGGTGAGGCGCTCGGCGGGTTCGCCCATCTCGCGACCCTGCGCCGACTGCGCGTCGGTGCGTTCACCCTGGACGACGCGACGCCGCTCGACGTCCTGATCGAGGATCCGGTTCCTCACGTGCTCGAACCGGCCGACGCGCTGCGCGGCATGGCCACGATCGCCGCCGACGACGACCTCGCGGCTGCTATCGCCGACGGCAAGGTCTTCGACGGCGCGGGGGTGGGAGCCGAGGGGGCCGGACCGTTCGCGATGCTCGGCGCCGACGGTCGACTGCTCGCCGTGTACGAGTGGAAGGGCACGCGGCTCAAGCCGAGCGTCGTGATCCCCGGTGGGGGAGAATGAACCGATGAGTGGGACCCGGGTCGTGCGTGTCGGCGAGGGCATGCCCCCGATTTCCGAGGGCAGCGTGGTCACCATCGGGGCGTACGACGGCGTTCACCTCGGTCATCGCAAGGTGTTGCAACTCGTCCGTGAACTCGCGGATGCCCGCGGGCTCGATGCCGTGTGCGTCACCTTCGATCGGCACCCCGCCCAGGTCGTGCGGCCCGAGACCGCGCCGGCCCTGCTGACCAGCCTCGATCACAAGCTCGAGTTGCTGGTCGGTGCCGACCTCGTCGACATCGTGTGCGTGTTGCCCTTCGACGAAGGTCGGAGCAAGGAGACCGCCGAGGACTTCGTCCACGAGGTCCTCGTCGGCTTGCTCGGCGTCCGGCTGGTCGTGGTCGGCGCGGACTTCCACTTCGGTCACCACCGGGGCGGCAACGTCGCACTCCTGCAGCGGATGGGCGCCGATCTGGGGTTCGAGGTCCTCGGGCTCGGGCTGGTCGCGCCGGAATCCGACGTCGTGCACGAGCCGTACTCGTCGACCCGGGTCCGGCACCGACTGGCCGCCGGTGACGTCGCCGGCGCAGCCGAACTCCTCGGTCGACCGCACGAGGTGCGCGGGGTCGTGGTCGAAGGGGATCGTCGGGGTCGCGAACTCGGGTTTCCGACCGCGAACGTCGCGCTGACGCCCGACGTGTGCCTGCCCGCCGACGGGATCTACGCCGGACGATTCCGAGGGGCGGACGGCGAACTCCGGCCGTGCGCGATCTCGCTCGGGCGACGCCCGACGTTCTACGCGAACCAGGAGTACTCGCTGCTCGAGGCGTACGTCCTCGACTTCGACGGGGACCTCTACGGGCAGCAGGTGGCGGTGCAGTTCGTCGAACGCCTCCGCGGTGAGCAGCGATTCGATTCGGTGGACGATCTCGTCGCACAGATGCAGCGCGATTGCGATCAGGCCCGCGCCATCCTGGCCTGATCGCTACACGCGTCGCCCGGTGAGCGCGAGCAGCCGGGTCTGTTCGTCGGCGTCGTCGGCGACGGGCACCGCCGATGCGTACTGGCCGCTCTGCGCCAGCGCGTCGCCCATCGCTTCGATGCCGCCCAGCATGTCGTGCACGGTCACCGGGTCGAGCTGCTCGTCGCCACCGGTCGCCCGGGCGAGATCCCAGGTGTGAATCACGATGTCGCCGATCATGATCGAGGCGATCGCCTGCTCGACGGTCTGGGTGCCGAGGTGTTCGTGGGTGAACTCGCGTGCCGAGGCGACAGGATCATCGAGGACCGCCTGGATCGCCGCCGCCAGCTGGGTCCACGCGGCGGCCGGATCGTCACCGACCGGGGGGACCGGCCCGAGGTCCGTCCCGACCGATGCCAGGAACGCGGGCATCCAGCTCACCATGTGGTCGACGATGTCGCTCGCGGTCCAACCGTCGCAGGGACTGGCGTTGTCCCATGCGCCGGCCGGTACCGCCTCGGCCCGGGACGAGAACTCGCCGGCGCGCTCGCGAAACCGGTCGGCGGTGCTGTCGGACGCGACCATCAGCGGTCGACCCGGTCCGCGACGAGCAGATCGTCGAGGCGGTCGAACGTCTCCTGCATGCCGCCTTCCATACCGGACTCGATGTGGCCGTCGCGATGCTCGCGGCTGGAGTGCACCACCACCGTGCGGAGGGTGGTGACGCCCGCGGCCTCGGTGAGGGTCATGGTGTTGACCGACTCGGCGTCGGGAAACCCTTCGAACACCTCGGTGGACTCGATGCGCGCGCCGGGGTCGATCGCCCGGTAGGTGCCGTGCCATCCCAACTCGGTCCCGTCGTCGGTGCGGCACAAGTAGCGCCAGGCGCCACCCACGCGCAGGTCGACCTCGGCCGCGACGAGTGGCGCCCATGAAGGACCCCACCACCGCAGCAGCAACTCGGGGGTCGTGAGCGCATCCCAGACCAGTGCGGCCGGTGCCTCGAACGCGCGGGTGATCACGATCTCGCAGTCGCCCGGGGTCGCGACGGTCGCGGATCCGTATCGGGTGGCCATCAGCGGGTTCCTTCCTGCAGGTCGACGAGCAGATCGTCGAGTCGGTCGTAGCGGTCGTTCCAGAGCTGGGCGAAGCCGTTCAGCCAGTCGTGCATCGGTCGCAGCGCGGCGCCGTGGACCCGGTAGACCCGACGGCGACCGACGCGGTCGCAGTGGACGAGACCGACCTCCCGCAGCACCCGGAGATGCTTGGACACCTGCGGCTGGGGGAGTGCGAGTGCGTCCACCAACTCGCCGACGTCGAGTTCCGAGCCGCCCAGGGTCTCGAGGATGGCGCGCCGGTGCGCGTCGCCGACGGCGTTGAACACATCGGCGGTGGTCGGGGTGCGGGCCATGGCCCGATAATACATGCCGATATAGGAATGTCAACCGGTCGCGTCGGGGCCGGTGCGCCCGATCGCGGCGCGGAAGGGTTGGATCCAGGGGTCGACCACGTCGACGCTCGTCGTGGTCCAGACGTGGAGCATCCGGAACGTCTCCGGACAGCCGCCGGCGGGAACGAGGAACGTGGCGCAGCGCGGATCATGGGTGTGCCACCGGAAGATGTCGCCGGCCGGGGTCGGTGCGGCCTCGCCCGCCTGCACGGTGAACACCGCGCCGAGGAGGACGAGCGCGCCGGACCGACTCCGGGCGTAGACGAGTCCCTCGGGACGGTCGGGATCGAGCGCGGATGCGTCGCGCCGATTCGCGACGTTGCGGTAGTGGATCAGGCGACCGGTCGCGTTCGGGGCCGGAACGAAACCGGCCGCGACTGCGTCGGGCTCGTTGGCGAATCGGACGAGCGAGGCCTGCGTCTGGGCGAAGAGCGTGTCGGCGGCGGCCCGCTCGCCCCCGGTCGCGTCAGCCCGTCGGGAGGCGAGAGGCGGCTGGGACATCGTCTCGTGGTCGTGATGCGAGTGGTTCGGGCCGTCGGTGCGCGGCGTCGTCGTGCTCGTACTCGTGCTCGTACTCGACGATGCGACGCTCGGTGTCGATCCCGGCGAGGCGGAGTCCGCGGCCGAGTCGCAGCCGGCCGCAGCCAGGGTCGCGCAGGCGATCAGCGTCACGGCGATGGAGGCACGGGGTCGAGTCATGGCGTGATCGTGCAGGGCCTTTGTGAGCAGCGGATCAGCGGGGAATGCGGAGGTGGTCACCGTTGCCCAACGCATATAGACGATCCGATATACTCGGGGCCATGCGCGGATCCACCCTGATCGCGAGTGCCCGGCGCCGAGCCGGTCTCACCCAGGCCCAGCTCGCACGGCGGGCGGGCACGAGCCAGCCCGTCATCTCGGCCTACGAGCACGGCCGGCGTGATCCGGGCATCGAGACACTGCGCCGTCTCATCGGCGCCACCGGCGCGGAGCTCACCCTCGGGCTCGCGATCGGGGACGACGATCGCATCCCGAAGGCGAGGAACGACGCGGAACGGGCGGCGCGCCTGGTCGATGTGTTGCTGCTCGCCGACGCGATCCCGAGTCGCCGGCGCCCGGACGCGATCGCGTTCCCGCGCCTCGACTCGTCGCGATGACCCGGACCACGCTGCCGGAGAAGGTCGTCGCGCTCGAGGTCGGCCTCGTCGACATCCCGCACGCCTTCGGTGGTGCCCTGGCGCTGGCGTACTACGCCGAACCGCGAGCGACGATCGACATCGACCTCAACGTCTTCCTCCCCGAAGGGCGCGCCCAGGAGGTCGCCGACGCGCTCATGCCACTCGGCGTGACCGGCAGCGTCGACCGGGCGAGCCGCGACGGGCAGGCGCGGTGGTGGTGGGACGAGAACCCCATCGACCTGTTCTTCAGCTACGACCGGTTCCACGAAGCTGCGGCGCGGGCCGTGCGGGTCGTCCCGTTCGCCGAGACGACCATCCCGATCCTGGCTGCGGACCACCTGGTGGTGTGCAAGGTCGTGTTCGACCGGGCCAAGGACTGGGTCGACATCGACGCCATGCGCGACGAGGGGACGGCCCTCGACGTCGCCGAGATCCTCCGCTGGGTCGGCCGGATCTGTGGAGACACCGACCCCCGCTACGACCGGGTCGCCGCCGTCCTGGCCGTATGAGCGGGAACATCGGTTGAAAAACCCCGGGGCTCGGACCCCACACTGCCCGCCCGCCCGTGGTACGGTTCCCGCTTCCGCATCTCGAAGGATCTTTGTTTTCGCATGCCCGATACCACTGCCACGATCGCTGAGCATCGTCAGCACGACACCGACACCGGTTCGCCGGAGGTCCAGGTCGCGCTCCTCACGGGTCGTATCAACCATCTGACGGAGCACCTCAAGCTCCACAAGAAGGACCACCACAGTCGTCGTGGTCTGTTGATGCTCGTCGGTCGGCGCCGTCGTCTGCTGGATTACCTCCGGCGCAACGACGTCGAGCGGTACCGGGCGCTCATCGCGAAGCTCGGACTCCGTCGGTAGGACGGAAAGCGTGGGGCCGGCACATGCCGGCCCTCGTCGCGTCGACGTCCATACGTCGGCGCGTGAACCATCCCGTGAGGTGGGGGTTGTCAGTCGCCACCGCTCGAATCCGCGCACCTGGTCGCAGGTCGCGGACCGGTCGAGCGTTGACCACTGAGAACCGCCCCTCACCCAAACCTGGTCGCGCAGAGCGACCAGCAGTGAGAGGAGCGCACCCATGGGTGACGCGATTCGCGTAGAGGGGCCGATCAATGCGGCCGGCCTCACCATGTCCATCGAAACCGGCAAGCTCGCCGAACTCGCCGACGGCGCCGTCGTCTGCACCGTGGGCGACACCGTGGTGCTCAGCACCGTCGCCACGAGCAAGCCGCGTGACGGCATCGACTTCTTCCCCCTGACCGTCGACGTCGAAGAGCGCATGTATGCCGCGGGCAAGATCCCCGGCTCGTTCTTCCGGCGCGAGGGTCGCCCGGGGGAGTCGGCGATCCTGACCTGTCGGCTGACCGACCGGCCCCTGCGGCCGAGCTTCCCGGCCGACTTCCGCAACGAGGTGCAGGTCATCGCGACCGTCCTCGGTTCGGACCAGTCGAACCCGCACGACATCATCTCGATCAACGGTGCCTCCGCGGCGCTGATGATCTCGGGCATTCCCTTCGACGGCCCGATCGGTGCCGTTCGTCTGGCACACCTCGACGGCGCCTGGGTGGCCCACCCCACCTACCAGGAGGGTGACGAGTCGACCTTCGAGCTCGTCGTCGCCGGTCGTCGGACCGACGCCGGTGAGGTCGCCATCATGATGGTGGAGGCCGGTGGCACCGAGTCCTCGTGGGAGCTCTACGAGCAGGGTGCGCCGAAGGTCACCGAGGAGACCATCGCCGAGGGTCTCGAAGTCGCCAAGGAGTGGATCGACGCGTCGATCGACCTCCAGATCAACCTGCGCGAGCAGGTCATTGCGGCCAAGGGTCCGATCGAGACGATCAGCTACACGCCCAACGTCGACTACCAGGACGACGTGTTCGACGCGGTGGCCGGCGAGGTCCGTGACACCACGGCCGAGGCCATGGCGATCGCCGACAAGACGGATCGCAACAACCGACTCGACGAGATCCAGGCGGCGCTGACGGCCACCCTCGTCGGGACCGAGGACGCGCCCGGCGCCTTCGCGGAGCGCGCCGGCGAAGTGAAGAAGGCGTTCCGGTCCCTGCAGAAGCAGGTGGTGCGGGCCCGTATCGTCAACGAAGGCATGCGCATCGACGGCCGGGGAACCTCGGACCTGCGCCCGCTGTCGTCCGAGGTCGGCGTCATCAACGCCGTCCACGGTTCCGGCCTGTTCCAGCGGGGTGAGACCCAGGTGTTGTCGGTGACGACGCTCGGCATGCTCCGCATGGAGCAGATCGTCGACACGCTCGGTCTCGAAGACCGCAAGCGCTACATGCACCACTACAACTTCGCCCCCTTCTCCACCGGTGAGACCGGCCGCGTCGGTTCGCCGAAGCGTCGGGAGATCGGTCACGGCGCGCTCGCCGAGCGGGCGCTCGTGCCGGTCGTGCCGAGCAAGGAAGAGTGGCCGTACACGCTGCGCGTCGTCTCCGACGTGCTCGCCTCCAACGGCTCGACGTCGATGGCGTCGGTCTGTGGTTCGACGCTGTCGCTGATGGACGCGGGTGTGCCGATCAAGGCCCCCGTCGCCGGTATCGCGATGGGGCTCGTCTACGCCGAAGGCAAGTACACGACCCTCACCGACATTCTCGGTGCCGAGGACGCGTTCGGCGACATGGACTTCAAGGTGGCGGGGACGAGCGAGTTCGTCACCGCATTGCAGCTCGACACGAAGATCGACGGCCTCCCGGCCGACGTGCTCGCGGCGGCGCTGCAGCAGGCCAAGGAAGCCCGCCTCAAGATCCTCGACGTGATGCACGACGCGATCGCCGAGCCGCGTGAGGACGTACGCCCGACCGCGCCGAAGATCATCAGCTTCGAGATCCCGATCGACAAGATCGGCGAGGTCATCGGGCCGAAGGGCAAGGTCATCAACACGATCCAGCAGGAGACCGGCGCGGACATCGCGGTGTCGGACGACGGCGTGGTCGGCACGGTGAGCATCGGCTCCAAGGACAGCTCGCAGGTCGACGAAGCCCGTCGCCGGATCGAGCTCATCCTCGACCCGCCGACCGCCGACATCGGGGCCGAGTACAACGGCCGCGTCGTGAACATCACCAAGTTCGGTGCGTTCGTCAACATCCTGCCGGGCCGCGACGGTCTGCTCCACATCTCCAAGATCGGGCGCGGCAAGCGCATCGACAAGGTGGAGGACGTGTTCAGCCTCGGCGACGAGGTGCTCGTGCGCGTCGACGACATCGACAACCAGGGCAAGCTCTCGTTGTCGCTCGCGGGCGACGCGCCCGAGGGCGAGGACGACGGTGGCGACTCCCGCCCGCCGCGCGAGTCGCGTGACCGCGGCGATCGTGGTGGTCGTGACCGTGACCGGGCCCCGCGCGAGGACCGGGGCGACGCGCCGAAGGTGGCGTCGTTCGAGGACTCCTGGGACGAGCAGGCCAAGGCCGAGTTCGGTGACCTCGGTCCGGCCGAGGCCGGCCGTGAGGGTGGTGGTCGTGACGGTGGCGACCGTGGCCGCGGCGGCCGCCGCGGTGGCGGAGGCCGCAACCGCAGGTAACGAGGCGCCGTCGAGTACCGCGCT
>CAZJBJ010000150.1:0-8147 GCA_964544295.1 uncultured Bifidobacteriaceae bacterium
CACGTTCGATCCGCTCGATCACGCGAGCCCGCCGCCGCTGCCGGAGTTCCTCGGTGCGACGCCGACCGGGCCCGACCAGCTGTCGGTGGTGATCACACCTGAGATCCGCAACCCGTGGGGAATCCTGCACGGCGGCGCCACCGCCGCACTCGTCGACCTCGCGGGGATGCACGCGACCGGGGGGCGCGCCACGACCGATGCCGTGATCCATTTCGTCAGTCCCGGTCGCATCGGACCCATCACCGCGACGGTCACCGATGTCGGTCACCGAACCGACGGGCAACTGCTCCGCATCGAGGTCCGCGACGCCGGCGCCGACGATCGGCTCGTCGCCACCGCCGTCACCACCGTCGCTCCGACCTGATCGGAGATCGACGGTCGTCGCAGGATTAGATCGATTCCGACGCGAGTTGCTTCGAGAGCATGAGGTGGGCGCCGGCCGATGCGGCGGCGACGACACCGAGCACCCGGCCACGCCAGCCCAGCCGCGGCGAGCTCAGGTTGATCACGGCGTCGAGGCCATCGGCGACCGCGAGCATCGACATCCAGTTCGCACCCCCGCGTCGTTCCCCGACCGCGATCGCCGCGCCCGCGCCGAGCGCCGCCTCCCGGGCTCCCATCATGCGACCGATGGCCGCGGCTGCGGGTTCGCCGACCTCCCGGCCGTAGATCGGCCCGAACGCGACGCGGGGCGACGCCATCATCACGAGGCCCATCCCCACGCGGGTGCGGGACACGTACAACGCAAACTTTCGCAGGTCCATGGCGAGGATCCTCCCAGAAACCGGTCAGCCGCGCGGGATCGACGGTTCCCGCACCGGGAGCCCGGCCGCGCGGTACACCGCGTCGATCACGGCCATGTTGGCGGCCGCCGTGCTCGGAGGCGTGAGATTCGTGTCCTCGCCGCGCACCGCGGCCGCGAACGCCTCGAGTTGGTAGCTGTAGGTCGCCCGCTTCGCCCCGTCGACCCGGATGCGTTGCTTCGTACCGTTGCGCCGCAGCGTCATGCGGTACCCGAACTGGGGACCGGTCGGGTTGAACACGCGGAGTTCACCGGTCGTGCCGACGGCGCGAACCGAGACCTTGAGCAGCGTGCTCGACCACAAGGCGCACGTCATGGTGCCGGTGGCCCCCGACGGGTAGCGCAGCTCCGCCCGCATCCACCGGTCGACGTTCGGACGGGCGAGGCGCGCGGTGGCACCGACCACCTCGGGCTCCTCCCCCGCCACCAACCGGTTCATGTGCAGCGCGTAGCAACCGGTGTCCATGGTGGCACCGCCGGCCAGGTCCCACCGGTACCGGATGTCCTTCGGCAGCGGCAGCGGGATGCACATGGCCGACTCGACGTGGCGCAGTTCGCCGATCTCACCGCGTCGCACGATGTCGGCCATCGTCTGCGCGACCGGGTGGTACCGGTAGTGGAACGCTTCCATGACGACGAGCCCGCTCGCGTCGGCCGCAGCCGTGACCGCTTCGGCCTCCGCGGCGTTGGCGGTGAAGGGCTTCTCGCACAACACGTGCTTGCCCGTCGCGAGCGCGGCCCGGGTCCACTCCCCGTGCAGGCCGTTGGGCAGCGGGTTGTAGACCGCGTCGATGTCCGGGTCGGCCACCAACGCGGCGTATGAGTCGAAGGTCCGCGGGATGGCGTGTTTGGCGGCGAAGGCCTGCGCCCGTTCGTGGTCGCGAGCGGCGACCGCCACCACCTCGACGCCGTCGACGTCACGTGCCGGTTTGACGAGGGCCGACGGCGTGATGCGGGCCGCGCCGAGCGTTCCGATCCGGAGTGGTTCCATGCCGGGACCCTACGTCGCGTCCCCACCACCACACGACCGAGGCCGATCGCGCGTCGGCCGGGTCGAGCCCGTACCCTGGGTCCGTGCCGGACTTCGCCGACGATCCCACCACCGAACTCGAACGTAAGGCCCGGGCACGCGCGATCACTGCGTTGACCGAGTCGCTGACCTACGTGATCCTGTTCACGTTCTGGATCATCGTGCCGAACGCGGCCGGCAAGGCCATCGCCGGTTCGGTGCACGGCATGGTCTGGCTCACGTTCTGCTCGATGGTGATCCTGATCACGCCCGACATGAAGTGGTCGTGGAAGTACGCGGTCGCGGTCATCGTGCTCGGTCCCATCGGCGGCGTCATGGTGTGGCACCGCATCCGACGCGACGGCGTGCCGGAGCACCGTCGCGGCCGGGTCACACCGGCTCGGACACCTTGACGATCAGCTTGCCCGTGTGGTCGCCGGTGAACAGCCGGTTCAGGGTCTCGGGTGCGCGCTCGAGTCCGGCGACCTCCTCGACCGCGTAGACGATCGTGCCGTCGGCGACGAGCGGCGCCAGGCCGAGGATCGCGTCGAGGAACCGGTCCACGTAGTCGAGGATCAGGAACCCCTGCATCCGCGCCCGTTGCATGATCAGGTTGTCGGTGTGGCGGACGCCCGGCGGCTCGTCGACCGTGTACGTCGAGATCGCCCCGCAGCACGCGATGCGGGCACCGATCGCCAGGTGCTGCAGTACTGCCTCGAGCGTCGCACCACCGACGTTGTCGAAGTAGACGTCGATCCCGTCCGGGCACAGTTCGGCGAGCCGATCCATGACTGACTCGGTCTTGTAGTTGATGCACGCGTCGAAGCCCAGGTCCTCGACCACCCAGCGGCACTTCTCGTCACTGCCGGCGACGCCGACGACCAGCCCGGCACCCGCGACCCGGGCCAGTTGCCCGGCCACCGATCCGACACCACCCGCGGCGCCCGACACGACGACGACATCGCCGGGATGGACGTCGCACACGTCATGGATCCCGAACCAGGCGGTCACGCCGGTGCTGCCGTAGATCGAGAGCAGGTCGTTGATCTCGAGTCCGGGGGGCACGACGTTCGCGAGGTCGTCGGCCTGGAGGAGCCAGTAGTCCTGCCAGCCGGGCATGCCCAGCACCAGGTCGCCGACCGCGAATCCCTCGCGCCGGGACTCCACCACCTGGGCCAGCCCCGCGGCCCGGACCACGGCGCCGATCTCGACGGCCGGGAGGTAGGAATCGGCCTCGCGCATCCAGACCCGATTGGTGGGATCGACCGAGAGCGACAGCACCCGCAGGAGTACCTCGCCGTCGCCGGGAACCGGCACCGGTTCCTCGACCCGCTCGAGACAGTCCTCGGTGACCAGGCCCTGAGGGCGGGCAGCGAGCAGGATGCGACGGTTGGTGGTCATGGCGCCAGCTTGCCACCTCCTACGCTGCGACCCGTGCTGATCGATCCCGGCGCCCTGATCGACCGCGACCGCTACCCGGTCGACCACCCCGACGACCCGCGACTGTGCTCCCACATCGACCGGGCCCGCGCGGAACTCGCCGCCGTGGGCGTCGCCGAGTTCCCCGGCTTCGTCCGGCCCGAGGCGATCCGCGCCATGGTGGCCGAGAGTGAACGACTCGCGGTCGGTGCCCATCACCAGGACGTCACGGGCACGCCGTACCTCGAACTGCCCGAGCCCGGCTGGCCCGACGACCACCCGCGGATGACGATGGGGCGCAGTGCACTCACCGCGTTGCCGTACGACCGGTTCGCGCCCGACTCGGAACTCCGCGCGCTCTACGAATGGGATCCGCTCCTCGCGTTCGTCGCCCGGGCGCTCGGGGTCGCGCACCTGTACCGCTACGACGATGCCCTCGGCGCGCTGAACGTCGCGGTGATGGCCGACGGCGACGAGCTGGCTTGGCATTTCGACCACACCGACTTCGTGGTGTCGATCGCACTGCAGTCGAGCGAGGTCGGCGGCGACTTCGAGTGTGTCCCGAACCTGCGAGGGTCGGGCGACGAAGCCTACGACGACGTGGCCGCGGTGCTCACGGGTCGGGCGCCGAGCCGCATCACGACCGTTGGGATGACCGCGGGCACCCTCGTACTCTTCGCCGGTCGCGCCAGCCTCCACCGGGTCACGCCGATCGGTGGCACCCGGCCGCGGTACGTGGCGCTGCTTGGATACGACACCCGCCCGGGCACCTGCAGCTCGGAACTCCTGCGGCTCGTCCGGTACGGCCGCGCCGAACCTCTCCCCGAATGAACGAGTGGACGGCCGAACGCTGACCATCAACGATTGATCGTCGACCAGGAAGGACCATCGTGGACGAGTTGACCGGCAAGGTGATCGCCATCACCGGCGGAGCGAGCGGCATCGGACTCGCCCTGGCGCGTGCGTTCGCGGCCGAGGGGATGCGCCTCGCCCTCGCCGACATCGAGGCGGGTCCGCTCGCCGAGGTGGTCGCCGAGTTCGAGGCCCAGGGCGTGCCGGTCCTCGGCGTCGAGTGCGACGTGGCGGATGCCGAACAGGTCCGGGCGTTCGCCGACGCGACGTTCGACCGGTACGACACGGCCGACATCGTCGTGAACAACGCCGGGGTCGGCGGCGCCACCGGGCCGGCGTGGGAGATCTCCGATGCGGGCTGGGAGTGGACGGTCGGCGTGAACCTGATGGGTGTCGTCCACGGCATCCGCGCCTTCGTGCCTCGGATGGTCGAGCAGGGGTCCGGTCACGTCATCAACACCGCCTCACTGGCGGGTCTGAGCGGGGCGCCGATGATGGCGACCTACGTGGCCACCAAGCACGCGGTCGTCGGACTCTCGGAGTCGCTGGCGCTCGACTTCGCGATGGGTGGACTCGACATCGGCGTGTCGGTGCTGTGTCCGGCGTTCATCCGGACGCGCATCGCCGAGTCGGGTCGGAACTGGCCGAGCCGGCTCGGCACCAACCCGACGCCGCCCGCCGATTCCCCCGCCGCCGAGTTCATCAAGGCGATGGTCGACGCCGGTCTCGAACCCGACGACTTCGCGGCGACGGTGGTCGAGGCCGTGCGCACCAACCGGTTCATGGTCCTCTCCGACGATGCCCACGCGGCCGCCATCCAACAGCGGCATGACGCGGCCCTCTCCGGCACGGTGCCGACCGGTCCGCCGCTCTGACCCGACACCGAGCGGTGGTCGCGGCCGGTCAGGGCAAGCCGACGCCCGGCACCTCGACCTCGCAGACCTCGATCGCACCCCGCATGGTGTCGGTCAGCTCCGGATTGCTGGCGTCGGCGGTACAGACGAACAACGTCGTGCGCTCGGGACCGCCGAGCATGCAGGCGAACGCACCGTTGCGGTCCACGGTCACGACGTCGGTGACCTCGCCCCCCTCGCGCACGCGCAGGACGCGGCCCGACAACGGACACGCGGACCAGATCGCGCCCTCGGCGTCCAGGCAGATCCCGTCCGGCACCGCACCGTCGAGCTTCGCCCACTCGCGCCGATTGGTCAGCCCGCCTGTGGCGTCGACGTCGAACGCGGTCAGACACGCACCCATGCTCTCGCCGATGATCAGCGTGCGGCCGTCCGGGGTGATCACGGTGCCGTTCGGGAACCGGATGTCGGTGGCGGCGACGCCGACGGTTCCGTCCGCGTCGACGCGGATGAGGACGGTGGCCCTCGGCGTCTCGCCGGCGTCGAGGTCGAATCCGAAGTTGCCGACGTAGGCCCGACCGGTCGGGTCGACCACCATGTCGTTGCAGTGCCAGGGCGCGAGTGCACTCAGGTCCGCGATCTCCGCCAGCACCGAGCCGTCCCACCGCAGCAGCCGACGGTCGTCCATCGAGACGACGAGCAGGTGGCCGGCGGGATCCCAGCCCAGTCCGGACGGCCGGTTCGGCACCTCCACGACGAGTTCGAGGGCACCGTCGACGGTCATGGACCAGACCTTGGCGTCGTGCTGGTCGGAGAAGAACAATCGGTCGTGTCGCCACCGCGGCCCTTCCGGAAACCGGAGGCCTTCCACCAGGATCTGGGTCGTTCGGTTCGCCATGCGGCGAGTCTCGCGCGTCGGCCCTCAGCGGGCGATGAGCCCGAACCGACCGCCGCGGTAGTCGTCGATGGCGGCTTCGATCTCGGCAGCGGTGTTCATGACGAACGGTCCGTAACGGGCGATGGGTTCGCGGAGCGGTTCGCCGATCAGGACGAGGTACTCGCCCGGCGCCGCACCCTCGTTGGTGATCCGCACCTCGTCACCGTCGCCCTCGAAGACCCGCAGGGTTCCGTCGCCGTCACCGCCGAACGTGTACACGAGCGCGGTCTCGCCGCTCGGCGCCCGGACCGTCACCGTCGCACCCGGTGCGAGCGACACGTGCATGGCGGTGACCGGCGAATGCGTCGTCACCGGTCCCGTCACTTCTCCGAATCGTCCGGCGATGACGCGCACCGTCGCGCCGCCCGCCACCACCGCGGGGATCTCGTCGGCCCGGAACTCCTGGTAGTGCGGCGGCGTCATCTTCTCGGCGCGGGGCAGGTTCACCCAGAGCTGGAACCCGTGCATCCGACCGCCGTCGGTCCGGAGTTCACGCGCCGGAAGCTCCGAGTGGATCACGCCGGCCCCGGCGGTCATCCACTGGACCGCGCCGGGACCGATGCGACCGGCGTGGCCGGCCGAGTCCTCGTGTTCGGTCGCGCCGTCGATCATGTAGGTGACCGTCTCGAAGCCGCGGTGCGGATGGTCGGGCGCGCCGACGGCCATGCCGGGCTCCCAGTCGACCGGGCCCATCTCGTCGAGCAACAGGAACGGGTCGAACTGGCTCACCCGCGCACTCGGGAACGGTCGGCGCACCTCGAATCCCGCGCCCTCGCGCTGGCGGTGGGCGGTGATCGTGGCCATGACGCTGCGATCGGCCATGCGTGACTCCTTGATCCTGGTTTCGTCGGATGTGCCCGGTGGATGTGCACAACCGGTGGATGTGCTCAACCGGTGCAACGCCGGCGCATTCCCGCACGCGGCGCGACTCGCTTTGCCGCACCGACGGCCGGGCACGGTAGGTTCCGGCCGAATGGATGCCATCGCCTTCTTCGGAATGGAATCGACGCCGGATCCGAACCACTGGCGGCTCCCGGTCGTGCCCACGCTGTGCTCCGGCCTGGGCGCCCTGTTCGGCGGTTGTGGTCTCGGCGCGTGCGTCGAGGCCCTCGAGCGCGTCACGGGTCGGCCGCTCGTGTGGGCGACGGGTCAGTACCTCTCCTACACCCGACCGCCCTCGGTCATCGACATCCGCATCGACGAGGTCGTGCGCGGGCACCAGGTCTCGCAGGCCCGGGCGGTGGCGTCGGTCGGTGACGCCGAGATCCTCACGGTGAACGCGGCACTCGGTCAGCGCGAGGTGCCCCACTCGGGCGAGTGGGCCGAGATGCCCGCCGTGGCCCCGCCGCTCGACTGCCCGCCGCGCCAGATCCTGGACCGCCACGAGAACTCGATCATGGAACGCATCGACATGCGCATGGCCGACGCCCGGAGCTTCGACGATCTCGACGGGACCCCCGGGACCGGTCGCTCCGCGCTCTGGGTGCGGCTGCCCGGCCTGCTCGACGTCTCCGCCGCGGCCCTCTCGATCATCGGGGACTACGTGCCGTTCGGCATCTCGCAGGCGCTCGGTGCCCGGGCCGGTGGCAACAGCCTCGACAACACCCTGCGAGTCGCCCGCCGGGTGCCGACCGACTGGATCCTCGCCGACATCCGGGTGCACGCGATCGCCGGTGGGTTCGGGCACGGCCTCGTGCATCTGTGGGCCGAAGATGGCACGCTGCTCGGAACCGCGAGCCAGTCCACGATCGTGCGCAGTTGGCGCGACGAACCTCCGGAAGGAAGCCGTTGATGAGTGTGACCCAACGCTGGGGCGTCACGATCCCGTTGGCCGGTGTGCCGCTGCTCGAACATCGGGAGTGGCTCGTCGAACTCGAGGACCTCGGCTTCACCGACGTGTGGTCCGCCGAGACGAATGCGACCGACGCGTTCACCCCGCTGGTGCTCGCGGCGGTGTGGGCACCGTCGTTGCGGCTCGGTCAGGCGATCGTGCCCGTGTACACGCGCGGTCCGGCGCTGCTCGCGCAGTCCATCGCGACCCTCGCGGACATCGCCCCCGGCCGAACCGTGCTCGGCGTCGGGTCGTCGAGCAACGTCATCGTGGAACGCTGGAACGGCATCCCGTTCGAGCAGCCGTACCAGCGCGTGCGCGACACCGTCCGGTTCCTCCGGGCCGCGCTGGCCGGCGAGAAGGTCACCGAGGAGTACGAGACGTTCTCGGTCAAGGGGTTCCGGCTCGGCATACGACTCCCCGAGCCGCCGCCGATCCTCGTG
>CAZJBJ010000151.1:0-8108 GCA_964544295.1 uncultured Bifidobacteriaceae bacterium
GCAGGGTCGCCTCGATCGTGGCGAGCAGGTCCTCGCGGCTGGTGAACTCCTCCAACGCCTGCGCCGGGTGGGGGTTGGCGCCGAGGCCGCCGGCGAGGAAGACGCGGAAGCCGGCCTCGACGGTGCCGTCCTCGTTCGGGCGTGAGACCGCGACGACGCCGACGTCGTTGAACATCGCCTGACCGCAGTCGGTCGCGCAGCCGCTGAAGTTGATCTTGAACTTGCGGGGCAGCCGCTGGGAGATCGGGTTGCGGAGGAACCACTGGTAGGTGGCCTCGGCCCACGGGGAGATGTCGAGTACCTCGAACGGGCACGCGCCGGCGAGGTGACATCCGGCGACGTTGCGCACGGTGTCGCCGCAGGCTTCGCGGCTGGTGAGCCCGACCGACGCCAGCGAGCGCAGCACCTCGGGGGTGTCGCGCAGCTCGACGAAGTGGAACTGCACGTTCTGGCGGGTGGTGAGGTGACCCCAGCCGCGGGAGTGGGTCTCGGAGACCGAGGCCAGCATCTCGAGCTGTTCGGCGTCGACCCGGCCGTAGGGGATCTTCACCCGCACCATCTGGTTGGTGCCGCCCTGACGTTGTCCGTAGATGCCCTGGTTCAGACGACTGACCCGGAAGACGTCCTCGTCGAGGTCGCCGGCGAGGTACTCGTCGACCGCGGTCGCGAAGCGCACGATCTCGTCGTCGACCTCGGGGTCGAGGGGGCGGGCTCGGAGTTCTTCGAGATTGATGGCCATCGGTGTCCTCCGGTGGGGGATCAGGCGGAAGGGGGACCGGCGGCGCGCGTCCGCCGGGCCCGGAACGGGCGGGAGACGGGTCGGAGGCGTCGGGTCAGACGCGCATCGACCCCACGGGCGTACACAGCTCGTCGCGTACCTCGTGGGGGGTACGGCCTTGAGCGATGCTCGGGGCGCCGTGGGCTCGGATCACGGGGTCCACCCTACCGAGCCCGATCCCGAAATACCAGCAAATAGGTCGGAATAATTTCCGACTGTGACACTCGGCTTTCGAAACCGCCCCGCCCGTGCAGCGGGAAGGGGCGGCCGGGGGTCGGTAGGGTCGCCGGGATGAGCCGGATCGACGCCCGCCTGGAGGAGTTGGGGATCACCCTGCCGGAGGTGTTCCCGCCCGCCGGCAACTACCTGGGCTGTGTCCGCAGCGGCGATCTCCTCCACGTGGGCGGCCACGGGCCGGTCGACGGGTCGACGGTGATCACGGGCAAGGTCGGCGCCACCGTCGACCTCGACCAGGCCCGCGAGGCGGCGCGGATGACCGCCCGCTCGATCCTGGCGACCATGCGGGCCGAGCTCGGTGATCTCGACCGCGTGGTGCGCATCGTGAAGGTGTTCGGCATGGTCAACGTCGCGCCGGGGTTCAACCAGACCCCCGCGGTGATCGACGGCTGTTCGGATCTGCTGGTGGAGGTGTTCGGCGAGGCGGGGCGCCACACCCGCTCCGCAGTCGGGATGGCCGAGCTGCCTTTCGACATCGCCGTCGAGATCGAGCTGATCGCCGAGGTGGAGTAGCACGTGGCCCGTCGCACCGGTCCCGGCGAGGTGGCGGAGCCGATCGCGCCGGAGGCGCCGGGCGATCCGGTGGCGCTCGCCGCGCTCGCGGCGCACGACGAGGTCGTGGAGTTCACGTTCGGGCCCGCCGATCTCGCCGACGCCGACCTCACTCCGGTCCGGCTGGTGCGCGGCGAGGTGCGTGACGTCGCGTTCACCGGCGCACGGCTGCGGGGTGCGACCTTCGTCGACGTGACCTTCCGCGACTGCGAGTTCTCGGGCGCGGACCTCCACGGCGCGACGTTGACGCGCGTCGCGTTCGCCAACTGTCGGATGGTGGGGCTGAACGCGTCCGAGGCCGAGTTCGCCCAGGTGCGGATCGCCGACTGCAAGCTCGACGACGCCAATCTGCGCTTCGCCCGCCTCGATCACGTGTGGGTGGATTCGTCGTCGCTGCGTGAACTCGACGCGCTGGAGGCTTCGCTCACCCAGGTCCGGTTCGCCACGTGCGACCTCACCGGGGCGGACCTCGCGAAGGTGACCGTCGCCGGGTTCGACATCCGGGGGTCGACGATCGAGGGTCTCGGTGGCGCGGCCGCGCTCCGCGGCGTGCGCATCGGCGTGGACCAGGTGATTCCCTACGCCACCAGCGTCTTCGCCGAAACCGGCATCCGGATCGACTGAGGGACCGCTGTAACCTCCGCGGCCATGCGGATGTCTTCTCTCTTCGTGCGCACGCTGCGCGACGACCCGGCCGACGCCGAGGTCACGAGTCACAAGCTGATGGTGCGCGCGGGGTTGATCCGGCGGGTCGCGTCGGGCATCTACTCCTGGTTGCCGCTCGGCAACCGGGCGCTGCGCAACGTGGCCCAGATCGTGCGGGAGGAGATGGACGACGCCGGCGCGCAGGAGGTCACCCTTCCGATCGCCCAGCCGCTGGACCTCTGGAAGCAGTCCGGCCGCGACGAGGCGTACGGCCCGATGATGTTCCGGGTCAAAGACCGCAAGGACAACTGGTACGGCATGGCGCCGACGGCCGAGGAAGTGGTCACGACCCTGGTGGCGGGGGAGTACTCCAGCTACAAGGACCTGCCGGTCAACCTCTACCAGATCAACTGGAAGTACCGCGACGAACTCCGCCCGCGCTTCGGTCTGCTCCGGGCGCGCGAGTTCCTCATGAAGGACGCGTACTCCTTCGACGTCGACCTTGCCGGGTGCCAGGCGAGCTACGACGCGATGTTCGCCGCCTACCAGCAGGTCTTCACCCGGTGCGGGCTCACCTTCCGCGCGGTCAAGGCCCAGTCGGGCGAGATCGGCGGCGACACCAGCCAGGAGTTCATGGCCGTGGCCGCCATCGGCGAGGACGCGTTCGTCTGGTGCGAGCAGTGCGACTACGCCGCCAACACCGAGGCCGCCACCCGGCATCCGCATCCCGAGACGACCTTCGACGATCCCGGTCCGCGCGAGCCGGTCCACACGCCGGGTCTCCCCGGCATCGATGTCGTCGCCGACCACCTCGGGACCACGCCGGACCTGCTCATGAAGTCGATCGCGTTCGACGTCGACGGCCAGTTGGCACTGGCGTTGGTGCCCGGCGATCGGGAGGTCAACGAGTACGCGGTGATCGGTGCGTTCCCGGGCCGCGCGGTGCGCCTCTACACGGATGCCGATTTCGACGCGCACCCCGAGATCCCCAAGGGCTACATCGGTCCCGACTTCGAGGGCGCCGTCCACGTGCTCGCCGACTCGTCGATCCGCGCCCCCCACGCCTGGGTCACGGGCGCCAACCGCGCCGATCATCACGATCGCAACGTCGTGCTCGGCCGCGACTTCGCACCGACCGCGTTCGGCGAGATCGTCGAGGTCGAACCGGGCGATGCGTGCCCGAACTGTCAGAGTCCGCTGCGCATCGACCGCGGTATCGAGGTCGGGCACGTGTTCCAGCTCGGTGAGAAGTACTCCCGCGCCCTCGGCGCGGTCTACACCGACGACGCCGGCGCCGAACACCCGATGGTCATGGGCTGTTACGGCATCGGGGTGAGCCGCATCCTGTCCGCGGTCATCGAGGAACACCATGACGACGGCGGGATCATCTGGCCCGCCGCGATCGCGCCGTACCAGGTGCATCTCGTCGTGATCCCCGGCCGTGGTGACAACGCCGACGAGGTCCGCGCCGCGGCCGAGCAGCTCTACGAGGGCTTGCGGGCGCGAAAGGTCGACGTGCTCTTCGACGACCGCGACGTCAGCCCCGGGATCAAGTTCGCCGACGCCGACCTGCTCGGGATGCCGGTGCAGATCACCGTGGGGGCCAAGGGGTACGCGAACGGTGTGGCCGAGCGGAAGATCCGGGCGACGGGGGCACGCGACGAGCTCGCGCTCGACACGCTGCTCGACGCGCTGACCGACGGTTGATCGCCCGCTGAACGGCGCCGAACGCGCGCCGGGTCAGCCGGCCCCGGTGCTCTCGAGGTACCGGCCGAGCACGAAGCCCCAGGCCAGCTGCATGTACTCGTCCTGATCCGGGCCCGCGACGAGTTGCTGAACTTCGATGTGCGTGCCGTCGGCGACGGGGGAGAAGCGCATGTAGGCGGTGAGTTCCTGTCCGGGCAGCGGCACGGAATCCGGTGCGAAGTCCCATCGCAACGCGATCAGCTGCGGTGGCGCCACGACGTCGTAGTACCCGCGGATGCCGAGGCCCCACTCCATCGTCGCCGAGAACCGGCCGTCGACGATCGAGACCGGCACCCCGAGCCACGCGCTGTACCGGGCCGGGTCGGTGAAGGCGGCGAAGGCTTCCTCCACGCCGACCGGGACCGTGACCGAGACCCGCACCACCCGATCGGAGTCGTGTTCCACCGCGTCGGGCTCGGGCTGGACCGGATTCGGGATCCACTTGGTGGCCTCACCGTCGATCAGCTGTTGCACCGAGGCGAGCACGGTGCGCTCGGCGCGGTAGCGCCGGAAGTTGCCGTCGCGTCGCATCACCACGAGGCCGGCGTCGCGCAGCACGGCGAGATGCGCCGAGATCGTCGGGGCGGTGAGGGCGAACTCGGCGGCGATCTCACCGGCCGCCAGCTCGCGGTCCCACAGCAGCCACACGATCTCGCGCCGGATCGGCGAGGCGAGCGCGTCGAGCACCGTTTGAATGTCCAGGCCGCACAGGGTAGCGGTTGACACCAGATATTTCGAGAACTATCTAATTAGATCCCCAACGTAATAGCCAATGCAAGAGGAGGCTCCGATGACGAAGTTCGTGCTGGCCTACACCGGCGGATCCGTGCCGGAAACCAAGGAAGAACAGGACGCCGTGATGAACGCGTGGATGGGCTGGTTCGGCCAGCTCGGCGCCGCGGTCGTCGACGGTGGTGCGCCGTTCGGACCGTCGGCGACCATCGCCTCCGGCGGCGCGGCGTCCGACGGCGGTGCGTCCGGGCTCACCGGCTACTCGATCGTCGAAGCCGCCGATCTCGCGGCTGCGACCGAGCTGGGCAAGGGCTGCCCGGTACTCACCTCGGGCGGTTCCGTCGAGGTCTACGAGTCGATGCCCATGTAGGCAAGCGCCCGGAAATCTTCACATCACCCCCACGGTCACGCGACACCTCGCTCGGTAGCGTCCGGCGCGATCAGGCGAGGCGACGAGACGGACGACGGAGGTCGGAGATGGTGCGCATGGTGCCGTTCTTCATGATGTGGAACACGGTGCTCGCAGTGGTGCCGCTGGTCCTGGCGCTCTGGTTGTTCCGACCGGACGCCCGGACCGGCGCTGCCGGCTGGTGGTGCGGCCTGGGGGCGTTCGTCGTGACGCTGCCGAATGCGCCGTACGTCCTGACCGACGTCATCCATCTCGTTGACGACGCGCAGGACGGCGTCCTGATCCGCACCGTGCTCGCGTACTTGACCTTCTTCGTGGTCGGGGTCGTCGCCTACACGGTGTCGGTCGTGCGGTTCGGGTCGATGCTCCGGCGGACGGGGATCGATCGGGCCGGGGTTGTCGCGCTGGAAGTCGTGCTCCATGCGCTCGTCGCTGTGGGGGTGCTCGTCGGACGCTACGGGCGCTGGAACTCATGGGATCTCGGCGTGCGGCCGGTCGCAGTCGTGACCGACACCGTCGCGTGGCTCAGCCCGCGGGCGGTGGTCGCGGTGACGCTGCTCGCGGTCGGCCTCATCGCCATCACGACGACGGTGCGGCTCGCGGCTCGGGGGTTCGTGGTCACGCTGCGGTCGTGGCGCGTCGCGTGACGGCCCACGCCTCCGACCCACTCGGAGTTCCGGGCCGGTCGTGGTCGCGGAGGGCTACGGTCGACGCATGACGTTGCCGGTGGGTCCGCCCGTGTCGCCGATGCTCGCCAAGTTGGCGCGGGAGCTGCCCCGGGGCGATCGGTGGAGTTACGAGCCGAAGTGGGACGGGTTCCGCTGCATCGTGTTCCGCGATGGCGACGACGTCGAACTCGGGTCCCGCAACGAGAAGCCGCTCACCCGGTACTTCCCCGACCTCATCGAGCCACTGAAGGATGCGCTCGGCGACCAGGCCGTGGTGGACGGCGAGATCGTGATCATGACCGAGCACGGCCTCGAGTTCGACCTGCTCTCCCAGCGCATCCATCCGGCGGCGAGCCGGATCGCCAAGCTGGCGGAGGAGACCCCGGCCGCATTCGTCGCCTTCGATCTCCTGGCCGACGCCGAGGATCGCCGGGATCAACCCTTCGAGACCCGTCGACTGGCGCTCGAAGCGATGCTCACGCCGAACCCGTCGGTCCATCTCACACCCCGCACCCGCGACCCCGAAGCTGCCGCGGTGTGGTTCACCGAGTTCGAGGGCGCCGGCCTCGACGGGCTGGTGGTCAAGGACGTCGACGGCGTGTACACGCCCGGCGATCGCGGCTGGTTGAAGGTCAAGCACCTCCGCACGGCCGACGTCGTCGTCGGGGGCTTCCGGGTCCACAAGGACGGCGCGGGGGTCGGTTCGCTGCTGCTCGGGCTCTACGACGCGGACGGAACCCTGCACCACGTGGGGGTCGCGTCCAGCTTCAACGCGGCTCGCCGGGCCGAGTTGGCCGAGGAACTCGAGCCGTACCGGACCGATGCGCTCGACGGCCACCCCTGGGCGGACTGGGCCCGGGCCGACGCCGACGCCGCGGGCGGTGACGAGTCGCACCAGCGCCGACCCGGTGCGGTGAGTCGCTGGAACGCCAAGAAGGACCTCTCCTGGGAGCCGCTGCGGATCGAGTTGGTGGCCGAGGTGGCCTACGAACACATGCAGGGCGACCGGTTCCGACACACGGCCCGGTTCCAACGCTGGCGATCCGATCGCGAGCCGGCGTCGTGCACCTACGAGCAGCTCGACACGCCCGTCCCGATCGCGTTGCGCGCGGTGTTTGGCGGCTGAACGCCCAGTTCATGAGGGTTTGCGGACCTTGGTGAGGTTCGGAGGACGCCCCGGAACGCCCGGTGATTTCGCGGCGGCGTCTGGTAGTGTCGCCGCGCTTCGCCGACAGCAAGGTCGGCGGAGTGGCCTTTCGAGGCCAGGCCGGCGTGGGCCTCGGGCCCACGCCTTTTGTTGACTGGAACCGGTTCGCCGGAGAGAGAAGGAGGTGACCATGACCGACCGCGTGACGGCACTCACCGCCGAACTCGAACCGATCGTGGCGAGCCTCGGACTCTCCATCTACGACGTGGCCCTCACCGGTGGTGATCGCCAGACCCTCACGGTCCTGGTGAACCGACCGGGCGGCATCGATCTCGATGCGCTCGAGACCGCGACCCGGACGATCTCGGCCGCGCTCGACGCGCTCGACCCGATCCGCGGCCGGTACCTGCTCGAGGTCTCGAGCCCGGGTCTCGAACGTCCGTTGCGCACGCCCGACCATTTCGCCAACGCGGTCGGCGAGGAGCTGACGTGCAAGGCGCGCAACGCGGAGGGTCATCTCGAACGCATCCGCGGCACGCTCACCGGCGTGGACGGCACGACGATCACCGTGAAGACCGACGCCGGCGACCGCACGGTCGCACTGGACGTCGTCGAGCAGGCGCGCACCGTGTTCGTCTGGGGTCCTGCGCCCAAGCCCGGCAAGGGCTCTCGGCCCGGTCGGAAGAAGGAGGTCGGCGTATGAACGGCTGTGGAGTGGAGCGACCCGTGAATGTGGAGCGGCGCATGAATGGCGGAGCGGAACGGAACCAGGCCGGCGCGGCTCGCCATGACCGTGGAGTGGAGCGGCTCATGAATGGCGGAGCGGAACGGAACCAGGCCGGCGCGGCTCGCCATGACCGTGGAGTGGAGCGACCATGAATTCAGAGATGATGGAGGCGCTGTACACGCTCGAGACCGAGAAGGGGATCCCGGTCGAGACGATGCTCGAGGCGTTGGCGAACGCGCTCGTCACCGCGTACAAGCGCATGCCCGACGCCGCCGAGGAGGCGCTCGTCGAGATCGACATCGAGACCGGCCAGATCAACGTGATCGCGCAGGAACTCGACGAGGACGGCCACGTCGTCAAGGAATGGGACGACACTCCGAACGACTTCGGACGGATCGGTGCGCAGACCGCCAAGCAGGTCATGTTGCAGAAGATCCGCGAGGCCGAGCGCGAGATGAAGTACGAGG
>CAZJBJ010000152.1:0-8100 GCA_964544295.1 uncultured Bifidobacteriaceae bacterium
GGGCGGCTACTGGGGTTGGGATCCGGTGGAGAACGCCTCGCTGCTGCCCTGGATCACCGGGACCGCCTTCATCCACTCGGTGATGGTGCAGGAACGTCGAGGGATGTTGCGGGTCTGGAACCTGTCGCTCGTGATCGCCACGTTCGCGCTCACGATCCTCGGCACGTTCCTCACCCGGTCGGGCGTGGTCACCTCGGTGCACGCGTTCTCGCAGTCCAGCATCGGGCCGTGGCTCCTCGCGTTCCTGTTCATCGTGATGGCCACCGGGATCGGGTTGATCGCCTGGCGGGCCGATGCACTCCATGCCCCGGGCCGGATCGATTCGCCGGTGTCGCGCGAGGCGGCCTTCCTCGCCAACAACGTGCTGTTCGCGGGGCTGGCGTTCGTCGTGCTGTTGGGAACGGTGTTCCCCCTCCTCGCCGAGGCGGTGCGCGGCAGCACGCTGTCGGTGGGTGCGCCGTACTTCGATCGGATGACCACGCCGCTCGGGCTGATGCTGCTGTTCCTCATGGCGCTCGCCCCGGCGCTGCCGTGGCGCGCGACGAGCGGCGAGGTCCTGCAGAACCGGCTGCTCGTCCCGGCCTACGTCGGCGCGTTGACGATGGTGTTCACGCTCGTCGTCTGGACGCGTGACTGGGCGACGGTGCTCGGCTTCGGACTCGCGGCCTTCACCGTCGCCGCGGTCGTGCGGGTCACGTTCGTGGCGGTACGGGCCCGGCGGCGGGCGGACGCCGTCGGCTGGTTCCGGGCGCTCGGTCGGACGGTCGCCGGCAACCCGCGCCGCTACGGCGGGTTGGTCGTGCACCTCGGCGTGGTCGCGATCGCGGTGGCGCTCGCGGCGTCGGGATCGTTCGGCACCAAGCGCCAGGTGCGCCTGAGTCCCGGGCAGACGGTCGCGGTCGACGGCTACGAGGTCACGTTCGTCAAGGTGCGCACCCGGGCGAACGCGCAGCGCAGCTCGGTCTCGGTCGACCTCGCCATCACCCGTGACGGCGATCGGCTCGGCACCTACTCGCCGGCGATCTCCTCCTACCGCAACGCCAACCAGGGCATCGGCACCCCCTCGGTCCGCACCGGGGTCTTCGAGGACCTCTACCTCACGCTGGTGAACTCGCGCAGCGGTCGCGGTCGGGTCACCGTCGGGATCCAGGTGCAGTCGATGACGGTGTGGATCTGGATCGGCGGTGGGCTCATGGCCGTCGGCACCATCATCGCCCTCACGCCCCAGGCCCGTCGCCGACGCGTCGTGCCGGGAGCGCCGGGAGCGCCGGCGGACGACGATGCCGAAGTGCTCGTGGGGGCGACGCCGTGAAGCATCCCCTGCGGTGGGTGGCGCTCGCGGTCGGCGCGGTGGTGGCGATCTTCGCGGTCGTGCTCGCGCTCAACGTCGACACCGACCCCCGCGCCGATCTCAACACCAGCCGCCTGCTCGGCAAGCCCGCGCCGGACTTCTCCCTCACCAAGTTCGACGGCACCGCGCTGCACCGGGGGGATCTCGCGGGGAAGACCGTCATCGTCAACTTCTGGAACTCCTGGTGCCGTCCCTGTCAGGAGGAGTTGCCCGTCCTGCAGCAGTGGTACCGGGACCATCAGGGCGACGATGCGGTGGTACTCGTCGGCATTCCCCGCGACGACTCGCCTCGTGACATCCGCGACGCCGCCCGCGACGACGGGATGGCGTGGGCGGTCGCGAACGACCAGGGCGCGAAGTCGGCGACGTTGGCGTACGCGACGCGTGGCCAACCGGAGAGCTTCGTGATCAGCCCGAGTGGTCGGATCGTCGGATCGGTGCTCGGACCGTTGACCCCGGAGACGATGGACCAGATGGTGCGCGTCGGGCAGAGGAACGGATGAGCGTCCCGGTCCGCCGGATCGCCTGGATCGGTCTCGGCCTCCTCGTGGTCGGCATCGTCGTCGGCCTCGCCTGGCCGGCGCCGGCGGAGTCGCGCGCCGAGCACGTGCGGCGCCTGGCCTCCGAGTTCCGTTGCGTGGACTGCGAAGGGCTCTCCGTGGCGGAGAGCGCCACCGCGTCGGCTGCGGAGCAGCGTCGGGACATCGGGGTGCGCATCGACCGGGGGGAGTCGGACCAGGACATCCGGGCCGCCTACGTCGAGTCCTTCGGGGAGAACGTGCTGTTGCGGCCGGCCAGTGACGGCATCGGCGTCCTCGTGTGGGCATTGCCGATCGCGGTCGTGCTCCTCGGTGGGGTCGGCGTGGTCGTCGCCCTGCGCCGCTGGAGTCGTCAACCGCGGCTGACCGCGACCGACGCCGACGCGGCACTCGTCGCGGAACTCCGGAGCCCGACCGACGATGACTGATTCGTTCGACCGGGCCCAGGCGGAGGAGGAGCAGGCCTTCCTGCTGCGCTCGCTCGACGACCTCGACGCGGAACACGCCGACGGCAACGTCGACGACGCGACGTACGAACGGTTGCGCGGTGACTACACGGCCCGCGCCGCGCGGGTCACCCGCCGACTCGAGGGTGACGCGGTCGCCGAGCCGACGACGCGCGAACCGATCAGCATCACGCGTCGCGTCCTCACGGGCGTCGCGATCGCCGCCTTCGTCGGCCTGGCGTCGGTGGCGCTCGCGTTCGGTCTGGGTGTCCGACTGCCGGGCCAGACCATCAGCGGAACCCAACGCGCGGCGACGAGCGCGGGGCCGACGGTCAAGGAACTCCGCGCCGACGTGAAGGCGGCGCCCGCCGATCCGGCCGCCCGCTTGGCGCTGGCCCGGGCGCTGATGGGTGCACAGAACCTCAAGGGGGCGGTCACCGAGTTCAGTCGGGCCGCGCAGCTCGACCCGACGAACCCCGAGCCGTTCGCGTACAGCGGTTGGCTGATCCGCCTGCAGGGGTTCCCCGACCAGGGCATCCAACTGCTGGACAAGGCCATCGAGGTCGACGCGAACTATGCGGACGCGCACGCGTTCAAGGGGATCACGCTCCTGCGGGACCGCCAGGACCCGGAGGCGGCGATCGGCGAGTTCCAGCGATACCTTGTCCTGGCGCCGGACGCGCCCCTCGCCCAGCAGGTGCGCACCCTGTTGGCCCAGGCGGTCGAGTCCGGGACCGCATCGAGTCCGAGCAGCACCACCAACCCCCGTTGAGAGGAAGCACCCTGTGCCCGAACTGCCCGAATACCAGATCGACGGTTCCAAGCTCTACCGCACCACGATCACCACGAACCGCGGCACCATCGTGATGGATCTCGACCCGCAGCTCGCCGCCAACACGGTGAACAACTTCGTGGGTCTCGCCCGCCAGGGCTACTACGACGGGTTGACCTTCCACCGGGTCGTGCCGGAGTTCGTGATCCAGGGCGGGTGCCCCGAGGGCAGCGGGCGGGGCGGTCCCGGCTACAAGTTCGCCGACGAGCCGGTACAGGGCGAGTACACGCTCGGCGCGGTCGCGATGGCGAACGCCGGCCCGAACACCAACGGCTCGCAGTTCTTCATCACCATCGACGACTGCACCCGCAAACTCACCAAGGACTACAACCTGTTCGGGTTCGTCACCGACGGCATGGACGTCGCGCTCGAGATCCAGGTCGGCGACGTCATGGAGTCGGTCGTGGTCGAAGAGGTCGATCGCTGAGCCGACCGCTTGCGATCAGGCCGGCGTGACGGCCAGTGACAGGCGCTCCGTCGCCTTGATGCGGTACATCGCCAAGTCCGCGGCGCGCAGCAGCATCTGCGGCTCGGTGCCGTCGTCGGGCGCGGTCGAGGCGCCGACGCTCGCGTGCATCTCGACCATGACGTCGCCCAGCTCGATGGGCGCGCTGATCGCCGTCCGCACGCGATCCGCGATCATCGCCGCGTCGGGTTCATTCGCGCCGGGGAGGATCATCACGAACTCGTCGCCGCCGAGCCTCGCGATTGAGTCGCCGCGGCGCGCGGCGTCGATCAGGCGGGCCGCCACCACCCGGAGCGTGTGGTCGCCGGCACCGTGACCGAACCGGTCGTTGATCGACTTGAAGTGGTCGAGGTCGACGAACAGCACACTGAGCGGAAGGTGGTCACGCTCGGCGCGGGCGGTCGCCTTGTCGAGTTCCTCGGCGGCCAACGCCCGGTTGGCGAGCCCGGTGAGCGGATCGTGCACCGCCCGGTGTTCGAGTTGTTCGTGGAGCACCGCGTTCTGGATCGCCGTCGCGGCCTGATCCGCGACGGCGACCATCCGCTCGGCGATCTCGTCGACGCGTCGGAGGTTGGTCGTCGAGATGGCTGCCACGGCGACGCCGAGGAACCCACCGCGACGGGCGTGGATCGGCGCCACCGCGACGGCCGGCAGGCCGAGTGCCCGCACGAACTGCGGGATGGGTCCGTGGCTCTCGCCGTCGGCGCGGACGATCACCGGGTGCGGCGCCGCGGTCATCTGGAGCAACGCCGGTGAGTCGTCCGCATGGATGACGAGGCGATCGATCAGGGCACCGGCATCGCGGTCCCAACCACTGCGGCCGGTCAGCCGCAAGGCCTCGGCATCCTCATCCCAGAGCATGACGCTCGCGGCTTCGACGCGCACGATTTCGGGGATCGCGCTCGCGACGATCCGGGCGACCCTTCCCGGGCTGATCGGTTCGGCCAACGCGCGCGCCAGGCCCAGGAGCGCGGCCGTGGCCGTTCCTCGACGCTGCGCCTGGTCGAGGGCGATGGAGACGTCGAGCGCGGCCGCAGCACTGCGCGCGTACGCGGTGAGCATGTGGTGCTCGTAGTCGAAGAACGTCTCGCCGCGGGTGAACGCCGCCAGCCGTCCATAGGTGCGGTGACTCGACGCGACGTCGATCACGAGCCGGTCACCGTCCTGGCCGAGCGGTGCCGCGAGGATCTCGGCCGCGATCCGATCGCGGTCCGCCGGGGGGATCCCGTCGGCGTAGACGGGTCGCGCCGGGACGGAGTCGTCGGTGAGTGCGAGCAGGTAGCCGGTCGCGCTGACCGCGCGCCCGGCGCGCGACACGATGCGCTGGAGCACGTCGTCGAGACTGTCGGGCGACACGAGATCGGCGGTCGTGGACTGGAGAAGCTGCAGCTGCCCGGAGAGCGCGTCGACCTGGTTCTCGAGCGCGCGAGTGTGCGACGGTCGGCGGCGACCGAACCGTCGTCGTCGCTTCGGCCAGGTGACGTCGTAGACGCACGCGGGCGCACCGTCGACCTGACATTCGGTGTGGACCACGTCGAGCGGGTCGAGCCCGAAGATGGGCCCGATGGTGCGCATCAGTCCGATGTTGAGTTGGCAGTCACCCCGGTGCGGCGTCCGGTCGGCGTCGAGCTGGTACGTGACGATGGCGCGGTGCCGCTCGACGATCTGTGCGTCCATCGTGGCGATCGTCGTGAACTTGGGGCACGCCTTGGCGACGTTCGCGATCACCATCCGCGGGGAACCCAACGCACGGACCAGCACGCGGATCCCCGGGCCGACCTGGTGGTCGAGTGCGTGCTCGCCGATGTGGAGCAGCGCGTCGGGATCGTCGAGCACCACGCACGCGGCGTCGAAGAGGGCGATCTTCTGCTCGAATGTGCTCCAGCGGTGTTCGTCTTCGAGTTCGTCGATCGAGCGCGCCTCGCCCGCGAGCTGGAGGAGCTGCGCGACGCCGTCGTCGCCCGCGTGGGCGCGGACGTAGCGCACGACCAGACAGATCGTGGTCCCGGCGGTCTCCCGCGGTTCCTGCTCCATCCCGGGAATATCGGCCGAATCCGGTCGGTCTGTAGGGCGGGAGCGGTGCAACGGAACCGAGCCCGGCGAGACTGCATCCGCATGGGCTTCTTCGAACGGAACCGCGCCTCGCTGGCCGAGCGGGGGATCGACCCCGCCCGATTGCCGCCCGGGCAGTACTTCACCGACCGTTTCCCCGTGCTGCACGTGGGCGATGTGCCCACCTACGCCCCCGATTTCTCGGACTGGTCGCTCACCGTCGGCGGTCTCGTGACGGCCCCGACGACCTTCTCGTGGGCCGATCTCCAGGCGTTGCCGGCCACCGAGATCGTCACCGACATCCACTGCGTCACCAAGTGGTCGAAGTTCGACACCAGCTGGCGGGGTGTCCGGGTACGCGATCTGCTGGCCGAATGCGGCGGCGCGGCGCCGGGCGCGACCCACATCCTCGAGACCGCCGAGCACGGGTACACGACCAATCTGCCCCTCGCCGACGTGCTCGGCGACCAGGCGTTGGTGGCCTACGAGTTCGACGGCGCACCGATCGAGCCGGTGCACGGGGGTCCGGTGCGCCTGGTCGTGCCCCATCTGTACTTCTGGAAGTCGGCCAAGTGGCTCCGGGCCATCGACCTGCTCGACCACGACCAACCCGGGTTCTGGGAGCGCAACGGCTACCACGCCTACGGCGACCCCTTCCGCGAGCAGCGCTACTCCCACGGATAGTTGACTTGTCACGGTAGATACAACTACAATACAAGCCGTGCGATACCTGAACGTGGCCGAAGCCCTGCGGAGCGAGATCGCCTCCGGGCGCGTCGGTCCGCTGCCGAGCGAGGCCGAACTGGGGGAGACCCACCAGGTCTCCCGAGTGACGGTGCGGCGGGCGCTCGACGTCCTGCGTGAGGAAGGTCTGGTGACGAGCCGGCGCGGGGCGGGGTGGTTCGTCGCCACCGACCCGGTGCGCCAACCGCTCGGCCGGGTCACCACCATCGAATCGGCCCTGGAAGCGGCCGGCGCCCGCCCGGAGCGGCGGGTGCTCGAGTTCGCATTCGAAACCGCGAGCGACGAGATCGCGAAGCTGCTCGGCGTGCCCGCCGACGCCGAGGTGCTGCGGGTCGTGCGGCTGAACCTGGCGGACGGTGAGCCGTTCGCGCTGGTCACCGTCTGGCTCCCCGCGCACCTCGGTGTCCACGTCAGCCGGGCCGATGTCGAGGCCGCCACGTTCACCGAGTTGCTCCCGCTCCACGGGGTGGAGGCCGGACGCGTCGTGCAGACGATCACCGCCACCGCGGCCGACCGCGACCAGGCCCGTCGGCTCGCGGTCGCCGTCGGCGAGCCCCTC
Source organism: uncultured Bifidobacteriaceae bacterium (assembly GCA_964544295.1). GTDB lineage: Bacteria > Actinomycetota > Acidimicrobiia > IMCC26256 > JAENVU01 > JAENVU01. The sequence goes on from CAZJBJ010000152.1 coordinate 6,990, forward strand.
CTGGCGTGTCGGCGCGTCACCTACGATCGCCACGGCGACGCGGTCATGGCCTCCGAGCACCGATACCCCGCCCAGTCGACCGCCCTCGAAGTCGAGTTCCCTGCCCCTCATCCGTCTGGAGTCCCCCATGTCTGAAGCCGTCGTCCCCACCACTCCCGTCGAGCTGGTCCGCGCCGCGTACGAGCGCTACCCCGAGCGCACCGAGATCGCGCGCCGCCGCCTCGGCCGGCCGTTGACCTTCGCCGAGAAGGTCCTCATCGCCCACGCCGACGACCCGGAGACGATCGGCCTCGACCGCGGCGTCGACTACGGCGACTACCGGCCCGACCGGGTGGCGATGCAGGACGCGACCGCGCAGATGGCGCTGTTGCAGTTCACCCTCGCGAAGCTGCCGACGGTGGCCGTGCCGAGCACGGTCCACTGCGACCACCTGATCCAGGCACGCGTCGGCGCGGACGCCGACATGAAGACCGCGATCGACGTGAACTCGGAGGTGTACGAGTTCCTGCGGTCGGTGAGCGCGAAGTACGGCATCGGGTTCTGGAAGCCCGGCTCGGGGATCATCCACCAGGTCGTGCTGGAGAACTACGCGTTCCCCGGCGGGATGATGATCGGCACCGACAGCCACACCCCCAACGCCGGCGGCCTGGGCATGATCGCCATCGGCGTGGGCGGCGCCGACGCGGTGGACGTGATGACCGGTTTCCCGTGGAACGTGCGGTGGCCCAAGATGATCGGCATCCACCTCACCGGCGAGCTGAACGGCTGGTCGGCGGCCAAGGACGTGATCCTCAAGGTGGCCGAGATCCTCACCGTGGAGGGCGGCACCGGCGCCATCGTCGAGTACTTCGGCCCCGGGGCCAACAGCCTGTCGGCCACGGGCAAGGCCACGATCTGCAACATGGGGGCCGAGATCGGCGCCACCACCAGCGTCTTCGGCTACGACGACGCCATGGCCCGCTACCTCAAGGCCACCGGCCGGGAGAGCACGGCCGACGCCGCCAACCGGGTGGCCCACCACCTGCGCTCCGACGACGAGGTGCTGGCCGACCCGGGCCGCTTCTACGACCGGGTGGTGGAGATCGACCTCAACACTCTGCGGCCCCACATC
>CAZJBJ010000153.1:0-8051 GCA_964544295.1 uncultured Bifidobacteriaceae bacterium
CCACCCACGATCAGGCGCTTCAGGTCGAGTTCCAGCGCGATGCTCAGGTACATGTCCTGACCGAGTGCGTTGTGGTGGGTGATGAACGGTCGTGCGGTCGCGCCACCCTGGATCGTCTGGAGCACCGGGCCTTCGACCTCCCGGAACCCGCGGGCGGCGAGTTCGCGCCGGAGGGCGGCGATCACCTCGATGCGGGCGACGGCGATGCGATGCGCTTCGTCGTTGACGACGAGATCCACGTAGCGCTGCCGGAACCGGGTATCCGTGTCCGAGAGCCCGTGCCACTTGTCGGGGAGCGGACGCACCGCCTTCGCCAACAACTGGAACGTCTCGACGTTGACCGAGAGCTCGCCCCGGCGGGTGGTCATCACGGTGCCGTCGACGCCGACCCAGTCACCGCGATCGAGATGGTCGAACGCCTCGTGGTGCTCGGCACCGATCACCGCACTGTTCACGAACAGCTGGATCCGGCCGTCGCGGTCGGCCAACGTCGCGAAGCTCAGCTTCCCCTGGCGGCGCAGCAACATGACCCGACCCGCGATGCGGACCCGGGTCTCGGTGCTGGTGCCGGCCTCCAGACCGCCGAACTCGTCCCGCAGCGCCCCCGCCGTGGTGGTGAAGTCGAACCGCACGGGATAGGGATCGATGCCCGCCGCGCGCATGGCCTCCAGCTTGTGCAGCCGCAGCTCGCGCTGGTCCCGGATGTGCTCCTCGGAATGCTCTTCCGGTTCGTCCGTCGACGACCCATCCGCCGGGGTCTCGGATCGGGTCTCGGAGGGGGCCTCGGACGAGGCCTCGGCGGATGCCTCCGGGGTGGTCGCGGAGCCGGTAGCTTGCCCCGTCGCCACTGACGGGTTCGCTTCGGATTCGGGCCGGTCGGCGGCGGACGCGTCGTCTGGTTCGGACATCCGATCGAGGCTATCGGCGCGACCCGAACGCACGATGGACCATTGACGGACCATTGACGGACCAGGAGGACGCATGGCCAGACTCGACGGCAAGGTGGCACTGATCACGGGCGCCGGCAACGGCATGGGCCAGGTCGCGTCCGTCCTCTTCGCGTCCGAGGGCGCGCGCGTCGTCGTCGCCGACTTCAGCGAGACCGGCGGGGCCGAGACCGTCGCCGCGGTCGAGGCCGCGGGCGGCGAGGCGGCCTTCGTCAAGGTCGACGTCGCCAACGCCGACCAGGTCGAGGCGATGGTCGCCTTCGCGATGCAGACGTTCGGCTCCCTCGACGTGCTCTACAACAACGCCGGCATCTTCCCCGCCGACGACGGCGGCGCGACCGAGACCCCCGAGCCCACCTGGGACCGGGTGATGGAGGTCAACCTCAAGGGCGTGTGGTTGGGCTGCAAGTACGGCATCCCCGCGATGCTGGAGTCGGGCGGCGGCACGATCGTGAACGTCGCCAGCTTCGTCGCCCTGATGGGCGCGGCGACCGCCCAGATCGCCTACACCGCGTCGAAGGGCGGGGTGCTGGCCATGACCCGGGAGATCGCGGTCGAGTACGGCCGGCGGAACATCCGGGCCAACTCGTTGTGCCCGGGGCCGGTCTCGACCCCGATGCTCGAGGAGCTGATGAGCGACCCGGACCGCAAGGCCCGGCGGATCGTCCATATCCCGATGGGGCGGCTCGGTCAGGCCGAGGAGCTCGCCAAGGCCGCGCTCTTCCTGGCGTCGGACGATTCTTCCTTCATGACCGGCGCCCAGCTCGTGGTCGACGGCGGCATCACCGCCGCCTATGTGACCCCCGAATAGCGACACGCCGGACGACCCCATCCGAGCGATGTATACTGCTGATGTATGCAACGCACCCAGATCTACCTCACCGACGAGCAGCAGCGGGTCATCGCCGATCGGGCGCGCGACAGCAACGTGTCCAAGGCGGAGATCATCCGGCGAATGCTCGATCGGGAACTCGGGCTCGACGACGGCACGTCCGATCGGACCGCGGCCATCGACGCCACGGCGGGCGCGCTCCCGAGCGCACCGGACTGGCCCGAATGGCTCCGCGCGGTACGGGGAACCGGCGCCGGCTCGCGGCTCGATCGACTCGGGCTGTGAGCATCCTCTTCGATTCCACCGTGCTGATAGCCCACCTCCGCGGCGAGACCGCCGCGACCGCGCTGCTGCGCGCCGCGGTGACGAGTGGTGGCGCCTACGCGAGCGTCGTGTCGCGCACCGAACTCGAGGGCGGAATGCGCACCTCCGAGCGTTCCGCCGTGGCCCGCATGTTCTCGGCCATCGAACTGCTCCCGGTCACCGATGCGATTGCGACCCGGGCCGGTGAGCACCTCCGGAAGTACCGCCGCTCCCACACGGGCATCGATGTCGTGGACTACCTCATCGCGGCCACTGCGGAACAGGTCGGCGCGGACCTCGCCACGCTCAACGTGCGTCACTTCCCGATGGTGCCGCGGCTGAAGCCCGCCTTCTGACGACCGACCGCCTCATGATGGGGTCGCATTTCCGCCGTGCCTCATCGGCGTCCGTCGCGGGGTGAGTACTCTCCCGAGACCTTTCGGTACGACTGAAGGAGTTCGTCGCATGCCAGGCAACCTCTCGCCGACCGCCCTGCGCGACCTGATCGCGGCGGACGAGATCGACACCGTCGTCGTCTGCTTCCCGGATCTCCAGGGTCGACTCATGGGGAAGCGGGTGATCGGCGAGTACTTCGTCGAACACGTGCTCGACGGTGGCGGCGCGATCGAGGCGTGCAACTACCTGCTCGCGCTCGACGTGGACATGACCCCGCTGCCCGGGTACGAGTACGCGAACTGGGAGCAGGGCTACGGCGACTTCCGCTGCGTGCCCGACCTCACGACCCTCCGACGCATCCCGTGGCTCGACAAGACCGCGCTCGTACTGTGCGACCTGACCGACGAGGAGACCGGTGAGCCGGTCGAGGTGTCTCCCCGCCAGATCCTGCGGCGCCAGATCGCCCGGGCGGCGGCGTTGGGCTACGAGGTCAAGATCGGCGCCGAGCTCGAGTTCTTCCTGTTCGAGGACTCGTACCGCGACGCGGCGGCCAAGCGCTACACCGACCTGACCCCACACTCCGACGTCATCGAGGACTACCACATCCTCCAGACGACGCGCGACGAGTACCTCATCAAACAGATCCGCAACGGCATCCACGCGGCGGCCATCCCGGTCGAGTTCTCCAAGGGTGAGGCCGGCAAGGGTCAACACGAGATCAACCTCGTGTACGCCGAGGCGTTGGAGATGGCCGACCGGCTCGCGATCTACAAGAACGGCGCGAAGGAGATCGCGTCGCTCAACGAACGGTCGCTCACGTTCATGGCGAAGTACTCGATGGACGAGGTCGGTTCGTCCTGCCACGTGCACTCGAGCGTGTGGGACGCGACGTCGGGCGACAACCTGATGTGGGACGCGGACGCGCCCCACCACCTCTCCCCCGTGTTCCGCGGCTGGCTCGGCGGGATCGTCGCGACCGGGCGCGAGTTCGCGTGGCTGTTCGCCCACTACGTCAACTCCTACAAGCGCTACCAGCCGGACTCCTGGGCGCCGACCGCGCTCGCCTGGGGGTACGACAACCGCACGTGCGGCTACCGGCTCGTCGGCCACGGTCCGGCCTACCGGGTCGAGTCCCGCATCCCCGGCGCCGACGTGAACCCCTACCTCGCGTTCGCCGGCATCATCGCCGCGGGCCTCCACGGCATCACGAACGATGTCGAGCCGCCCGAACCGTTCGTGGGCAACGCCTACGACGCGCCCGAACTGCCCCACGTGCCGTCCACCCTGGTGGAGGCCATCGCCGCGTTCGAGTCGAGCGAGATCGCGCTCGCCGCCTTCGGCCCGGCCGTGCACCACCACCTGGTGAACACGGCGAAGCAGGAATGGGCGACGTTCAACCGCGCCGTGACCGACTGGGAACGTCAGCGCAACTTCGAGCAGATCTGATGAGCCGCTCCACCGGTGAGGCGCCGCTGATCGCCGTCCCTGCCTACCCCGTGGTCGCGGGTCGCGTCGACGGCTGGGCCGACCCCGCGTTCGCGATCCAGCAGATGTACGTCCAGTCCCTCCAACGAGCCGGCGCGCAGGAGGCGGTGCTCGGGCCTCGTCACCTCGATCGGGATGCTGCGCTGACGATGCTGTCGCGCTTCGACGGCATCGTGCTCACCGGCGGCGGCGACATCAACCCCGAGCGCTACGGTCAGGCCGCGGCGCCGGAGACCTACGGCGTGATCGCGGTGCGGGACGAGTTCGAGTTCGAGTTGTGCGCCGCCGCGCTGGAGTTGGACATCCCGGTCCTCGCGATCTGTCGCGGCACCCAGGTCCTCAACGTGCACCTCGGGGGCACGCTGCACCAACACATCACGCCGGAGTTGCCCGGTCACGGCACGCCGGGCATCGAAGGCGCCCAGAACGTGCACGACGTCAACATCGACCGCGACTCGCGAGTCGGACGCGCGATGGGGACGGGTAGGGCGCGCTGTTCGTGTCACCACCATCAGGCGATCGACCGTCTCGGCGCCGGGCTCGACGTGACCGCGCGCGACGCCGACGGCACCATCGAGGCCGTCGAGCTCGCCGGGCCGACGTGGGTGACCGCGGTCCAGTGGCACCCCGAGGACACGTCGGCGGACGATCCGGCCCAGCAGGGTCTGTTCGACGCACTGGTCGACGCCGCGCGCCGTTAGGGCGCTGGTCCGAAGCCGACACCTCCAGCTGCCAGACTGCTGAGTCGAGGAGGGCAATGCAACAACAAGTGGTGTCTGTCGTCGCGGCCGTCTTGCTGGGTGGCGTGATCGCACAGTGGTTGGGGTGGCGGCTGCGAGTGCCGGCCATCGTCTTCCTGCTGGCCGGCGGACTCATCGCCGGCCCCCTCACCGGCGCCATCGACCCCGACGCCACGTTCGGTCGCCTGCTGTTCCCGTCGGTCTCGATCGCGGTGGCGGTGATCCTGTTCGAAGGTGCGCTCGGGCTCGGCACGCGCGGTATCCGCGCCGCCGGGTCGACGGTCTGGGTCCTCCTGACCGTCGGTGCCGCGATCACCATGGTCGGCACGGCGATCGCGGCCCGGGTGATCCTCGACGTCGAGTGGGAACTCGCGGCGCTGCTCGCGACGGTCCTGGTCGTCACCGGTCCCACCGTCATCGGTCCGATCGTGCGCGCCATCGGCCTGCACGGCCGCGTCGGCGCGATCCTCGAGGCCGAGGGCACGCTGATCGACCCGCTCGGCGCGATCCTGACCGTGTTGGTGTTCGAGGCGGCGTTCGCGCCGCACCCCGGTTCGGAGTCGATCTTCGTCGCAGTCGTCTCGACCCTCGGCATCGGCGTGGCGTTCGGTCTGCTCGGCGCGTGGGTGTTGACCATCTCGTTCAGCCGGTACCTGATTCCCGACCAGCTCCACAACATCACGACGCTGGCGCTCGTCGTCGGTTCCTTCGCCGCGGCGAACGCCATCCGCGAGGAGTCCGGTCTGGTCGCGGTGACTGTCATGGGCGTCGCGCTCGCCACCCAGCGGCGCGTCCCGGTCCGCCACGTCCTCGACTTCAACGAGACGCTGCGCATCCTGTTCATCTCGGGCCTGTTCGTGCTGCTCGGCGCACGCATCGACCCGGCGACCCTGCGCGAGTTCGAATGGCGCAACGTCGCGTTCCTGGCCACGCTCGTCGTGCTCGTGCGGCCATTGTGCGTGTGGGTGTCGACCATCCGGTCGGGGTTGCGAAGACGCGAGCGGCTCTTCCTCGCCTGCACCGCGCCGCGCGGCATCGTGGCCGCGGCCATCGCCTCGGTGTTCTCACTGCAGCTGTCGGACCTCGGCGTCGAGAACAGCCAGATCCTCGTCGCCGCCACCTTCACGGTGATCGCCGGGACGGTCCTCATCTCTGGACTCGGGAGTCGCGCGCTGGCCCTCCGGCTCGGCCTGGTCGAGGCGGACCGGGAGACGATCGTCGTCCTGGGCGCGAACCCGGTGGCCCGGGCATTCGCCTCGGCGCTCGAACAGTTCGAGGCGCCGGTCCACCTCGTCGACCTCGACCGCAAGGAGCTGGCGGCGGCCCGGATGACCGGCCTGGTCGCGCACCGCGGCTCGGTGTTCAGCGACGACACCTGGGAAGAGGTCTCGATCCAGAGCGCCGCGTTCTTCCTGGCGATGACCGCGAACGACGAACTCAACACGCTCGCCGCCCGGCACGCCGCCGCCGCACTGGGCCGGAAGCAGGTCTTCCAGATCCCGCCCGGCCGGTTGGAGCACCGCAACTGGTGGGACCTACCCACCGGCACGTTCGCCCGTCCCCTGTTCGCTCGGGACACGAACTACGAACTCCTGGCGGCTCGCCTCGAGGCGGGCGAGAAGATCACGTCCACCAAGCTGACCGAGCAGTTCGGGGCCGACGACTACGCCGCCGCCCATCGGGACGCCCTAGTCCTGTTCATCGTCGACGCCAAGGGGCACATCGACTTCGCGTGTGGCGACCAGGTCCGCAAACCCCGCGTCGGCGAAACCGTTGTGGCACTGGCCAGCCCCACCCGCCGCGACTGACGACCCGCGAGGTACGCCTCCTGGCCCGTCAGGTCGCGGTCGTGGCCCGCGATCGCCCGCACGGCCTAACCGTTGTGCGCGGGACCACCCAGGCCGTGCCGGAACGCACATCAGTCGCAGAGCACATTGGGAGACCGCCCTTCACCACCCAGGCGTCACGTCACTTGTGCTCTGGCGTCTCGCGGAACGTTCCAGGATCTGGGCGGCAGTGCACCCGTCACACCTCGGATCCAGGAATTCGCGTTAGATATATGCCTGTAGACCTATCTCGAATTCCGCAAAGCGACCACCATGTGAGTTTCGCTCGGATCTTCCAGTTTCTGGGACGTTCCGCGGAACGTTTCCATGGGCGATGACCGAACCGCTCAGATCGCGTCGGGACGGAGCAGCGCGTCGATGCCACCGTCGACGAACAGGATCGAGCCGTGGACGTAGCTGGCGTCGGACCCGAGGAGGAACTCGATCGCGGCGGCGACCTGATCGGGCGTGCCGATCTCACCGGTGGGGACCGGGAGCGATTCGATGAGCGGACCGAACGTCGGGTCGTCCAGACCCTGCTGGAGCAACGCGGACCGGAACGGCCCGGGCGCGACCGCGTTGATCCGCACTCCGGCACCACCCCACTCGCTCACCCGGCGGCGCACGTCCCGGGCGATCGCCACCTTGCTCGACGCGTAGACCGAGTTGCCCGGCAGATCCACGGCGATCCCCCGAGCCGCCGCTTCGTCGCCAGCCAGGAACGCAGCCACGAGATCGGCGTTCACGGTCGGGTCGATCGTCGTCGAGTTCGACGAGATCGCGACCACGGCCGCCGGCGCCGCAGCCCGTAGCGCGTCGAAGCACCCGTCGATGAACGCGACCGCCCCGAAGTAGTTGACCGACGCGATCAACGAATGGTCCGGCACCTGCGGCCCGAGCCCGGCACACGGGATCATGCCCGTGAGCGGACCGTCGACGAGCTCGAGGCTGCGGCGCAGCGCATCGGCCCGCCCGTCGACGGTACCGAGGTCGGCCTCGACGTCGGCGTCCCGCAGATCCACGGTCACGACCCGGTCACCGCGGCCCCGCAGCCGCGCGGTGACCGCCGCACCCAACCCCGACGCGGCTCCCGTCACCAGAAATGTCGCCATGAATGCAAACTCACTTCGTCGCAGTCATGTCGCTGCGACTCTCGTGACGATCACGGATCATCGCAGTGAGATCGGACATCTGGTCACTTCGTCGCAGTCGGCGCGACGAGACCGCCGCAGGAGTGGGTGACGGGCAAGGGCGTGGCGGCGAGCAGGAACTCGTACACGCCGTCGTCGGCACAGTCGGCCGCCAACTCGTCGAGGTCCCACTGCTGACCCTGCGGGATCCCCATGTCGCGCAGTTCGATCATGTGCGTCGGGAACAGGAACGGATTGTCGCCCGGGCACGGGTACGGCTCGAACACGTGCGTGTCGTTCGCGATCGCGGCGATGTCGTGGTCGTGCAACCACTCGACCGCGTCGAGCCCGATGCCCGGCGAGATGTCGGCGTACCGGTTGCGGTCGCCCAC
>CAZJBJ010000154.1:0-8049 GCA_964544295.1 uncultured Bifidobacteriaceae bacterium
TCGCGCACCGCAGGCTCGGCGGTCCCGAACAACGTGGTCTGGAGTCCGGCGTCCGCTCCTCGCATCCACCCAGTGTAGCGAACAGGTGTTCGCCAACCGTCAGGTCTTGCACGGGACGGGCCTGCCGCACTCGAAGGCGGTCTTCTACACAACAAGTTGAGTGGACAGACAGCGGCACCGCAGACGTACAACACAAATATTTTGTTTATGTGGTATACTTGTACTATGGATATAGAAGGCCAGGTTGCAGCTCTCCGAGCCGCCCGAGAAGAAGCGTTCCGAGAGCTGGATCAAGCAAATCGCGAGCGCGTCGAGATGTGGGGACGGCACCAGCGAGAGGCCGAAGCGTCGGAGCAGATGATCCGACGACTTCAAGCTGAACTTCAGGGGCTCGACCTCGCGATCGGACGCTATGAGGAGCCGCAGACAGAGATGCGCCCGTGGCTCGACATCAGCGACAAGTTCCAAGAAGTCACTCGCTGGCGAGACATGTACCGAACTGACGCCATCGTCGAGGTGATGCGCCGCCACGGCGTTGCGGCAGGACCAGCGGAGATTGCCCGCTGGCTCGCCGAGACGGGGCGAGAAGATGACACGCCTGTGTTGGTCAGCGCGTCGCTCGACCATCTGAAGCACCAGAAGCGGGTTACCGCGCTCGGGCGAGGTCAGTGGGTTGCCATCGAGCCCGTCGCCGAGTACGAGCCCGACCCGGACCTCCTCGAAGAGCTGCGCCTCCGCGAGGAAGCAGGCGAGTTCGACGGGTTTGAGCCTGACGAGGATGACTTCGAGCGGATGCGGGCGGAAGGAGACGAGTCCTAGCAGGTGGTCAGCCCTGGGGAGCCGGAGGCTAAGTCCGACTCCCACAGGGCTTCCCGGCCCCCGTGGCGAAACAGGCACACGCGCCGGCATGGAAAGCCGGTTCCGGACAGGATTGCGGGTTCGAGTCCCGCCGGGGGCACTCTTGATGAATTCTAGGCCTTGTCGGTCTTCTTCGGTCTCCGCGGGCGGTCCCAGTAGGGGCTCTTGCACTTCGGGCACACCCGCGGCGGTTCGTCGATGTCGCGCGGCACCCACTGGTGGCCGCAACGCTCGCAGCCGAAGGCGTCTATCGCTAACGCGGCGTCGGCTCGGATGTACCACCGGTCAATGGCCGACCGTGAGGTCTTCATAGAGCAATACCACCGGCGCAGCAACGTCGAGACAACGTTCTCGATGATCAAGATCGAGTTCGGAGCGTCGCTCTGATCGAAGTCCACCACTTACTGGACAGGTGAACGAGGTGCTCTGCAAGATTCTGTGCCACAAGATCGCGTGCGTTGCTCACGCGGCCGCGGAGTTCGGAATCGACCCCACATTTGGCAGGTCGGCACGTTTGCAGGAGACTCACGACGACCTCGCATCCTGAGGAGAGGCATGGACACTGGTCGTTCGTACGATCGGAAGATTGGGCGGGCCGAAGAGCACCTCGCTGACCTCCAAGTCGAAATCGACCGGTACGTCAACAGCCACCCGTACGAGGTGCGTGTGAAGCGAGAGGGCAAGCCAAAGCGTTGGGTCCACCGGGTTCACTTCACCCGCCAACCCGATCCAAGCATCGCGCTCATCGTCGCTGACATTGTGTACAACCTCCGCTCCGGACTGGATCAGCTCATGTCCGCGATCGTCCCCGCCGACGTCAATCCGATGTTCCCCATCTATTTCCAGGGCGTATGGGATCCCCCGGTCGAGGGGGAGGGTCGCGAGAGAGCGAAGCAGCGCGAGCGGTGGGCATCCGACACCAAGAAGGTCGACGAACGCGCGTTGGCAATCCTCAAGGCAGCCCAGCCGGATGATGACGCTGGGGACGACGATCAGCACTACCTCACCTTGCTCAACCGTGTCGCCAATAAGGACCGCCACACGAAGCTGCCAGTGATGTCCCACAAGTTGGTCAACCTGCACGCTGTCGCTCTCACCCCCGAGGGGCCAGTCAAGGGCTTGTTTGGCACGACCCAGGACGGAGGCGTCATGGACGCCTACGACACTCTGAGCGACGGCGCAGAACTTCACGGCCTGCCCGATGGTGCCGTGAACGTGCAAATCGAGGCGACCCCGGTAGTACTGCTGAGCATTGGAAAACTCGACGGCGGCTACCTCATCCCGGAACAACTCCGCTGGTCCGCTGGACTGATCAGGGGCCTGATTGACGCTCTCCGCCCCTACGACCGGCGGCCCTACGGCTAGGCCGCTGCCACCTGCACAAGAACCCTCACGGCTGCACAAGAAGCCAGCCATCACAGGCCTTCCTGTGCAAGGCCGGATGATCAGGTCTCCGCCGGTTGGTACATGCCGGCGAGGTGGGTGGTGCGCCGTACGAACCCCATTCGCTCGTACAGCGCGATGGCGGACGTGTTCCCGTCCCGCACGTGGAGGAACGGCAGGGCACCGTCGGCGAGGATCGCGTTCGCGACGGCGCGGGTGGCGATCGCCGCGTAGCCCTGGCCGCGGTGTTCGGCCGCCGTGCACACGGCGCTGATCTCGACGGCACCGGGGAGACGCATGCGCTGCCCAGCCGCGGCGACGAGTTGCCCGCCGACCCGAACCCCGAAGAAGCGGCCGAGTTCGTGGGTGCGTGATTCCCAAGGTCCGGGCTCGGTGGCGTTGACCAGCGCTGAGAGTTCGCCGATGTCGTCGGCGCCGAGTTCGACCGCGAGTTCGACGGCGAGTTCGGTAGCGGGCGCTTCGGGCTGCGCCGCGGGCCGGTCGAGCACCATCTGGTGCATCGGGAACGTCCCGAGGGTGCGCCAGTGCTCCGGTGGTGTGATCCGGGGGACGAGGAGGGCCGGCCCGGGGGCGAGGTCGGCCAGCGCGGCCCACGACGCCGCGTCGGGCTCGTCGGGGAGGCCGGAGAACACCGAGTACTCGGGTTGGTACCGGCGGGCGTCGGTACCGCCCTCGGCTACGTTGGCCTGCGGCCCGGTCAGTGCGTGCCAGACGGGATTGTCGAGGGGATCCACGCGCTGATCCTGGCAGCTCGTGCCGGGCAGGAGGAGCCCATTTCATGACGGCGATCGCAGAGGGTCCGGACGCGACGGTGCTCGCGGCCATCGAGCAGGACGGCTACGCGATCCTCGACCGCGTGATCGAACCCGAACTCGTCGCCGCGCTCGCCGACACCCTCCATCGGTTGGAAGCCGAGCTCGCCGTCGCACCGCGAGGCACCGCGGCCGAAGGTCACGCCACCAGGCGGATCTACAACCTGCTCGCCCGCGATCCGATCTTCGTGCGCATGCCGATCCACCCCGTGATCCTTCCCCTCGTGGAAGCGTTGCTCGATCGCGGTTGTCTGCTGTCGGGCATGACGTCGATCGACATCGGTCCCGGCGAGGATCCGCAGCCGATGCACGGCGACGACGTCGTGATGTCGCGGCACCTGCAGCGGCCGCACGCGCCGATGATGGTCACGAGCATGTGGGCGCTCACGGACTTCACCGCCACCAACGGCGGCACCTGGTACGTGCCGGGATCGCATCGGTGGGCGGAGGTGCCCGGCCCGCGGGGTGAGATCCCGCCGGATACCGACGTTCGCCGGCTCGAGATGGCGGCCGGCAGCGTGATGGTGTTCCACGGAAGCCTCTGGCACGGCGGCGGTGCGAACACGACCGACGCCGACTGGAGGCTCGGGGTGAACGTGCAGTACTGCCCGGGCTTCGTCCGCCAGCAGCAGAATCCCTACTTCTCGATCCCCACCGAGGTGGCGTCGACCTTTCCCGACCGGCTGCTGGAGCTGCTGGGGTACCGCCTCTACAAGGGGATCATGGGCCACGTCGACGGGAAGAGTCCGGGCGAGGTCGTCTTCGGCGAGCGCATGGCCGAAGTCGCGTACCGCGACGCCGAGGCCCGCCGACGCCCGTGACCGTGCGCTCGCAGCAACCGACGTCGGATCTCGACCGCGTGCGGTCGCGGCGGGCCATCACGCGGCTGCTGATCGCGGCGGCACTGTGTGCGGTCGCGTTGGTCGTGTTGACCGTGGTGTTCGTCTGGACCCACGCGGGGCAACGGCTCGACGACGCCGCGTTGCGCGGTCAGGTGGTCCAGCACGCGCGGAGCGCCCAACGTTCCGACGAGCTGCTTCGTACCATCTCCGTCGGGTCGCTCGCGTTCTTCGGGGTGTCGCTCGTCGGCATTGCCGCCGCCCGCGGTCGGTGGCACCTGGCGCTCGGCGTCGGTGCGATCATCGCCGGCGCGAACGTGACGACCCAGGTCTACAAACACTTCGTGCACCGCCCCGACCTCATCGCCGGGGTCAACAACGTGATTCCCTTCAACACGCTGCCGAGCGGTCACAGCACCGTGGCCGCGTCCCTCGCGGCCGCGCTGGTCCTCGTCGCGCCGGTGCGACTCCGACCGGCCGCGGCGACGCTCGGCGCGCTGTACGCGTGCGCGATGGCGGCGATGACCCTGGCCGCGGGGTGGCATCGGCCGAGTGACGCGGTCAGTGCCTTCGCCGTCGTGGGGATCTGGACGTTCGGTGTCAGCGCGGTGTTGGTCGCGGCCCGGGGGACCGGAGAACCGCGGGCGCACGAGGGCCTCCCGAGCCTGGTGCTGGGCATGGTCGCGGTGTTGACTCTGGCGTTCGCGGTGATCCTGGTGTCGACGACCGTCGATACGGCGGGCGGGTTCCGGGCGGTCCGGCTCGGCGTCGCGTACGTGGTCGCGCTCGGTTCGATCGTGGTGACCGGCGTGGCGTTCATCCTGACCGAGGTGCTGCTGCTCCGGGGGATCAGCCTCGACGCACCTCGCCGGGGTCGTCGTTAGCTCGGTTTCGTCGCCTGGAGTTTGTGGACGATGCGCCGCATCACCGGGCGCGGGGTGAAGCGCACGCCACTCGCCATGATCTTGTTCAGCACTCCGGGAACCGCCACCGCGTCACCCTTGCGCATGGCCTTCACGCCGAACTCGGCCACCTCGGCGGAGGTCGGCAGCTTCTTGTTGGCGACGAGCGGTGACAGCTCCATCTCCGCGGCGGCCTGGAAGCCCGAGGTGGTGGGTCCGGGACACAGCGCCGTGACCGTCACGCCCGTACCCCGGGTCTCTTCGGCGAGCGCCTCGCTGAACGACAACACGTAGGCCTTGGTCGCGTAGTACACGGCCATGAGCGGGCCGGGCTGGAACGAGGCGGTCGACGCGACGTTCATGATGCGCCCCGAACCCCGTTCGAGCATGCCGGGGAGATAGGTCCGGGCGAGCGCGGTGAGCGAGGTCACGTTGAGCTGGATCATGCCGAGGGTCTTGTCGATGTCGGCCTCGGCGAAGGGACCGAAGTCACCGACGCCCGCGTTGTTGATCAGGACGTCGACGGCCGGAACCTCCGCGGCGATCTTCGCCACTGCGGCGGGATCTGCCAGGTCGGCGGCGATGACCCGGGCCCCGCCGAGCTCCTCCGCGAGGGCTTCGAGCTTGGCGGCGGAACGCGCGACGAGGACGAGGTCATGGTCGGGTGCGAGGACCCGCGCGATCTCGAGGCCGATGCCGCTCGACGCGCCGGTGATGAGTGCGGTGGTCATGGGGGAACTCCCTGGGTTGGGTCAGCGCGTGGGTTCGTCGCCGGCGACGGTGGTGCGGTGCAGTGCGCGCCGATGGCCGCGCACGTCGCCCATCACCATGTGTTGGACACAACGGTTGTCCCAGAACGCGACGTCGCCGACCTGCCACTGCCACCGGCACGTGAACGAGTCCTGGGTCGAGTGGGCAAACAGGAAATCGAGCAGCGGCTTCTGCTCGGTGGGCCACCAGTCGGCCAGCCCGACGGTGTACTGCTGGTTCAGGTACAACGCCTCGCGGCCGGTCTCGGGGTGCACGCGCACGGCGGGATGGGGTCGGATCGCGTTGGCGTCCTCGCTGGTCGTGACGCGCATGCCCGCGAACATGTCGTGCACGGCCTGCATCTTGGGCGAATACGCGTCGCGGGCGGAGTGCAGACCGTCGATGGTCCGCAGGGTGGCCTGGAGACCGCGCGACAGCGTCTCGAACGCCAGGTACTGGTTTGCCCAGAGAGTGTCGCCTCCGTAGGGCGGGACCTCGAGTGCGTGGAGCATCGAGAACGCGGGCGGCGCAGGGAGGAACGAGAAGTCGGAGTGCCAGATGCCACCGAAGGAGAACGACTGGGTCTCGGTGGCCTCGCGCACGACCGCGATGACCTCCTCGTGGTCCGCGATCGGCTCCACGAACGGCACCGGGCTGTACGGACCGAACCGGTGACTGAGATCGACCTGCTGCTGCGAGTCGAGCTCCTGGCCCCGGAAGAACACCACGGTGTGGTCGAGGAGGGCGCGGCGGATCTCGGCGACGGTCTGGTCGTCGATGGCGGTGGCCAGGTCGACACCCGAGATGACGGCCCCGCCGACGCCGGAGTGGGGGTCGACGGTGATGCGCTCGTAGGTATGACCGACCGGCGCGGCCGGTACGGGGATGAGCGGGGTCTCGGCGACGGTCATGGACCGAGCCTAGGTGCGGAAGGTCGCGTAGGGTCACGGCCATGACCGACACCCCTCCGTCCCCCACGGTTGCCCCCGCCGACGGCAAGCTCGGCGTGCTCTGCGTCGGCCTCGGCGCGGTGACCACCACCCTGATCGCCGGCGTCGAGCTGGCCAAGCGGGGTGACGAGGTCCCGGTGGGTTCCCTCACCCAGTTGGGCACGATCCGGCTCGGGAAGCGCACCGACGACAACGTCCCGCGGATCCAGGATTTCGTGCCGCTCGCGAGCCTCGACCAGATCGTCTGGGGTGCGTGGGACCCGTTCCCGGACGACGCCTACACCGCCGCGAGTCGCGCCGGGGTGCTCGACCAGGGCCGCCACCTCGAAGGGATCGGCGACGTGCTGCGCGCCATCCGACCGATGCCGGCGGCGTTCGACCCGAACTACGTGAAGCGCCTCGACGGCACCAACGTGATGCCCTCGACGTCGAAGCGGGCGATGCTCGACCAGATCCGGGCCGACATCGTCCGGTTCAAGGACGAGAACCTCTGCGACCGGGTCGTCATGATCTGGTGCGGATCGACCGAGATCTACATCGAGGCGGGGCCGGCACACCAGGACATCGAATCGTTCGAGGCCGCGATCGATGCCGAGGACCCGTCGATCGCGCCGTCGATGCTCTACGCCTACGCGGCGTTGCAGGAGGGGGTGCCGTTCGCCAACGGTGCGCCGAACCTCGCGGTCGACACGCCGGTGCTGCGCCGGTACGCCGAACAGCACGGCGTCCCGATCTCGGGCAAGGACTTCAAGACCGGCCAGACACTGTTGAAGACGGTGCTCGCGCCGATGCTCAAGGCCCGGATGCTCGGACTCTCCGGCTGGTACTCCACCAACATCCTCGGCAACCGCGACGGCGAGGTGCTCGACGACCCCGAGAACTTCAAGACCAAGGAAGTGTCCAAGCTCGGCGTCCTGGAGGACGTGCTCGAACCGGAACGATTCCCCGAGCTCTACGGCGACGTGTACCACAAGGTGCGGATCAACTACTACCCGCCCCGCGGCGACAACAAGGAGGGCTGGGACAACATCGACCTGTTCGGGTGGATGGGCTACCCGATGCAGATGAAGGTCGACTTCCTGTGTCGCGACTCGATCCTCGCCGCGCCGCTCGCGCTCGACCTGGTGCTGTTCATGGACCTCGCGCAGCGGGCCGGGATGGGCGGCATCCAGGAGTGGTTGAGCTTCTATTACAAGTCGCCGCAGGTCCCGCCGGGGCTCTACCCCGAGCACGACCTGTTCATCCAGCTCACCAAGTTGAAGAACACGCTGCGGTGGATGATGGGCGAGACGCCGATCACCCGCCTCGGGCAGGACTACGACGACCTCGAGGGGTAACCGCCGGGGACGCTCCGACTCGACATCCCCGCCCGACTGACGACGGCGCCACCCGGCGGGTGAGGTCAGGCTGGCTCGGTCAGTCGGTCAGTCGGTCAGTTGGTCAGGCCGGCTGGCTCAGTCGTCGTCGTCGTGGCCGCCGCCGTGGCCACCACCGTGGTCCTCGTCGTGGTCGTCGTCCTGGGACTCGACCGGCG
>CAZJBJ010000155.1:0-8003 GCA_964544295.1 uncultured Bifidobacteriaceae bacterium
ACCCCGGCGAGAGCGTCGTTGCAGTCGGCCCCGTGCTCGAGGGTGACGAAGGAGAGGACGCGTAGGTATGGGCCCGGCGGCAACGGTGGCGAAGCCGTCGACCGGCGCCGCCCCGGCGCCCGAGGTTTCGGGCAAGACCAAGGTCAAGGGCCGGAAGAAGTCGGCGGCGCCCGTGGCGATGCCGAAGGCCTCGACCGTCGAGGGTCGCTCGCGGGTCGAGATGACCAAGGTCGACCTGTGGTCGGTGCTGAAAGTGTCGCTCTGCTTCTACCTGGCGGCGCTGGCGATCCTGCTCCTGGCCGGGCTCGTGACCTGGCTGCTGCTGGACGCCGCCGGCGGCATCAAGAACTTCGAGAGCTTCATGGGCGACATCCTCGGCGCCAAGGACTACCACCTGGTCGCACCCCAGTTGCTACTGGGTTCGGTGCTGGTGGGCCTCGTGCTGGTCGCACTGGTGAGCATCATCACGGTGATTGCCGCGGCGCTCTACAACGTCTTCTCCGAGATGGTTGGCGGCGTCGAGATCACCTTCGTCGAGACCGAATAGCGGCTCGCTTTGGTTGGGCCCGGACCCTGGCCGGCTTGGTAACGTTCACCGCTTCGCGGGGCTATAGCTCAGTCGGTTAGAGCGCATCCCTGATAAGGATGAGGTCGCTGGTTCGATTCCAGCTAGCCCCACTTCCAATTACTGCGAGGCCGCGACGGGTGTGGCGTGCGCGCACCACTGCGTCTGTGACTCCGGCTCCGGGCCTGTGGTGATCGCCTCACAGGCAAATTACTGCGAGGCCGCGACGGAGTGGTGGCGTCGGCGCAGCCACTCACGGCGCAGCCGTGGCGGCGCGGTACTTCAACGAGACCAGCCCTGCTGCGAGTTGCTGCTGCCCGATGGGCTCGAGGTCGAGGGGTGTGCTCAGACCCGCGAGCAGGTGCGGTCCATGGCCCGCGACCGTCGGATGCACGACGAACTCGTACTCGTCGATCAGGCCCAGTTCGGCGAGTGCCCGCGGGAGGGTCACGCCGCCCACCGCGATGCCGTTGCCGGGCTGGTCCTTCAGTGCCTGCACGGCCTCGCGCAGGTCGCCGTGCAGGACCTCGGTGTTCCAGCCGACGTTTTCGAGCGTGCTCGACACCACGTACTTCTTGGCCTGGTCCATCGTCTCGGCGAACGGATACATCCAGTCGGCCATCCAGTCGGGCCAGGTTCCCGACGCCGGTCGTTGCCAGGCCTCCCGCATCATCTCGTAGGTGACCCGGCCGAACAGCAGGGCGTCCGCCCGCTCCAGCACCGCAGCGTGGTACCGGTGCAACGCCTCGGAGGGTGTGCCGGCCCGGTGGTCGCAGCACCCGTCGACGGTGATGTTGATCGTGTACCGCAGTGGCCTCATGGATGGGATCCTTCCTCGAGCTCCCGGTGCCCGGTGCGACGGTAGTCAGCAGCGAACCCCGGGCGTGCTCCGGCGCAGTGGAGGGTGGCGTCGGTACACTCCGGTCATGCGGGCGTTTCGTCGGGGTCTCATCGTGGTGTTCGTGGCCGGAGTCGCCGGGATGCTCATGCGAGTGCGCGGCAAGGGCGGAGTCCCGCCCACCAACGGTGGATGGCGCGAACTCGAAGCCCCCGAGTTTCGATGACCACGATCCTGCTCGTCGGGGTCGGCGCGGTCGGCGCCCGGGCGGCGCGCCAACTCATCGAAACACCCGGCGTCGACCGGCTGCTCATCGCCGACGCGCGACCCAACCGGGCCGCCGAGGTCTCCGACGCGATGGGGGATCGGGCCGAGATCGTCGACTGGCAGCCCGGCATGACGTTGCCCGAGGGGGTTGACGCGGTCGCGGCCGCGGTCCCGGCGGGTGACGACGTCACCATCGCCCGCGATGCGCTCGATGCCGCGGTGCCGTTCGTGTCGGTGAGTGACGACACTGCGACCATTCAGGAGCTCCTCGAACTCGACGGCGCGGCGCGTGATCGCGGGGTATCGATCATCGTGGGCGCCGGACTCGCGCCGGGGCTCTCGGATGTGCTCGTGCGCCATGCCGCCGACTCGTTCGATCGCATCGACGACGTCAACGTGGCGCGCTGGGGCGCTGCCGGCGACGCCAGCGCCAGCACCGTTCGGGTCGCGTTGGCCGATCGCGGTGCGGAACTGCGTGACGGTGTGGTCACCGAGCTGCGCAAGCGCGGCGGCGAGGAGCTCGTCTGGTTCCCCAACCCGGTCGACGCGCGAGCCTGCGAGCCGGTGGCCAATGGCTTGGAGCTCCTCCCGCAGGCCGCCCCGGGTCTCACCCGCGCCACCATGCGGTTCGCGCCCGCCGAGAAACCGCCGCGCGGGTGGCCGCGGCGCAAGGATCCGATCAACGAATGGGGCGCCGTCCGCGTCGAGGTCTGGGGCGTGCGCGGTTCTTCGCTCGAACCCGTCGTCTTCGGTGCCATCGACCGCACCGCGATCGCGGCCGGAACGGTGCTCGCGCTCGCGACGATCGGCGTCGCGGGCGTCGACGACCAGCTGGTGCGCGCGGTTCCCGGCGCGCACGGCTTGGGCGGTGTGGTGGAGCCGCGGGCGTTTCTCGCCGAGCTCGCCCGCCGGGGCCTCAAGGTCGCGATCTTCGAAGGTGTGCCCGTCGCCTAACCGCTCGGCACCAGATCTTCGGGGTGACCGTGGGTGGGCCAGTCCGCCTCGATGGTGTCGAGGAGTTCGTCGACCGCGGCGCGCTCGGCCGCGTCGGGCGGTGCAGGGGCGAACATCGCGGCGTCGATGGTGGAACCGGCGCGGGCCAGATCGTCGGCATGGTGCACGGCGATGGTGCCGAGCGCGCGGACGAAGTTGGGGGTTGTCTCGCTCGGCGCACGCGGTCGGCCGCGCCGGCTCCCGAGTCGTTCGAGACGGGCCAATCGGGTCGAGGCCCAGGAGCGGGACAGCGCCACCTTGGTCGGGCGCCGCCGCAGCTGACGGACGGCGAGCACCAGCGTGATCAGGCCGGCCAGGATCGGGAGCGCAGCGAGGACGTCCGTCGGGATGTGCAACCGGGCGCTGAGGTAGCTCAACGCACCGGAGCCGGCCGCGTCGATCTGGGAGTCGCCGGCGAGCGGCACGTTGGCGGTCGGGTCGAAGGTCTGCCAGCCGACGCCGGGGAAGTACACCTCGGCCCAGGCGTGGGCGTCGCTGGCCTTCACCTCGTACAGCCCGGTGAACGGGTTGCGTTCGCCCGGTGCGTACCCGACGCCGAGACGGGCCGGGATGCCGAGCTCGCGCAGCATCACGACGAGGGTGGTGCCGATCTGCTCACAGAACCCGCGGTGGTCCACGAAGACGTACTGGTCGACGGCATCGGCGCCCTTCGGAAGGCGCGGGATGTCGAGCGAGTACTTGGTGTTGGCCCCGAGCCAGGCCTCGATGGCGCGCACCTTGTCGTAGGTGGTCGGCGCGTCGGCGGTGATGCGATGCGCGAGGTCCCGCACGCGGTCGGTGGTGACGGGCCGGGCCGCGTAGGTCGTCGCGATGTCGGCGGGGACCTCGTCGGGCCGGACGACGCGAAGGTTCTCCGCGGTCACGAGGGTGCGTTCGCTGACCACCGTGTAGATCGCGCCGGCGTCGAGACGCACGCCGGCGCGCAGCGTGCCGTCGACGTTCTGGAAGATCGACCGTTCGGGGAAGTACACCTTGCGCGCGGCATTCGCGGCGAAGATCGAGTTCGGTCCCGTGACCTCGAGGTAGTAGGTCTGGGTGAGCTCGTCGACGCCGACCGCGGTCTGGGTCGGCCCGTCGAGCGGGACGCGAGGGATCCCGATCGGGTCGCCGTTGCGGATGAGCCGGGGGGTGTCGTCGCTCACGGTCCAGACTCGCCCGTCCCACCGGTCGAAGGTCTGACCGCGCCAGAAGTCCGGGGACGACGCGCGCACCCTCATGACGAGGGTGTCGTCGGGCCGGCCGCGCACCGACGTGTCGAGCCGATCCGAGAAGCCGAAGTAGCCGAAGCTCGCCGCCCCGGAGTCTCCCGAGCCGCTCCCGGTGGAGGAGCCGGGATCGCTCGCCCCGAGCGACGGGTTGACCAGCGCACCGTTCGATCGCACGGGTGAGTCGTTCGGGAGCTGGGCCGGGAAGGTGATCGCCCGGTTGGTGCCGGCGACGGGCACGACCATGAACACGGCGAAGCCCACGGCGAGCACCATGACGAGCACGCCCAACGGCACGAGCACCGACGCCCGGTCGAAGGTGCGGGCGCGGGGAGGGCCGAGCGCGGGGAGCTCGAGCAGTTCCGCGCGATACCCGAGCACGAGCGAGACCAGCGCCGCAAACGCCCAGATCACCAGCCACGGCGCGAGGGCCATCGAGATCGACAGCACTCCCGCCAACGCCATCAGGACCAGGCTGGCAACCAACAGCACACCGAGCCCGCGGCGGTTCGGCATGTCGAGCGCATGGAGCACCAGCAACCAGAGGAACGACTGCGCCAGGGGGATCTGGAGCGACCCGAGATCGGACACGTGATCGATCCGGCCGAGGAAGGTCACGAGGATCCCGACCGCCAGCACCGACTGGAAGATGCGCAGCGGCAACGGCCGGGTGGCGCGCACGCGGTACCCGACGAAGCAGGCGATGGGGAATCCGATGGTCGCGGCCAACCACAGCTCGGTCGTGCCGGCACCTTCCTGGAGTGCGGCGATCGCCGCCGCCATCACGGCGATGCACGTCGCGATCCGCAGTTCGACGATGTCCTGCGCGTCGGTCACGGCCGGACCTCCCCGCCGAGGCGGTGCACGGTTGCGCCGTGGGGGATCGATCCGGTGCCCGGGGGCCCGACCACCGCGCGGGCGAGTCGCCGGCCCACGTGGAGCGGGCTCGGGACGGTGCCGAAGCGAGGCCCGTCGACCTCCGCCGTCGCGAGATCCACCCGGGCGCCGTGGCGGAGCGCGTCGTCGGCCATACCCGCGGCGCGCGACGCGACGAGTTCGGGATCGGGCCCGCGCAGGTCGACGATGATCACCACGTGCGGTCGGCGGGGGCCCTCGAGTTCGCGGATCATGACCGCACCGGTGCGGGCCGTGGCCGGCCAGTGCACCGAACGGATGGGGTCACCGTCGACGTACTCGCGGACGCCACGCGTCAGGTCGTTGCCGCCGAAGGTGTTGGCCAGCGTGTCCGACGGCGTGAGCGTGTCGCCGACCACGATCGGGCACCGCGTCGGCTCCCGGCGGGGGGCGACGTCGATCGGGACGGCGAGGGGGACCCGGAATCGCCGACGCCACCGGGCGAGCCCGAGCGGCGCGGCCGTCACGACCTCCACCCGCAGGTGCGTGAGCACGCCACGGCGGCTCGGTGTCACGGTGAGGGTGCCGGTGCCGGGCGTGTCGACGCGGATCCACTCGGATGCGAAGGTGAGGACCTGGAGTTTGACCGCGTGCCCGCCCACCGTGAGCGCCAGGTTCATGGGCCGACCAACGGTGGCATCGGCCGGGCCGCGCGCCTCGATCGTGACGCGCGCCAGCACGAACGCGGGGAGGACCGAGCCGGTCAGGATGACGGCGATGATCCCGCAGAGGAGCACGATGTCCCATCCGGCACCGGTGGTGCGGGCGACGACGAAGAGCGCGAGTCCGATGAGTTCGAGGACCACCGCCGACTTCGGCACGATGATCGGGCGAGGGACGTCTCCCCGGGACTCGGGCGCGGCGTTCACGAATCAGGGACGGGGGATCGGCACGGTCTGGAGCACCGAGTGGGTCAACGCTCGGGCGTCGTCGAGGCGACCGGGATCACGCAGGACCAACCGGTGCGCGAACACCGGAACCGCGAGCCGCGCGATGTCGTCCGGTACCACGTAGTTCCGCCCGTCGAGCACGGCGTGGGCCTGCGCGGCATGGAGGAGTGCGAGCGACGCGCGTGGGCTGGCACCGATCGCGATGCTCCCGT
Organism: uncultured Bifidobacteriaceae bacterium; assembly: GCA_964544295.1. Lineage (GTDB taxonomy): Bacteria > Actinomycetota > Acidimicrobiia > IMCC26256 > JAENVU01 > JAENVU01. Next base: position 5,907 of record CAZJBJ010000155.1, read on the forward strand.
TGGCGCGAGTGGCGTTCGCGATGGCGACGGTGTAATCCGCGATCTCCGGCGCGCAGTGCACGGTGCGGACCGCCGCGATGGTCGCGGCGAGTTCCACGGGATCGGTGATGGGCTCGAGCACGTCGAGCGCGGCGTCCCCACCGGTGCCGAGGAGCAGTTCCCGTTCGGTGCCGGCGTCGGGCGCACCGATCTCGGTCACGATGGTGAAGCGATCCAGCTGACCCTCCACCAGCGGGAAGGTCCCGGCGGTCTCGTAGGGGTTCTGGGTGGCGACGAGGAAGAACGGGTCGGGGAGCGGACGGTTGATGCCGTCGACGGTGACCTGGTGTTCCTCCATCGCCTCGAGCAGCGCCGACTGCGTGCGCGGCGTGGCCCGGTTCAGCTCGTCCACGAGCACGACGTTGGCGAAGAGCGGGCCGGGGCGGAACTCCCACTCGTTGCCCGCGAGGTGGAAGATCGAGACGCCGGTCAGCTCCGACGGGAGGAGATCGGGCGTGGCCTGGACCCGGCGGAAGGAGCCACCGGCCGCCCGCGCGATCGTCTTGGCGAGGAGGGTCTTGCCCACGCCGGGAACGTCGTCGACGAGCAGGTGGCCACCGGCCAGGAGGGCGACGATCGCCAGGCGTACCGCCTCGGGCTTGCCGCGCAGCACCTGGTTCAGACCGGTGCGAAGGTTGCCGGCGAGCTCGTGGGCGGCGGTGAGGTCGGCGCCGGGGCGCGCGTCGGTACGCATCATGCGCCAGTTTGTCGGCCGGATCGGTCCGGCGCTTGACGGGTTCAGGTCGATTTCGGACGAGTTTCGCGGTTCGTCAGTTCTCCTAGAGTCCTGGCCATGACGACTCCCGCCGAGAACAAGGCTCTCATCGAACGATTCTGGGGCGACCTCGCCCGTCGCGACTACGACGCCGTCGGCGCGTACTTCACCCCGGACGGGCATTACACCGACGTACCGGCGCCGGAGGAGGGCGCATTCGGGCCGGCCGAAGTGGCGGCCCGTCTGCGGCTCGGCCTGGAACCGTTGGTGAAGTACGAGTTGCACGACGGCCCGATCGTCGCCGACGGCGACATGGTGATCACCGAGCACAGCGAGACCTGGCACTGGGAGAGCGGCGAGTCGGTGACGCTGCCGTTCGTGTCGGTGCACGAGATCCGCGACGGTCAGGTCGTGCGCTGGCACGACTACTTCGATCTGAACACGCTGCTCTCTGCCGCGCCCGAGGCGTGGATGACCCACATCATGGTCGGCTACAAGTAGTTCACGGGCCGTGACCACCTACGTGGGGCTGCTGCGCGGGATCAACGTGGGCGGTCGCACGCTGAAGATGGACCGCCTGCGCGCGATCGCGACCGAGTGCGGGTTCGCGGACGTGGCGACTTACATCCAGAGCGGCAACGTCGTGTTCTCATCCCGCAGGTCGGCGACGCGCGTCAGCGCCGAGCTGCACGACGCGATCCTCACCGACACCGGCATCGACACGACGGTGGTCGTCCGCACGGCGGCGCAATTGCAGGCCGTGCTCGACCGTGTGCCGTGGCCCGACCGGATTGCGGACCCGTCGAAGATCTCGGTCTGCTTCCTGTACGACACGGCGCGACCGACGCTGGATGCCGTTGATCCGGCGAGCTACGCCCCCGACGAGATCGTGGTCGTCGGCACGGATGCGTACCTGTCCACGCCGAACGGCCTCGGGAAGTCGAAGCTGGTCGAGCCGATGATGAAGCGCCTCGGCCTGCAGGGCACCGTGCGCAACTGGCGCACCACGGTCACACTGACCGAGATGGCGGCCGCAGTCTGACCAGGATCTGCTCAGGAGGCGAGGGCCTCGATCACCGCGGTGTCGGGTCCCGACTGGGACAGCATCCTGCCGGCAGTGCCGTCGAGCTTGATGTGAACGCCGGTCTCGGTGTCGACGAGCTTCAACGTTCGGGCCGCGGCGATTCGGTGGGACGTGACCTTGGTGGTGGCACGATCGAAGGTGTGCGCGATGCGGTCCGGATCCGGCGCGTCGCCCCAGTTGATCACGTGGATGTGCTCGTCGGTCACGGCGACGATGAGCCGCATGGTCATGAGCCCGGCCTGCTTCTCGTGCTCGTGGG
>CAZJBJ010000156.1:0-7995 GCA_964544295.1 uncultured Bifidobacteriaceae bacterium
AGCGGTTGCGCTCCGCCTCGAGGTTGGCGAAGGAGTCGCGGAGGTGGAGGCGCAGCTCGAACCGGCGATCGACGATCACGGTGCTCACGCGATCGACCGCGAGGCGACCCACGCGGCCACCGCCGCCGAACTCACGTCGGCGACGGCGCGGGCCGAGCACCTGGCGGCCGAGATCGCGGCGCGGGACGATGGCATCGAACAGCTCGACGCCACGCTGGCGGCGACCACGGCGGAGCTCGGCGAGCTGGTCGGACGGACGAACGATCTCGAAAGCGATCTGGCCAATCGTGACGCCCGCATCTCCGATCTCCAGTCCCAGGTCAAGGCCGGCCTGGACGCTCGCGGCGAGGTCGAAGCCGACGCCGAGGCGCTCCGGGCCGCGGCCGCGGCTGCGCAGGCGGACCGGGAGAGCCTGGAGTCGCAACTCACGGCACTCGCCGGCGAGTTGGATGCGCGTGACGAGCGGCTCGGGGAACTCGATGCGGCGCTGACGGCAGCCGTCGCCGAGTCCTCGGCCGCCGCCGCGCAACTCGATGAACTCTCCGGAGTGGCCCAACAGTTGGAAGCTGCCCTGGCGGCCAATGCCCAGACCGAGGCTGCGCTCACGACTGCCCGCGCCGAACGCGATGTCGCGGTCGCCCAGGCCGATTCGCTCACGCTGGAGTTGGGGCAGCGGGCCGAGGAGATTCAGTCCGCCGAGGCACGGTTGGCGGTCCTGGAGGCGGAGCTGGCGACCGCGGGCGACGATCACGGCGACGTGGTGCAGCGGTTGGATGCCCTCTCGAACGAGCTGGCCACGTTGCGGAGCGAACGCGACGATCTCGTCCAGGCGAGTCGGGAGGCCGCAGAACGGGTCGGGGCCGTCGAGGCGGAGTTGGCCGCTGCCCGACGGCGGGCCGAGGAACTCGAAGCGACCCGGTCGGCCGACCGCAAGACCGCGGAGAAGGCGATCGACGGGCTGCGGACCAAGGCCGAGACCGCCGCGGCCGGGCTCGCGTTGGCCGAGGAGGAAATCGGCAAGCTGCGGACCCGACACACTTCGGAGATGGAGCGCATGACCGCGGAGCTCCAGGCCGCCCGTCACCAGGTGGACGTGGTCGACATCGAGCTGAGTCGGCGGCGTGAACGCGAGGACGATCTCCGGCGGGCGTTGGCCGCGGCGGATCAGGAGCGCGCCGCGCTCGAACGTCGACTCGCGGCGGAGGCGATGCAGGACGCGGCGCCCGAAGTCGACGTCCGTCCGAGCGCGCCGCCGGTGCCGGTGCCGGCATCGTCCGCAAGTGCGGACCGGCCGCCGTCGGATCTCCGGCGAGCGGTGTTCGCGAGCCTGACCGAACTCGCCGGCGACTAGTCGGACGCGGGGTCGCGGTCCGATGGCAGGACCGCGGCACCGAGTCCGGGGAATACCTTGGCCACCTTGGTCGTGAGGTATTCGCCGTAGCTGCCCGCGAACGTGTGCACGCTCGTGCCGTCCCAGCGGTGGTCGGCATCGTCCGCCGGTGCGGCGCCGGGCAACGGGAGAACGACGACGTGCGCGTCCCAGTCCGGGTCGAAGAAGAACGGCACCGAGATCCGATCCCGTGCCCTGGGCGCGATCACCCGGTGCGGTGTCGACCGGAACCGACCCGCGGTGAGCCGATCCAGCATGTCGCCGATGTTGCAGACCAGGGCATCGGGGTCGGCGGGCACGTCGACCCATTCGTCGCCGGCGCGGACCTGGAGGCCGCCGCTCTCGTCCTGCCACAACAGGGTGAGGAACCCGTAGTCGGTGTGCTCACCGACCCCTCGGTCGGTCGCGGTCGTCGCCGGGTAGTGGAACAACCGCAGTAGCACGACCGGGTCGCGGAACCACCGGTCGGTGAGTGTGGTCTCGGCGAGACCGAGGGCGAGCGAGATGGCGCGGGTCAGCTGCTGGCCGAGCGCTTCCAGGGTCTCCATGTATCCGGACACGACCGACCGCAGCGACGCGGGTTCCGCGGGCCACAGATTCGGGCCGTGCAGGGGAGTGCCCGACCGGACCCGGGGATCGGTCGGCGGCAGTTCCCGACCGAAGTAGTAGCCCTCCTTGTGGTCGGGGATGCCGGAGGTGAGTTCGCCGTCGAGCGGGAACCAGCCGCGCCAGGCGGGTCCGCCCCGCGCCATCGCGACGGCGCCTTTCCGTTCCGTGGGAAGCGCGAAGAACCGCCGCGCGACATCTTCGACCGCACGGAACTGCGCGGGGTCGATGCCGTGGTTGACGATCGAGAAGAAGCCCGAGTCACGACACGCCGCCGCGATGCGGTCGGTCACGGCCTCGATGCCGGTCCCGTCGAGGAGCGGACCGATGTCGATCACCGGCACGTCGATCACGGGCACGTCGATCACGGGGACGTCGGTCATGGGTGCGTCGGCATCAGGCGATCATGGTGTCGAGCAGGGAGCGGAACATGATGAGGTCGTCCGGATCTTCAGGTCGTTCCATCTGGCCGTAGGCCATCCCGCGCGTGCTGGTGCGCACGGAGACGATCGCGAACCGCAGGGCCCCGTACACCTCGTACCAGTGGAGCGGCTGGGGTGTGTAGCCGGTCAGGCGTTCGTACTCGCCGGCGACGGCCTCGGGGGTCATGAAATCCGGGATCCCGGGGAGCTCGAAGCGGGTCGCGAGGTCCTGGAAGAACCGGTGCAGGAACACCATCCACGCGATGTCGACCTCGCGTGGGCCGACGGTGGCCATCTCCCAGTCGAGGACCGCGACCGGCACGAAGTCGCGGTAGAGCATGTTGCCGATGCGACTGTCTCCCCAGTTGAGGACCGCCTCCGGTTCCTCGGGTTGGTGGGCGACCAGCCATTCGAAGGTGCGTTCGATCAACGGATAGGTCACGCCCTCGCGGGCCCACTCGTAGTAATGACGCTGCCCGTCGAGTTGCGCGGTCATGGCCGACGTGACGGGGTCGGTCCCGGTGATGAACGTGAGGTCGGCGTTCGCCGGCGTGATCGTGTGCACCTGGGTCAGGACTTCGACCGACGTACGCAGCAACGTGTCGCGCTGTTGCGGAGTGGCGTCCATGACCCATCCGCCGAACACGTACGGAGGGACGTCGGGGGCTGCCTCACCGTCGACTCGTTCCATGACGAGGAACGGAGTCCCGAGCCACGCCGGATCGAGTTCGAGGTGACGACATACCGGGGCCGGTGCGGTCGTGCGCTCGCGGACGAGATCCATGCACCGCTTCTGGAGGTCGAGGTCGTAGGTCTCGAACACCGGGTACACGTCGGGCAGGGGGGCGAGCCGGGCGACTAGCCGGTCCGGGGTGCCGTCGGGGTGCACGACGGTGAACAACACGGTCTCACTCGACATGCCGTTGCCGGGTTCGCCGACGTCTTCGACGCGCGTCCCGGCACCGAAGACGTGGGTGGCCCACCGTTCCAGGGCGGGCGTGGTCTCGGCCGGGTCCCGGCGCCAGGGGGTGGTCATCGTCTCGGGATCAAGGTCGGTCATTGGGTTCCTCGTGACGGCGGGCGGATACGGTGCGCCCGAGATTGGTCGGTCGGCGCGCGGCGTGCAACGTCTTCCCGTCACGTGGCCGTGAGGAGAGGACCGAACGCCATGCTCGCAGCAACGTTGTTGGCCCTCGCGGCCGCCTTGTTGCACGCTGCCTGGAACTTACTCATCAAGACGGCCGACGATCGCGATCTCGCCGCATGGGGTCAGTTCGTCTTCGGGGGCGTGGCGCTCGCCCCGGCGTTGCTGTTCACCGGATGGCCGGACCCCCGGGCGTTGCCGTTCCTGCTGATCTCGGCCGTCGTGCACGTCTTCTACGTGAACGCGCTGGTGGCGGCCTATCGCCACGGCGACTTCTCCCTCGCGTACCCGCTCGCCCGCGGTGGTGGGGCACTGGTCGCGGCGCTGCTCGGATTGATCGCACTGGACGACGGCCTGAGCGCGGGTGGTTGGATCGCGTTGCTCGTGGTCTTCGTCGGGCTGGCGTCGTTGGTGCGCCCCGGCGCACCCCCGGCCGAAATCGTCTTCGCGCTGATGACCGCGGTGCTCATCGGCACCTACACGGTCGTCGACGCATCCGGGGCACGCCACACCGACAACGGTTTCGCCTACGGCGTGGCCCTGACGGGCATGAGCGCCGCCGCGCTCACCGTGGTGAACCTGGTGCGCGGTCGTGGTCCGGCGTTCGCGGCGTCGGTGCGCCGCGGGTGGGCTCGGCACCTGGTGTCGGGGATCTGTCTGGCGACGGCCTATTCGTTGGTGTTGGTCGCGGTGCGGTTCGCGCCGGTGGCGTACGTGGCGACGCTGCGGGAATCGTCGGTGGTCCTCGGTGCCGCGCTCGGATGGATCGTGCTCCACGAACGGCTGGGTGGGCGGCGGCTCGTGTCCGCGTTGGTGGTGACCGTCGGTCTCGTCGGCCTGATCGTCAGCCAGGTCTAGACGTCACGCAGGTCTGAACGTCACGCGGTTCTGAACATCAGGGAGCGGTCGACGAGAGCCGGACCGGCAGTTCCTTCAGCGCGTTGTTGAGATTGGAGCGCTGGCGGCGGGCCGGTCCGAGCTGGGTGATCGCCGGAAAGTGGTGCAGGAGTTCTTCGAAGAAGACTCGACCTTCCAGCCGGGCCAGGTGGATCCCGAGGCAGAAGTGTTCGCCGGTGCCGAACGACAGGTGCGGATTCGGGTCGCGGTGAATGTCGAACTCGTCCGGTCGCACGAACACGGTCTCGTCGCGGTTCGCGGAGGTGTACATCATCGCGACCTTGTCGCCCGCCGTGATCTGCGCACCGCCGAGCGTCGTGTCCGCCGTCGCGGTGCGACGGAAATAGTGCAGGGGATTCGCGTACCGGAGGATCTCCTCGACGGCGCCCGGGATCAACGAGTGATCGGCTCGCAGCTGCGCGAGCTGCTCGGGGTGGTCGAGGAGCGCGAGCAGGCCGGACGACAACATGGTGCGGGTCGTGTCGTTGCCGGCGGTCACGAGCTGGACGAAGAAGCTCCCGAACTGGATGTCGGTCATCGCCTCGCCGTCGACCTCGACACCGAGCATCACGGTCGTGAGGTCGTCGGCGGGCTCGATCCGGCGCCGGCCGGCGAGTTCGATCGCGTACATCGCCATCTCGACGGTCGCACTCATCGCCGCCTCGGCTGCGTCGGGGTCGGCGGCCATGATGTCGGGATCCTGGCTGCCGGAGTTCATCTCCGACCAGTGGTGGATCTTCGGCCAGTCGACCTCGGGAATCCCCATGAGTTCGCCGACGACCTGCGACGGCAGCAGCGCGCAGACGTCGTGGACGAAATCGAGATCGCGGTCGGCCGCGCCGCGCATGATCGTGTGGCAGATCTCGCGGATGCGATCCTCGAGTTGGGCCATGACCTTCGGCGCGAAGTGCGGGGACGCGTTGCGTCGGTACGCCAGGTGGCGGGGCGGGTCCATCGCCAACAACATGTCCTGCATCATCGCCAGGTTCTCGGGTGAGAGGTCCTCGAGGACGACGCCGCCCGTGGCCGCGGAATACAGCAACGGCTCACGCGAGACGGTGACGACGTCGGCATGGCGCAGTACCGCCCAGTAGCCGGTGCCGTCGGGCATGTCCTGCCACACGACCGGTTCCTCGCGGCGGAGCCGGGCGAAGAGTTCGTGGGGAGGACCCGCAACGTAGGAATCCGGACTGTAGAAGTCGATCGCCGACATTGCGGGTCCTCCCGAAGGTTCACATCGCGGCTCAGCAGCCCCGCGGTGCGAGCCACGCTACCGGGAGCCATCCCCGGGCGAGCGCCTGCACGGTCTGCGTCGTGGCGAACGTGTTCACGGGCGGGAAGGCATCGTTCCCGCTCGCGATGTGCCCGTCGCTCGCCTGCTGGCCCCGGAGCCAGTTCACCGGACTCGCGTAGGCGTTCCCCGCTGTGGCCGGGCGCACCGTGTCCCGCCAGCACGACGTGGTCACGTCGAACCCGGCGGCGGTGACGGCCATGATCGCGGTCGCGGTCGAGTTCGGGTCGTCCGCGCCGAACGCCTGCCACGCTCCGCCGGCCGTCTGGTTGTCGGCGAGGAACTGGAGGGCCTGCACCAGGTCGGTGTCGTTCGTGGTGGCCTTCCCGGCGACCAACGCCTGCACCGCGAGTGCCGTGGTGTCGACGTCGATGTCGGTGCCGGTGCTGTCACCCGAGAAGTTCCAACCGCCGTTGGCCTGTTGCGCGCTCCGGATCACGGCGAGCGTGTTCGCGGGGACGGTGCCACTGGTCTGTTGCTTCGCCAACGCGGCGTAGAGCGTCGCGTTGAAGGCACCGTAGGAGCCGTCCGGTGCCGCGCCCGCGTCGACGCTGGCCACCAGGTTGCGGGCACCGTCGTTCTGCGGGTCGAACGCCGTGGGGCTGAGGCCGAGCGGCTTGGCCACCAACACGATGAGCTTCGCGGCCTGGCCGGCACTGAGCGTGCCGTCCGCGAAGTTGTCCAGTGCGTCCAGGGCCGAGAGGTTGTTGGTCTTCACCGCCGCCACCGCGTTGCGGGCCACCGTGGTGTCCCACGTGAGTGTGGTCTGGGCGTGCTCGGCGATGGCCACGACGGCGTCCGGGGTCTCGAAACCGGCGAAGCCGGAGACCTCGAACGAACCATCGGCTTGCTGTTGGGACACGAGCCAGTTGTGGGCCTTGGTGAGGACGGGCGTGTTGGCCGCGACCGCGTACCCGGTGAACTTGCACCCGGAGACCGCGAGCGCGGTGAGAAGTGTGCCCAAGAGGACACGTCGGAACGAACGCATGGATGAACCTCCGCAGGCCCCTTTCCACGAGGGCCTCATGTCGTGCCGCACGGTGCGGCGACGGATACGAGCGCCGGTCCGGTCGGTCCGACGGAGGGCGGCGGGGATCTGGCTCAGGAGCAGGTCGCTCCATCACAGTTGCGGGTCAGCGCCGGAATCGCACCGGCTTCTCCCGTACCGAACTCGGGGCGGACTCTAGACGTGGGGCACGGGTTCGGTACAAACGCGACGGAACGGGCCGATCGACGATCGCAGGACTACGCGGCGTGGGCGCGGAGGTCTTCGATGCTGGCCCAATCCAGCACGAGCGCGTGGGTGGCTTCGAGCACGACCTTCGGTGCCCGCCCCGCAGCGAGCGCCTCGACCCACCGGTCGGCGCAGAGACACCACTGGTCGCCCGGGACCAACCCTGCGAAGCCGTACTGGGGCATCGGCGTGGAGAGGTCGTTCCCGACACTGCGACTGAACTCGAGGAACTCGGCCGTCATCACCGCACACACCGCGTGGAGGCCGACGTCCTCCCCGCCCGAGTTGCAGCACCCGTCGCGGTAGAAGCCGGTGAGCGGGTCGAGGCTGCACGGGACGAGTTCGGTGCCGAGCACGTTCTGGGCCATCCGGCATTTCATCACGGATCCGGGAGATCGGTGGCATGCGGGACGCCCGGGGTCCACCGCCAGGACACCGAGACCCGGGGCCCCGACCGCGCGGTCTTGGGGACCGCGTGCTCCCACCCGAGCTGGGTGCTGCCACCCATCACGATCAGATCACCCGAACCGGGTCGGAGATCGATGCTGGATCCGCCGCCGATCGGCCGGATCAGGAACGGCCGCCGGGTCCCGAGGGTCACGATCGCGACCAACGTGTCGTCGAGAGTCCGGAGTTCGCGGTCGGCGTGCCAGGCGACGCTGTCCCGACCGTCGCGGTAGTAGTTGTACCCGGGTCGCCGGAGCCGGTGCCCATAGGTCGCCTCGAGGCGGCGGGCGAGCGTGGTGATGACGGGGTCTGATGGCTCATCGTCGAGACGGGCCCAGTGGGAGAGCCTCGGATCGTCGACCCAGCGCCCCCACATCCGACGTCGACCCTGGTGCCAGGGCACCGCGGTGATCAGCCGCTCGAGGAGCGTGTCCGCGCCGACGAGCCAGTCGCGGGTGACGTCGACCCAGGCGGTGGCGTCGAGCGCGATCCGCTCGGTCGCGGCACCGTCGCGCACCGCAGGCTCGGCGGTCCCGAACAACGTGGTCTGGAGTCCGGCGTCCG
>CAZJBJ010000157.1:0-7926 GCA_964544295.1 uncultured Bifidobacteriaceae bacterium
TGCGCGACGTCTCCGGGCGAGTCGCGGCGATGCCCGAGGAGACCGGACTGGGGGTCCTCGCGATCACCCACTACGCGCGGTTGCTCACGGAGTTGCGGCCGGACCGGGTCCACGTGTTCATGGGTGGTCGGGTGGTCACCTCGGGTGGTCCCGAACTCGCCGACGAACTCGAGGCAGTGGGCTACGACGGTCTGGCCGACCGGCTGGGCTTCGCGGTGCCCGAGCCGATCACCACCGACGCCGCCGACGACCCCTTCGCCGATCCCGGTTTCTGATTCCGGCCGCTACCGCTGCCGCGGTCGGTCGGAGGCCCGTGGTCAGGTGGCGGGCGCCGGGGCGGGTGCCGGAGCGGGCGCAGGTGCAGGTGGCGCGGCCGGGGCCGCGGTGGGCGGCGGACTCGGGGCGATCGGCGAACTCGAGAGGATCTGGGCGGGCGTGCCACCGAAGACGTACACCGGGTCGCCGACCTTCACGAGCAACGGGTAGTACTCGGCGATGTGCATGGGAATCCGCGCACAGCCGTGAGAGGCGGGGGTGACGGGAACGCTCGTGTACCCGTGCACGGCGATCCCGCCGTTGAAGTAGTACGGCTGGTAGAGCTGACCCAGCGGGGACTTGTCCCACCCGAGGACGACGCGGGTGTAGGTGAACCGGCCGGACGGTGTGGTCGCGACTTCGCAGATGTGTCGCGTCGGGTTCACCCGCGGCGAGTTGTAGCAGTAGTGCTCGCCCGAGCCGGTGGAGGTCGTGGTGATGAGCTTCACCTGGTAGTCGGCGTAGAGCGTGAGCACCTGCTTGGTCACGTCGAGTTCCGTGCGGTTCGGTTCGCCGTCCGCCTGGAGCGGGGTCGGGTACTGGAACGCGGTGAGGGCCATCGCTTCCGCCGGGCCGATCCGACCGGTGCGCGGGAGTCCCTGGATCTTCTGGAGCGCCTGGACCGCGTAGGTGGTCGCCGAGCCGTAGTTGCCGTCGATCGGGCCCGGATCGAAGTGCAGGTCGGCGAGCCGCTGCTGGTAGGGCTGGACCACCGCGGGATCGGAACCCGACCCCAGCGTGCGGGTCAGGACCGGGAGCGTCGCGACGGCGGGCTGGGCCAGCGGCGGCCGCGTGGTCGTCGTGGTCGGGGGCAGCGTCGAGGTCGTGGACGACGACGTGGTCGACGCGACGCGCGCTGCGGCGGCGACGGCGGTGGGGTGGTCCGATTTCGCCGCGGCGACACCGATGCCGACGGCGGTACCGACGGCGACGGCACCGGCAATACTCGCGACCGCGACCTTGCGTCGGATCACACGGTGGTGAGCGCGCCGCTGGGCCCGGGTGGAATCGGGGGTGATGGTGTCCATGAGGCTCCTGGGGGAACATTCATGGTACTTCGACGCATTCCCGGGGCCGGGGACCCGACGGTATCGGGTTCGGCGGCGGGTTGATGCCGGTCGGTCGCGCTCAGGCGGTGGGCTGGCGCTCTTCCTCGAGGAGCTTGGCAATCGCCCGGTCCGACGAGTTGACGACGGCAAGTCGCAGATCCAGGAGGAAGTCGACGACTTCGGCTCCCGCCACGAGGTCCCGCGCGCCGAAGCGTTCGAGCGCCTGGTCGATCGTCATCACCAAGTCGGGCGTCACGGTCGGTTCGTCGGTCATGCCGCTCCCTTCGAGTGGAACACCGAGCGTACCCGGCGCGCACTCCCCAATATGGTCAAGTTCCGTGTCGAGCGCGTGAAAAGGCCCCGATGACTCGTTCGGCCCATGGATCAGTCGCCGGCGTCGATCTCGTCGAGCCCCTGGGCCAGCGTGTTCCACGCCAGCGTGGCGCATTTGATCCGCACCGGAAACTTCACGACCCCCTGCAGCGCCTCGAGGTCCCCGAGGCGCACGCCGGCGAGTTCGTCGGCCGACGCATCGACGTCATCGGCGTCGCCACCGATCTTCGACTCGTGAATGCTCATGAGGGCTTTGAACGCCCGGATCAAGGTGCGGGCCTCGGCGACCGGCTTGCCTTTGACCGCCGCACTCATCATCGACGTCGACGCCTGACTGATCGAACAGCCTTGCCCGGAGATCTTGAGGTCGGTCACGGTGCCGTCTGCCACGTCGAGGTACAGCACGACCTCGTCGCCGCACAGCGGATTGAAGCCCTCGACGCGATGCGCCGGCGGAACGGGGAGTTCTCCGCGGTTACGCGGCGCGCGGTAGTGATCGAGGATGATCTCGCGGTAGAGGTCTTCGAGTCCGGCCATTGGTCGCGATCCTAGGTGGGTGGGTTCAGATGCAGAAGAACTTCTCGGCCTTGACCAGGCCCTCGACCAACGCGTCGACGTCGGCCTCGTCGTTGTAGACGTAGAGCGATGCCCGGCTGGTTGCCGGGATCTGCAGCACTTTCATCAGCGGTTTGGCGCAGTGGTGTCCGGCCCGGACGCAGACGGCTTCTTCGTCGAGCACCTGTGAGACGTCGTGGGCGTGGATGTCGGGGAACAGGAACGAGATGACGCCGCCCCGGTCTTCGACCGTGGAAGGTCCGTACACCGTGAGCCGGTCACCGAAGCGGTCGGCCAGCGCGTCGAGTGCGTAGCGGGTCAGCAACTGCTCGTGCTGGTGCACGGAGTCCATGCCGAGCGCCTCGAGGTAGTCGATCGCCGCACCCCAGCCGACGGCTTCGGTGATGGCCGGCGTTCCCGCTTCGAACTTCCACGGCAGCTCGTTGGTGGTGAAGCCGTCCTTGCGGACGTCGCGGATCATCTCGCCGCCCCCGAGGAAGGGGGGCATGGTCTCCAGGAGTTCGCGACGGCCCCAGAGCGCGCCGATGCCCGAAGGTCCGAGCATCTTGTGCGCGGTGATCGCCACGAAATCGGCGTCCCAGGCCTGCACGTCGATGCTCAGGTGCGGTGCGGCCTGGGACGCGTCGACGAGCACGGCCGCGCCGGCGGCACGAGCCGCGGCGACGAGGGCCGGGATGTCGTTGACGGTCCCGAGCACATTGGACATGGCGGTCACCGCGAGGAGCGTGGCGCCCTGGAGGAGTTGATCGAGCGATCCGAGGTCGAGGCGGTAGTCGGCGTCGATCGGGATCCAGCGCAGTTCGATACCGACCTCGGCGGCCAGCATGTGCCACGGCACGATGTTGGCGTGATGCTCCATCTCGGTGAGCACGACCACGTCGCCGGCGTGCAGGTTCGCGCGACCCCAGGAGTACGCGACGAGGTTGATCGCCTCGGTGGCGTTCCGCGTGAAGATCAGCTCCGCGGCGTCGCCGGCACCGATGAAGGTGGCGACCTTGCGGCGGGCGGCCTCGAAGGCGGCGGTCGCTTCCTCGGCGATGGCGTACACGCCGCGGTGCACGTTCGCGTAGCGGTGGGTCATCAACTCGTCCATCGCGGCCATGACCGACATCGGCTTCTGCGCACTCGACGCGCTGTCCAGGTAGACGACCCGGTGACCGTTGCGGGTCTCGGTGAGGATCGGGAAGTCGGCCTGGATCCGGGCGACGTCGAGGCTCATGGGGTGGCCGCGGCGACGCGGAAACTGTCGAAGCCGTCGCGTTCGAGCTGCGCCGCGAGTTCGAGCCCGCCCGATTGCACGATGCGACCGTCGATGAGGATGTGCACGACGTCCGGGGTCAGGTGATCGAGGATCCGCTGGTAGTGCGTGATCAGGAGGATGCCCATCTCCGGGCGTGCCTCCCGCACGACGTTGATGCCTTCGGCCACCACGCGCAGCGCGTCGATGTCGAGCCCGGAATCGGTCTCGTCGAGCACCGCGAACTCGGGTTCCATCATCGCCATCTGCAGGATCTCGTTGCGCTTGCGCTCGCCACCCGAGAAGCCCTCGTTGAGATAGCGCTGGGTGAACTGGTCGTCCATGCCGAGGCGCTTGGTCCAGTCCATGAGGGCCATCCGGATCTCGAGGATCGAGAGATCGGCGATGCCCTTGCGCACGGCGAGCGCCTGGCGCAGGAAGTTGAGGACGCTCACCCCGGAGATGGCCTCGGGGTGTTGGAACCCGAGGAACAGTCCCCGGGCGGCCCGCTCGTCGGTGGGGAGGTCGGTGATGTCCTCGCCGAGGAACCGGAAGCGACCGCCGGTCACTGTGTACGCCGGGTTGGCGAGCAGGGTGTTGGCCAGCGTGGACTTGCCCGATCCGTTCGGACCCATCAGCGCGTGGACCTCGCCGGCACCGACCTCGAGGTCGAGTCCGCGCAGGATCGGGTTGCCGTCGGCCTCGACCGAGAGGTGCTCGATCTGGAGTGCGGGGGAGGGCGTATTCACGGTGTCCATGGTAATACCACTACCGGCGTAGTGGAAACTCGGGCGGCGGGTTTCGCTCAGCCCGGTGGGGACCGCAGGAGCTCGGTGCCGTCGGTCCAGAGATCGGGGTTGGTGATCGGGATCGACGGTTCGGTCGTCAGGTCAGCGGTGCAGGGGCGGTACGCCTGGAGCCCGCGGGCACAGAAGTAGTAGCGGCCGCTGTTCGACGCTCGGACCAACTCGACGTCGACCGGCGCACACGTGGCACCGGTCGTGGCGGTCGTGCTCAGCCGGCTCACGACCTGGCTGCGGTCGAGGCCCGGGGTCAGGCGGGGGTCGTAGAGGACCGACGCCAGGCGCGTGTCCAACGGGGTCGGAGACCAGCGCACCGAGCGTCCGTCGGCCGACGAGCCGTTCATCAGGCTGGAGTCGCAGGTCGAGTGCTGGAGGCCCAGCGCGTGGCCGAGTTCGTGGCCGATCGTGCGATTGCGCGCCACCTGGATGTCGTCGCTCGCAATCACGACGATGGCCGAATCGATCGTGCCGCGTCGACCAGGAGCGAAGGCGACCCGGGTCAGGCCGACCGCGTTGGTGTCGACGGTCGCGACGCCGAGCTCAGTCGCGAACGTCGGCTGGGGCACGAAGCGGATCACGATGTCGCCCGGTCCACCGGTGAGGGTGATCCGCAACCCGGTGATCATCCCCCAACTGGTCGCCGCCGCCGCCAGGCGGCGGAGGTCCTCCTCCGTCGGTGCACCCAGCACCTGGACCCGAGGGTCGCGGGTCCATCGCTGCAGGACCGACCGGCGGGCACCGACGGCGGCCGGCGTCAGCGCGACCTGCAGGAACGCGTCGTACTCCTCCGGCGTGAGCGCGATCGGCGTCCGGTCGATCTGACGGCCGAGTACCTCGGTGCCGTCCGCGACCGTGGCGGCGTGATTGGCACTGGCCCCGGAGGGACGCGGGCTCGGCGTCGCCGACGATCCCGAGGTACCGCACGCGGTCACGACGACGACGAGACCCACGAGCACCGTCGGCGCGAGCGCGCGCGTCGATCGCTGCTTCCCACGCCTCGCCACGTCTGCAGGGTACTGGTCCGGGACCGCGGTGCGAACCGCTCAGCGGCGGCGGGCCAGGGACAGGGCGAAGTCCGACGAGGGGTCGGTCCACCACTGTTCGAGCTCGAATCCGGCCGCATCGAGTTCATCAGCGACGCGCTCGCGGCGGAACTTCGCGCTGATCTCGGTGCGCATCTCCTCGCCGGCGGCGAACTCGGCCACGAGATCGAGTGCCGGGACGGGAACCGTCAGCGCACGCGTCGCCCGGAGGCGCATCTCGATCCACTCGTCGGTCGCGTTCCAGATCGCGACGTGCTCGAAGTCGTCGAGGTCGAAGTTCGCGCCGAGTTCCCGGTTCAGCACCGCCAGCACGTTCCGGTTGAACGCGGCGGTGACCCCGGCCGCATCGTCGTAGGCCCGGACCAGTCGATCAGCATCCTTCACGAGGTCGGTACCGAGCAGGAGGGACTCGCCCGGATCGAGGGTGAGCGCCAGGCTCGCGAGGAACTCGGCGCGAGCCGCCGGTTCGAAGTTGCCGATGGTGCCGCCGAGGAACGCGACCAACCGGCGCCCGTCCCGAGGGATGCAGTCGAGATGCTGTTCGAAATCGCCGACGACCGCGTGGACGTCCACCCCCGGGTATTCGGTGGCGACGGCCGCGGCCGCCTCCCGGAGCGTGGTGGCCGACACGTCGAAGGGGACGAACGTCCGCAACGAGTCGGCACGGCGAAACGTGTCCAGCAGGATCCGGGTCTTCTCCGACGTGCCCGACCCCAGTTCCACCAGCGTGTCGGCACCGCTGATGGTGGCGATGTCGTTCGCCCGTTCGAGCAGGATCGATCGTTCGGTACGAGTGGGGTAGTACTCCGGGAGCCGGGTGATCGCGTCGAACAACTCGGAGCCGCGGTCGTCGTAGAACCATTTCGGCGGGAGCACCTTCGGCGTGGCCGTGAGGCCGACGCGGGCGTCGCGGTGCAGCGCGTGGGCGAAGTAGTCGGTGCCGAGATGATCGTCGATTCGTACCGCGGTGGGGGTCATGGCGGTCCTTCGAGAGGGGAGAGGTGGAACCCGTGCGCGTCCGCCGCGACGAGGTGGGCATCGGGCACCCGTGTCCAGGCCGGGTCGGCGTCGAGCGGCTCGGACGCGAGGGTGGTGCCGCGGTCGGTGTGGTGCGCGTAGAGGGTGTGGCGCCAGGTCGTCGCCACGAGGGCGTCCGCCGTCATCGCCATGAGATTCACG
Source organism: uncultured Bifidobacteriaceae bacterium (assembly GCA_964544295.1). Lineage (GTDB taxonomy): Bacteria > Actinomycetota > Acidimicrobiia > IMCC26256 > JAENVU01 > JAENVU01. The sequence goes on from CAZJBJ010000157.1 coordinate 6,536, forward strand.
TACACGTCCGGCGCGGGCGCGACGACCGCATGCACCGCGGCGACCGCAGCCGCGAGGTCGGCGCCCTCAGCGATGCGGGCGCGGAGGATCGCGAAGAGGACTTCCGAGTCGGTGTCGCCGGCGAGGGAGACGCCGGGCGGGACTTCGGCGCGCAGGCGCGCCTCGGTGCCGCCCTGGAACGCGTGACCGTTCAACGAGAACGCCACCGGACCGAGTTCGGTCGTGGCGACGAACGGCGCGTTGTTCACCGTGCGCAGCGTGGTTCCGGGCGAGGCTTTGCGGGCGGCGGCGAGCATCGCCCCTGTGCAGTCGGTGGTGTGGTGGAAACCGGTGTCGGTCCAGATGGGCTCGGTGCTGCGGTAGTGCAGCGGCGCCAACCGCGGGCTGGTCCACCACGCGATGCCCCAGCCGTCCGGATTGTCGTCGGCGACGATCATTTCGCGCGGCGCCCGGCCCTGGGCGCACAGGCCGTGCGGCGCGTGCAGGAGATCCGCGATCGGTCGGGGCGCGCCGAGGTGAGCGACGTGACGGCACATGCGTCAGGCGTCCCGCGCGCACCGAACGCCGCTGAAGATCTGGCGCCGGATCGGATAATCCCAGTTGCGAAAGGTGGTGCTGATCGCACGCGGGCTCGTGGCCCACGACCCGCCGCGCAGCACTTTGTACTCGGGTCCGAAGAACACCTCGGAGTATTCGGGGTACGGGAAGCTGGCGAATCCGGGGTAGGCGGCGAAGTCCGATGCGGTCCATTCCCAGACGCCCCCGAGCAGGTCGAGCAGCCCCGATGCCGATCGCCCGCCCGGGTGCGCGCCGACGTCGTCGGGGCCCCACCGCGCGGTGTTGCCCCACAGCGCCGCCGGACAGTCCTGCTCGGCCTCGCCCCAGGGCCATTGCCGCTTGGTGCCGATGCCGCGACCGGGATCCCAGCTCGCGGCCTTCTCCCATTCGGCCTCGGTGGGCAGCCGCTTCCCGGCCCACCGCGCGTAGGCGTCGGCTTCGTACCACCCGATGTGTTGCACGGGTTCGTGCGGCGGGACCGCCTCGACCCGACCGAAGCGGTTGCGTGCCCAGCCGGTATCCGTCTCGGTCCAGAACTCGGGGCTCGTGAGCCCGGCCTCCTGCCGCCACGCCCAACCGGCGTCGCACCAGTGCGTCGGGTCGTCGTACCCGCCGGCCTCGATGAAGCGGACGTACTCGGCGTTCGTCGTCGGCGCGACGTCGATGAAGAAGGCGGGAAGGTCGACGGCGTGCGCGGGTCGTTCGTTGTCGTACGCCGTGACGTCGGTGTCGGTCCCCATGACGAACGGCCCGGCCGGGATCAGGACTTCCCCGGCCGGATCGGGATCGTCGGCCTCCGGGTCACGTGGCCGGCTACCGCCGGCTCCCGCCTC
>CAZJBJ010000158.1:0-7822 GCA_964544295.1 uncultured Bifidobacteriaceae bacterium
ACCTTGGACCCTGCCTGTCCGCGCCACGCTCCGGCATGGTCGTGGCAGGGCCGCGCGCAGGGATGGGGAGAACGCGATGCCGAACGCCGGTGTTCCTGACGGAGTGCGATGACGACGATGGTCACTGATGAACTCGGGGTGGCGTCGGAGGTCGGGGTACTTCGGCGCGTGTTGGTGCATCGTCCCGGGGTCGAGCTGGAGCGGTTGACGCCGACGAACGCGGCGGATCTGCTCTTCGACGACGTGTTGTGGGCCACGCGGGCGCGCGAGGAGCACGACGTGTTCGTCGACACGCTGCGGGAGTCCGGCGTCGAGGTCGAACTGCTCGGCGACCTGTTGGCCGAGACGCTCGACGATCCGCGCGCACGTGCGCACGTGCTCGACGAGGTCGTGACCCCGGCGTTGCTCGGTGCTCCCCTCGCGCAGTTCCTCCGAGCACGGTTCGAGGACCACGATGCCGCGACGCTCAGCCGTGAGTTGATCGGCGGCGTGACTCGCGCCGATCTGGATGACGACGTACCGGGGCTCCTGGCCGCGGTCGCGGCGCCGCATGACCTGCTCTTCGCGCCGTTGCCGAACCATCTCTTCACCCGGGACGCGGCGGCGTGGATCGGGCCGGGGGTCTCGTTGGGGCCGATGGCGGCTCCCGCGCGCGCTCGTGAGACCGTTCATTTCCGGGCCGTGTTCCGCTTCCACCCCGCGTTCGCCGACGCCGGGATTCCGGTCTGGTACGGCGCCGAGCCGGGCGATGGCGCGCCGGCGACGATCGAGGGCGGCGACGTGCTCGTCATCGGACCGTCGACGGTGCTCATCGGCATGGGACAGCGGACGACCCCCCAGGCGGTGGAGACGCTGGCACGACGATTGTTCGCGGCCGGGACCGTCGAGCACGTGATCACCGTGGCGTTGCCGAAGCGACGGGCCTCGATGCATCTCGACACCATGCTGACCATGGTCGACCGAGACTGCTTCGTGGTGGAACCGGCCGTGGGCGACGGGCTTCCGGTCTGGTCGCTGCGGCCGGCTGCGGGGTCACGCGAGGTGCGTATCGATCCCGAGCGGGGATTGTTCGACGCGATCGGGACGGCGCTCGGTCTCGATCAGGTGCGGGTCGTCACGACCGGCGGCGACACGCCGGAAGGTGAGCGGGAACAGTGGGATGACGGCAACAACGTGCTCGCGGTGCGGCCGGGTGTCGTCGTTGCCTACGAACGCAACGTCGATACGAACATGAGGCTTCGGCGGGCCGGTATCGAGGTGATCACGATTCCGGGCAGTGAGCTGTCGCGCGGTCGCGGTGGCCCGCGCTGCATGAGTTGTCCGCTCGCTCGGGATGCGGCGTAGGAGGCGCGATGTTGGTCGTCATCGCCATCGGGGGCAACGCATTGGCTCCACGCGGGCAACCAAACGATGTCGAGAACCAGCGTGAGCGCGCGGCCGCCGCGGCGCGCGCGATCGCGGAGATCGCCCGCGACCACGATGTGATCGTGACCCACGGCAACGGTCCTCAGGTGGGCGCGCTCGCGCTCCTGAACGAACGAGCCGGGACCATGAGTGCGACACCCCTCGACGTGCTCGACGCCGAGAGCGTCGGGATGATCGGGTACCTCCTCGAACAGGAGCTGGGGAACGAACTCGAGGGTCGTGATGTTGCGGCGCTGCTGACCCAGGTGGTGGTCGATGCGGACGATCCCGCGTTCTCCCATCCGACGAAGCCGATCGGGCCGGTGTACGGAGAGACCGACGCCCGGGCCCTGGCCGCGGCGCGCGGTTGGTCGATCGCCCCCGACGGTGATGGTTGGCGTCGGGTCGTCCCGTCGCCACAACCCCGGGCCATCGTCGATCTCCGAACGATCGAGATCCTCCTCGAGTTCGGCGTGCTCGTCATCTGCACCGGCGGGGGAGGGATCCCCGTGACCATCGGCCCCGACGGCGGGCTGCGGGGGGTCGAGGCGGTCATCGACAAGGATCGGTCGGCGGCCCTCCTGGCCGAGGATCTGGGTGCAGACGCGCTGATGCTCCTGACCGACGTCGAAGCCGTGATGGCCGACTGGGGGATGCCCACGCAGCGGCCGATCCGGGTCGCGGATCCGGACGACCTCGATGCGATGACCTTCCCGGCGGGCTCGATGGGGCCCAAGGTCGCGGCGGCGTGTGAGTTCGCACGCGTGACCGGCCGGCCCGCGATGATCGGTGCGCTCGGCGACGCATCCGCCATCCTTGGCGGTCGCGCCGGGACGACCGTGACCATCGATCCGGCGAGGGCCGGTCTGGTGGCGGGCTGATGTCGTCGGCCGGCTCGTGAACCGTCTCCCCGTCGTCCAGACTGACGCCCAGTGACGGACGGGACGAGATCGAGCCGAAGCGGCCTGCCTTCCACACTGCACCGGTCGCTCCGTCCTCTCCAGGTCACCGCGAGCGGCGTCGGGATCATCATCGGTGCCGGGATCTATGCGTTGCTGGGTTCGGCCACCCAGACCGCCGGCGCGGCGGTCTGGGTGTCGTTCGGGATCGCCGGTGGATTGAGCGCGCTCACCGCCCTGAGCTACGCCGAGCTCGCGTCCATGTACCCCAGTGCCGGTGCCGAGTACGAGTACACCCGTCATGTGGCGTCGCCCGGGGTGGCATTCGTCGTCGGATGGATGATGATCCTCGGCCTGGTCGTCGCGGGCGGCGCGGTCGCGTTGGGCTTCGCCGGATACTTCCGGCACTTCTTCGATCTCCCGGAGCGAGTGGTTGCGTGTGGCCTGCTCGTCGTGATGGGCGGGATCGCAACGCTCGGCATCGAGCGGGCGGCCCGCCTCACCGTCCTCCTCAGCCTGTTGCAGGTTGCGGGCCTCGTTGCCGTGATCGTGGTGGGAGTTCCACATGTGGGCGACCAGGATCTGATCGGAGGGTCCACCCTGGGTGGGGTGCTCGGTGGTGCCGCGCTGGTCTTCTTCGCCTTCATCGGATTCGACGAAGTGATCACCCTGGCGGCGGAAACGCGAGACCCCGCCCGTACCGTGCCGCGTGCGCTCCTCGTCGCGTTGGCGATCTCGACCGCGCTCTACATGGCCGTGGGCGTGGCGGCGGTGAGCGTGTTGGGTGCGGATGCGCTGGCGGGGTCCTCGACCCCCCTCGCCGACGTGATGCGTTCGGCGATCGGGACCTCCAGCGCCGATGTGATGGCCGTCGCCGCGATGATCGCCACGGTCAACACGACGTTGCTCGTGATCACGGCGGCCTCTCGTCTCACCTGGAGCATGGCGACGACGGGTGCTCTCTCGGCGAAGTTGCGGGTTCTGAACCGCCATCGAGTGCCGGCGCGCGCGATCGGCCTCGCCGTGGTGATCGCGTCGGGATGCGCGGCGATGGGTCGGATCTCGCTCGTCGCCGGGGTCACGGACTTCGCGGTGTTCCTCGTCTTCGTCGCGGTGAACGCAACGGTGATCGTGTTGCGGTTCCGTCAGCCCAACCATCGTCGACCCTTTCGGGTCCCGTGGTGCGTGGGCAAGGTGCCGATTCCCGCGGTACTCGCCCTCGTGGCGGTCGGCGTCGTCCTGCCGTCGCTCGAGCCTGCGGCCATCGGCCTGGGAGGGCTGGTCGTACTCGCGGGAGTGGTCGTCTACGTTCTGAGCCGTCGCCGGCCGGTGGCGGTCGAGACGATTCCCGGCGCCGAGGATCCGATGAACCGACGTACACAGGTCGACGAAGCCGAGGCCCGTCGTGCCGCGGCGCTGCTCGGGGTCGACTTCGGTGCCGTCGAGTTCGATCTTGCGCAGTTCCGGCAAGGCCTCGAACGGGAGTTGCAGCACGGACGGGCCGATCCCGACACCAACGTGACCGACGACGATCTGGTCGTGACCGCGAAGATCGCGCTAGCCCACCTCAACGAGATCCCCGACTACTACTCCCGATTGGCGGTCATGGAGGCCGAGGCCATCGAGGAATGGAAGCACCGCTAGTGCTCCGGGTTCAGCCGGTCTCGATCAATCGTTGGACGTCTTCGAGGCGAAGGACACCGACGACCTGTCCGGCCTGGGCCACGGGGAGCTGACGTTCCACTGTGGTCGCCAGCCGGGCGAGGAGTTCGTCGCTCAGCGGATCCGTCGCCGCGATCGGTGCCGCGTCCATCCACGGCCCGGTTGGGATGCGCTCGAGGTCGATCCGCATCGCGTCGCCGACGCGGTGGCCCTGCAGCCGAAGGTGCACGATCGTGGCGGTCTGCTCGGCGGACGCGCCCACGTAGATGAAGATCCCGATCAGCAGCAACCAGATATCGAAGAAGAACCCGAACACGACGAGCGCAACCGCGAACGCGTGTCCGACCCGGGTCGCGATGCGAGTCGCCGACTCGAGGGTGCGGTCGCGTTCCAGCCAGGCGCGGAACACCCGCCCGCCGTCGAGCGGGAACGCCGGAATCAGGTTGAATGCGCCGAGGAGGACGTTGAGCCACGCGATCCGAGCCAGCCACGCGCCGTCGATGAGGTCGACCGGCAGGAGCGCGCGACCCGTCGCGATGCAGAGCGCAGCCGAGAGCGCCGCGATGACGAAGCTCATGAGGGGGCCGACGATCGCGATGGTGAACTCGTCGCGCGGGCGTTCCGGGAGTCGGTCCATCTTGGAGACGCCACCGAGCGGCAGCAGCAGGATCTCGTGGACGTCGACCCCACGCGATCGAGCGACGAGGCTGTGCGCGAACTCGTGGGCCACGACGCAGCCGAAGATCGTCAGGAGCCAGGCCACGCTGCGAAGTGCGCCTCCGAATCCGGGCTCCGGCGCAGCCGCCGCGAAGAGCGCGACGAGCGCGACGAAGCTGAGATGGACCCGCACCTCGATGCCTGCGATGCGTGCGATCAGGAACGAAGTCCAGCGGCGCGGCCGTTGGGCGCCGTCGTTGCCGGACATGGTCGTTGGTACCTCGCTGCGGTCGGCGACAAATGCTCCGGCACTATTGGACGCCTCATCGCTGCCGGCCGACAGGGCCGCTAGTCCCGACTGTGTGGTCGCGTGGTCCGGAGTGAGGCGGGCGGGTGGGAACCCGCCGGGCGTGGTGGGGAGATCGTCAGGACGCCGGCTGTGCGATCTGGCGGCGGACGTCGTCCATGTCGAGCGCGCGGACCTGGGTGATGAGGTCCTCCAGCGCCGTTGCCGGCAACGCTCCGGGCTGGGAGAAGACGAGGATGCCGTCGCGGAAGACCATGAGCGTCGGGATCGACATGATCTGTGCCGCGCCTGCGAGATCCTGGTTCGCTTCGGTGTCGACCTTGGCGAAGACGATGTCGGGGTGCTGCTCGGCGGCAGCCTCGAAGGTCGGGGCGAACATGCGGCACGGTCCGCACCACGATGCCCACCAGTCGACCAGCACGATCCCGTCACCGGTGACCGTGGATTCGAAGGTGTCTGCGCTGAGTTGAATGGTGGCCATTGCATGCTTCCTCTCGTGATGCAGCTGCGGTGCCGCATCTGTAGGTGACCGAATCCTATACCCTGGGGGGTATCAGCGCAACCCGGGGTTGCGATGACGAATCCTGAGTTCGCGGGCGTACCACGCCGCGGCCGTGAGGAACATGATGCGCTGGAGCAGACCCCAGATGTCGGTCGACGTCGTGAGTGGGATCCCCGATGCGATCGCGATCACGGCGATGCCCGGAAACGCCGCGCGGATGTTGGGTAGCTGCCGGTCAACCACACGACCGCGAGTCCGAAGAGGATGAAGCCGGCGCGTGCGACCCACGCACCATCGATCCCTTGCGCGCCGGATTCACTCGTGCCGTGCTCGATCCACGAATACGAACGGGGCATGGCCAGTGGGGCGAACGCGAGGGCCAGGAGTGCGGCGACGAGCAGGGTCGCGACACCGATGTCGGGCCCGTACGCGAGTGGCGCTCGACCCGGTTGCTCGGTCAGGAATCGCTTTCCATCTCGTGGCGGATGTCAGCCTCGGTGATCGATCGCTGGAAGTACACGGTCCAGGCGTTGATCGCGACGCCGATACCCCACCCGAGCAGCGGCCAGATCGGCCAGAAGTACCCGGCACCGGACACCGCCCAGATGGCGACGAGCATGGCGTTGACGATGATGTAGACCGCGAGATGGGTGCTGAAGTCTCGCTTGGCCTTGAGTCGTTCGACGGCGGCTTCGCGGCGGTTGTCGACATCCTCCATCGGATCCATGACGTTCTCCTCTGCGCGACGGTTCCGTGATCGTGTCTCGTCTGGGGTTGCCTGGGCAGAGGAGAAAGTCCTGTGATCCCAGCCGCGATCGTCGGTGTGGGCGCAGTGGGCGCTCTCGCCGTGACCTTCGCCTCTGGGTGCGTGCCGGTCTCCGGGACAGACTCGGTGATCGTGACACCGAGCGCACCGGACGGCGACCCGTGGCCGTTGGCCGTTGCCGAGACCCATATATCGATGCTGTTCCTGATCGGGGAGCGGGTCTACAAGCTCAAGAAGCCGGTACGGCTCGATTTCGTGGACCTGTCGACGGTCGAACGGCGGCGACACATCTGCGCGCGCGAGGTCGAGCTGAACCGCCGGCTGGCTCCGGACGTGTATCTCGACGTCGCCGACGTGGTGGGTTCGGACGGCCACGTCATCGATGCGCTCGTCGTGATGCGGCGCATGCCCGACTCCCGGCGCTTGGCGACGTTGGTGCGCAACGGCAAGGACGTCGAGGACGACGTGCGGGCCATCGCGCGCATTGTCGCGGCGTTCCACGCCTCGGCCGCGAGGTCCGCCGAGATCAGCTCGGCAGGGTCGGCGTCGTCGGTGCGAGCGAACTGGGAGGCGAACTTCTCGACGATGGCGCCCTTCGTGGGGTCGGTGCTGGATCCCGACGTCGCGGATCGGGTGACCGACATGGCTCGGCGGTACATCGACGGCCGTGAGCAGCTGTTCGCGGCGCGGATCGCGGAGGGGAAGGTGTGCGACGGTCACGGCGATCTCCTCGCCGACGACATCTTCTGTCTGGACGATGGTCCTCGGATCCTCGACTGCATCGAGTTCGACGATCGGTTGCGCTACGGCGACGTGCTCGCCGATGTCGCCTTCCTCGCCATGGACCTGGAGCGCATCGGCACGCCGAGGCTGGGCCGGCAGTTCCTGGGGTGGTACCGGGAGTTCGCGGCCGAGACCTATCCGGCCAGCCTGGCGCATCACTACCTCGCGTACCGCGCCCACGTGCGGTCGAAGGTGGCGTGTCTCCGGGTCGGTCAGGGTGACGCGAACGCCGCGGCCACGGCGCGGGCGTTGCTCGAACTGTGTGAACTGCACCTGCGACAGGGCCGCGTATCGATGGCACTCATCGGTGGCCTGCCGGGCACCGGGAAGTCGACGCTGGCGGCGGCGCTCGCCGATCAGATCGGCTGGACCGTGCTCCGCTCGGACGAGATCCGCAAGGACCTCGCCGGGGTCGCCCACACGGATCATGCCGACGCCGCCTTCGGCGAGGGCTTGTACGACGAGGAGCACACTGCGATGACGTATCGCGCGCTGCTCCATCGTGCCGGCGCGCTCCTCGCACGCGGCGAGTCGGTCGTGCTCGACGCGACCTGGGCGACCGACGCGTGGCGGGAGGCAGCGCGACAGGCCGCCGCGGCGTGGTCGAGCGACTGCGTCGAGTTCCGTTGTGAGGTCCCGGAGGCGGTTGCGTTGCGACGGCTGGAGGCTCGGCGCGCGGTCGGTCAGGACGTCTCCGATGCGACGGCGACCGTCGCCCGGCGCATGGCGACGAAGTTCGACATTTGGCCGACCGCGGTGTCGATCGATACGTCGTCGTCACCCGCCGACGCGGCGACCTTCGCCCGACGTCACCTTTGAGTCCTCCGCGGAAACCTCGGTCG
>CAZJBJ010000159.1:0-7803 GCA_964544295.1 uncultured Bifidobacteriaceae bacterium
GTTGATCGGCGTGATCCGCCAGCCCGCACGCTGCGCCGCGGCGTAGGTCTCGATCCATTCGATGCCGTTGGGGGCGACGAGCGCGATCGGATCGCCGGGTGCGAGACCCTGTGCGGTGAGCCACGATGCGAGTTGGTTCACCCGGGCGTCGATCTCGGCGAACGTGACCGACCGTTCCGCGGTGACGACGGCGGGACGATCCGGTTCGGTCGCCGCGAACCACGCGAGCACCCGCCCCTCGGCCGCCGCGGTCTCGAGGTCCGGTGGGATGCTCACGAGCCCGGACGTTAGGCGCGGCACCTGAGGTTGAACACCGCTACGTGGTGCAGGTGGTGAGGAACTCGGCGACGATCTCGGGGTCGACGACGCGTCGCATCGGTGGCAGGGCATCGAGCAACGCCTTGCGGTAGCCGGCGGTGGCGAGGCGACGGTCGAGGACCGCAACCACGCCGCGGTCGTTGCGGCTGCGGATCAATCGTCCCGCGCCCTGGGCCAGGACCAGCGCCGCGGCCGGGAGGTCGACGTCACCGAAGCCGGACCCGCCCGCCCGTTCGGCGCTCTCGCGCCGGGCCTGCGCGAGCGGATCGTCGGGCCGGGAGAACGGCAACCGGTCGAGCACCACGAGCACACAGCTCGGGCCGGGGATGTCGACGCCGGTCCAGAAGCTGCGGGTCGCCACGAGACAGGACTGTTCCTCCGCGCCGAATCGATCGAGCAGCACCGCCTTGGCGCTCTCGCCCTGGACGAGGACCGGATGGTCGGTCTCGGCCCGCAGTGCGGCGGCCATCCGGTCGACCGCGGCGCGCGACGTGCACAACACGAGCGCCCGTCCACCCGCAGCATCGGCGAGGCGCGCGGTCTCCGCGGTCGCGGCTTCGGCCCAGGCGGGATCACGCGGTTCGGGGAGGTGGCGCGGCACGTAGAGCATCGCCTGCTCGCGGAAGTCGAACGGCGACTCGACGGTGAGATCGGCGTAGCCGAGGCCGGGGAGTTGCATGTCGTCCTCACCGTCCTCCGCATCGGGGATGAACACGGGGCCGACGTCCGCAGTGGGGTCGAGGCCGAGCCGGCGGACGAGCGCGGTGAAGCGTTCGCCACCGCCGAGCGTCGCGCTCGTGAGCACCGTGGGAGTCAACGCGAACAGTCGGGCGCCGAGGATCTTCGCCACGTCGATCGGCGCGAGGTGCAGCGTCTCGCGTTCGGCCCACACCACCTCGTCCGGATCCGGGGCGCGCAGGCGACGCAGCGCGTCGAGCCGGGACGCCGCGAGCTGGGTGGTTTGAGCCGCCGCGGTCGGATCCGCACTCGCGTCGATCGACGGGATCGCGCCCGCGAGTCGTTCGGCGGCGCTGCCGAGCGCGTCGGCGACGGCCCCGGCGGTCGGGTCCAGGCGCCCGTCGGCCTTGTCGAGTGCCCGTTCCAGCGCGTCGGCCGCCGCGGCCAGTGGGTCCGCGTCGCCGCGACTCACGCCGACGCCGGTGAGCCGGCTCGCGAGTTGGCGGAGTCCGCCGGGGGTGAGATCGATGCCGAACGCGTTGGTGGCGACGTCCGCGAGCCCGTGGGCCTCGTCGAAGACCACGAGATCGTGCTCGGGGAGTACGGCCCCACTCGAGGAGAGGTGCGCGCAGTAGAGCGCGTGGTTGACGATCAGGATGTCGGCCGTCGCCGCCCGCTTGCGCGCGTGCTCCGCGAAACAGTCGTCACCGTCCGAGCACTTGGTCGCACCCGGGCACTCACGCGGGGCACAGCTCGCGATGCGCCGGGACGCGTCGGCCACGTCGACGTCGGCGAAGTCACCCGTGGTCGACGTCGCGACGAATCGCACGAGCCGCTCGACGTCGCGCTCGAGGGTGGGGCCGGGGCGCTCGTCGAGCAGCGGCTGCCCACCCCGGGCCCGGTCGAGCTTGGCCCGGCACACGTACTGACCGCGGCCCTTCAACAGCGCACCGGTGAAGGGCACCCCGCCGTGCTCGCGCAGGTGGGGGAGGTCCTTGCTCCACAACTGGTCCTGCAGGGTCAGCGTCGCGGTCGCGATGACCACCCGTTTGCCCGACGCGATGGCCGGCGCGAGGTACGCGAGCGACTTGCCCGAACCGGTCGGCGCCTCGGCCACGAGATGGTGGCCGGTGCCGATCGCGTCGGCGATCGCCGCCGCGAGTGCCAACTGACCGGGTCGCTCGTCACCACCGAGGGCGTCGACGGCGCGGGACAGGATCGCTTCGTAGCTCGCCTCCGCCATCCCCTGACTCTGACACCTCGGGCGGCGGACCCGCCGCATCTGCCCGGGTCGGCGTTACCCGGCGTCGCCGTCGCCGTCGGGCGCCGGTCGCGTCGGCACACCACCGTCGGCTCCGCCCTCACGGCTGCCCTCCTTCACCTTCTCGTGCCAGACCGCCTTGGCGCCCGAGTGGCCGATGCGCTGGACCCAGTAGACCGACATGCCGGCGAACGCGATCGCCACCACGAGGGTGCCGAGGAGCAGCGGTTGTTTGATGTCGACCGGTCCGTGCTCGCGGGCGCGTCGTTCCAACAGCAGGAACGCGACCAGCGCGATGAAGAAGAGGAGCAACCACGGGCGGATGTCCTCGGCGATCCGGGTGTGCGCCTTCACCAGCGCGTCGCCTTCCCGGGTCGACTCCTCCAGCGCCTGCCCGCTGCCGATGGCCAACTGCGTGAAGATCCCGGCGACGCCGAGGATCACCGCGGTCGCCCACCCGAAGCGTCGCCGCCACGGTTCCCACCCGAGGCCGAGCACGCCGATCGCCGCGAGCGGGATCAGCACGATCGGGATGTGGACGAGCAGTGGGTGCGCGGGGAGGCCGAAGAGGCTCGTGATATCCATGCGCGGCACGGTACGGATCGGTGGCCCTCGGGGCGCGAACGAGTCCGCAAAGAAAGGGCAAAGCCGGGTTGGACCCCCTCAGCCACCGCTCAGATGCGTGACGAACCCGGACAATCCGGACCGCGGTGAGCGGTTTCTGGGCCTGGAGTCGGCAAAAGTCCCCGGAAATCCGCCCTTTCTGCGAGCGTGCATGCCAGGCTGACCCCCGTTCCACTGACCGCAACTGAAGGAGTAGGCAGTGAATCGCAAAGAGCTGGTCGCCGCGCTCGCCGAGCGCACGGAATCAGAGAAGAAGACAGCAGACGCATTCCTGTCTGCGTTCACGGAGGTCGTGACCGAGACCGTTGCGGCGGGAGACCCGGTCGCCATCTCCGGTTTCTGCAAGTTCGCTCGCGTCGAGCGCGCCGCACGGATGGGCCGCAACCCGGCCACCGGTGAGGCCATCAAGATCGCGGCGTCGAAGAAGGCTCGGATCACGCCGTTGAAGGCCTTCAAGGACGCGGTGCTCGCAGGCAAGTAGCCGGCACCGGCACACGTTCGAAGAATCGGGGGAGGCCACACGGCCTCCCCCGATTCTTTTCTCCACCCCGATCCCTAGGATCTGCCGGATGTCACTCCTCGAAGGTCAGCGGGTCGTCATCACCGGTGGGGCGTCCGGGATCGGCGCCGCCACCGCCCGCGTGCTCCACGATCACGGCGCGACCATCGCCATCGTCGATCTCGACGAGCCCGCCGCCCGGGCCGTGGCCGCCGAGGTCGACGGCACCGTGTTCGCCGCCGACGTGTCCGACTCCGAGTCCTGCGCCACCGCGATCACCGCGGCCGACACCGCGCTCGGAGGCATGACGGCACTGTTCAACAACGCCGGCATCGGCGCCGCGAAACCGCTCCACGACTATTCGGACCGGCTCTTCGCCAAGCTCGTCGACGTGAACCTCGCGGGCACCTTCTACGGCATCCGCGCCGCGGTGCCGTTGCTGCGGGCCAACGGCGGGGGCTGCATCGTCAACCACGCGTCCGTGTCCGGGATGCGACCGACCCGGTTCGAAGGCCCCTACTCCGCGGCCAAGGCCGGCGTGATCTCGCTCACCATGGACGCGGCCCTCGAATACGGGCCCGACATCCGCGTCAACTGCGTGTCGCCCGGCCTGATCGAGACCCCACTCACCGCCGGGGTGCTCGGCGATCCCGCGCTGCGCACCGCGGTCGAGGCGGCGACCCCGCTGCGACGGGTGGGGACCGCGGCCGACGTCGCCAACGCGGTCGCCTTCCTCGTGTCGCCGATGGCCGGGTACGTGACCGGCCACAACCTCGTGGTCGACGGCGGTTCGTACCTGCCCAACTCCCAGGCCGACGCCATCCTGGCGCAGTTCGGAATGTGACGATGGAGACCCGAACGCTCGGTCCGCTCGGTCCCGTCAGCGCCCTCACCCTCGGCGGCGGCGGTCTCGGCCAGGTCTGGGGGACGACCTCGCGCGACGAGGCGGTGGCCACCACCCGCGCCGCAATAGACGCCGGCATCACCCTGCTCGACGTCGCGCCCATGTACGGACGCGGCGAGGCCGAGGCGGTCGTGGGCGAGGCGTTCGCCGGCCACCTCCCGGCGGGCGTGCGCGTCAGCACCAAGGTGATGCTCGGCGACCCGGGACCCGGCGAGGTCGCGGCGAAGATCGAACGGTCGCTGACCCGGTCGCTCGCCACCATGGGCCTCGAGCGGGTCGACGTCCTCGTCCTGCACTCCAACATCGTCCCCGACGGCTACACCCAGCCGCGGCACCCCGAGTTCGCGTCGCGGCTCGCCACGCCGTGGACCCGATTCGTCGAGGAGGTCCGTCCCGCGTTCGGCGCGCTCGTGGCCGACGGCCGGATCAGCGCATGGGGCATCACCGGCGTCGGTCTGCCCCGCACGATCCTCGACGCGATCGCCGCGGACCCGGCGCCCGCCGTCGTGCAGTGCATCGCCAACCTGCTCGATTCCACCGGCGCGATCTACGTGCACGACGAACCGTTGGCCCCGCGCCGCACGATTGCGGCCGCGCACGAGCGCGGGTGTGGCGTCCTCGGTATCCGGGCGGTCCAGGCCGGCGCCCTCACCGACGCGATCGACCGCGAGTTGCCCGCCGACGACCTCGATCGTCTCGACTACGACCGGGCCGCGCCGTTCCGGGCGCTGGCTGCGGAGGTGGGGGAGTCGCCCGCCGCGCTGGCCCATCGGTACGCGCTGACGATGCCCGGCGTCGACTCGGTCGTCCTCGGGGTGAAGAACCGTGCCGAGCTGGCCGAATGCGTCGCGGCCGCCGCGGCCGGCCCGCTCGATCCCGAGCTCGTCGCCCGCATCGACGCCTGCGTCACGCCCGCCGCCTGAGCGCACCCGCCGACCGCACTACGGTGCGCCGCCATGATCACCGACTCGCGCATCATCGTCACCGGACCGACCGGTCAGGTCGCCCTGCCCGTCACCCTCGCCCTGGCCGAACACAACGAGGTGATCGGGCTCGCCCGATTCTCCGACCCCGCGGCCCGCGAGCGGTTGGAAGCCGCTGGCGTCACGTGCATCGAGACGAACCTGGCGGCCGGTGAGTTCGCCAACGTCCCGGCCGACGTCGACTACCTGCTGAACCTGGCGGTCGTGAAGTCCAACCGCTGGGACATCGACCTCGCCGCCAACGCCGAGGCCACCGGCCTGCTCATGCAGCACTGCCGCACCGCCAAGGCGATGCTGCACTGCTCCTCGACCGGTGTGTACCAGCCCGCCGGTCTGCACCGGTTGGCCGAGACCGACGCGCTCGGCGACAACCACCGGGTGATGATGGAGACGTACTCGATTGCCAAGATCGCGGCCGAGGCCGTCGTGCGCACGAGCGCCCGCCAGTTCGACCTGCCCACCACGATCGCCCGGCTCAACGTGCCCTACGGCGACAACGGCGGCTGGCCGGCGTTCCACCTCATGATGATCGAAGCCGGTCAGCCTGTCCCCGTGCATCCCGATCGGCCGAACCGGTTCAACCCGATCCACGAGGACGACATCATCCGCATGATCCCCGGACTGCTCGCCGCGGCCAACGTGCCGGCGACGATCGTCAACTGGGGTGGGGTCGAGGCGGTCGACCTGGAGGAGTGGTGCGAGTTCCTCGCCGGGCTGGTCGGCGCGGAAGCGACGTTCGTCGAGACCGACCGCACCATCGGCGGCGTCACCATCGACACGACCAAGATGCTCGAACTCGTCGGACCGACCGAGGTCGACTGGCGCGACGGACTGCGCCGCATGGTCGCCGCACGCGACTGACGCTCAGCCCTCGCGGGCGTAGCTCCACCGGTTGCCGTGCATCATGAGTCGATGGCGCGCGCCGGCGACGTCGGGATCACCCGTGTCGTACCCGGCGTCACCCGCCCAGATCGCGACCATGTGGTCCTCTCGGAACGCGATCTTGGTGACGAACCGGTCCGGCACGACGGCCTGTGCGCGTTCGATCGCGTCGGCCACGGTCGCCGCCTGCGCCAATGTGTGCAACGTGACCCAGGTGGGGGGCGCGAGTTCGATCTCGCCCGCGTCGCGGCGGGCCAGCGCGTCGGTCGGCGCCATCCACTGGTGCTCGTGGATCTCGCCGTCGTCGATCGTGACCGCACCCGACGGCGCGGGCGCGACGAAGAACCAAGTTGCGAAGCGCTTCGGGGTCTCCGGGGGTGGAGTCCAGTGCGAGAGTGCGACGAGCTCGTCGACGGGCACGACGAGGCCGGCTTCTTCCTCGGCTTCCCGCACCGCGGCGCGTCGGGCCGCATCGAACTCGTCGTCCTCGTCCCCACGATCCTCGGCGTCGACGCGCCCGCCGGGGAACACCCACATCCCGCCGAACGCGAGTTTCGAGTTCCGCCGCAGCATCAACGTCTCGAGGCCGGGCTCGCCGTCGCGGACGAGGATGACGGTCGCGGCCGGAATCGTCTCGCCGTCGGTGGTGCCGCCGTGCTCGAACCACCGGCGGAAGCGTTCACGTTCGTCAGGCACGGATCGACCCTATCGGCTTCTTCACCGTCTCCTCATGGGTTGCTCACCGGGGCGCGGGTCAACCGTCGTAGGGTCGCCGGATGTCGGACACCCCGGTCGTCGTCGACGATCTCTCGAAGGACTACGGATCCGTCCACGCCGTCGACCACCTGAGCTTCACGGTGGAGTCCGGCCAGGTCTGTGGCCTCCTCGGGCCGAACGGCGCGGGCAAGACCACGGCGCTGCGCATGCTGGTCGGCCTGGTGCGGCCGACGGGCGGGGGGACCCAACTGTTCGGGACCCGGGTCCAGCCCGGCGTCGCTGAACTCCGACGGGTCGGCACGATGATCGAACACGCGGCGTTCGTGCCCCACCTGAGCGGCATCGACAACCTGCGCCTGTACTGGGAGGCTGGTGGTGACCGGTTCGCCGACGCCGACGTGGACGCCGCCCTGGCCGTCGCCGGTCTCGGCGACGCGATCAACCGGCGGGTCAAGACCTACTCGCAGGGGATGCGGCAACGGCTGGGGATCGCGCGATCGCTGCTCGGCCGCCCCGAACTCCTCATCTACGACGAGCCGACGAACGGGCTCGACCCGCAGGAGATGCGCGCCGTGCGCGGGCTGCTGCGGCGGGTGGCCGACGCCGGTCACACCGTGCTGCTGTCCAGCCACATCCTGAGCGAGGTCGAGCAGGTCTGCTCGCACGCGGTCGTGATGGACCGCGGTCGGCTCGTCGCTGCGGGCACGGTGGCCGAGCTCGTCGCCTCCGGCGCGTCCGCCTACGTCGAGATCGACGACGTCGCCCGCGCCCGCTCGGTGCTCACGGGTCTCGCCGGGGTCGACGGCATCGACGACGAACCGCCCGGGCTCGTGGTCCGGCTCGCCGGCGCGACCCGACCCGAGCAGGTCGCGGCGCTCGTCGCCTCCGGGATCGGCGTGCAGACGGTCACCTCCCGCCACGCGCTGGAGGAAGCGTT
>CAZJBJ010000160.1:0-4475 GCA_964544295.1 uncultured Bifidobacteriaceae bacterium
CTCGTCTGCGCGGCGTTCAACGCCGACTTCGACGGCGACCAGATGGCGGTCCACCTGCCGCTGTCCGCGGAGGCCCAGGCCGAGGCGCGGCTGCTCATGCTGTCCGCGCACAACATCCTGTCGCCCGCGCACGGTCGCCCGATCGCGGTGCCGAGCCAGGACATGATCATCGGCGCGTTCTACCTGACCGAGGTGGTCGAGGACGCGCCCGGTGCCGGTCGGGTGTTCAGCAACCTCGAAGAGGCGCGGATGGCGCACGAGCTGCGCGACGGCGCCGAGGTACCCGAAGTGTCGGTGCACGCGCCGATCAAGGTGCGGGTGCCGGCCGGTCGGTTCCCCGAGGACGTTTTCCCTGCTCGCGAGGTATGGGACGACGCCAAGAGCGCCTGGGTGCCGAACCCGGCCGGGGACGGCAGCATCGTCGTCCGTCGCTCCGGGAACAACGGTGACGCGTCCGTGATGGTGGAGACGACCCTCGGTCGACTCTTCTTCAACGAGGCGTTCCCGCCGGACTTCACCTTCCAGGACCGCGTGGTCAAGAAGCGCGACATCACCGACATCGCCGGTCTGCTCGTCGACCAGTACACCAAGTCGGAAGTGGCCGAGAGCCTGGACCGGTTGAAGGACCTCGGCTTCGAGTACTCGACCCGCGCGGGTCTGACCATCTCGATCGCCGACGTGCGGACGCCGGTCGCCAAGGCGGGCATTCTCGACAAGCACGAGAAGGAAGCCGAGAAGGTCGAGCAGCAGTACGACCGCGGCATCATCACCGACGACGAGCGGCGCCAGAAGGAAGTCGAGATCTGGACCGACGCCACCAACCAGGTGACCGAGGCCATGCTCGCCGAGCAGAAGGCCGAGCAGTTCAACCCCATCGAGATGATGGTGGGCTCGGGCGCTCGAGGCAACGTCATGCAGGTGCGTCAGATCGCCGGTATGCGCGGTCTGGTGGCGAACCCGCGTGGTGAGATCATCCCTCGCCCGATCAAGAGCAACTTCCGTGAAGGACTCTCGGTCCTCGAGTACTTCATCTCGACCCACGGTGCTCGTAAGGGTCTTGCCGACACCGCCCTCCGTACCGCCGACTCCGGGTACCTGACCCGTCGGCTCGTCGACGTCGCCCAGGAACTCATCGTGCGCGACGAGGACTGCGGTTCGACCCGGGGCATCTGGGTGGAGAACGTCACCAACGACCCGGACCACGTCCGGTTCATCGAGACGTCGCTGCTCAGCCGGGTCCTCTCCGAGGACGTCACCCTCGCCGACGGCACCGTGGTGCCGCGCAACACCGAGGTGGACGAGGACGTGCTGGACCAGCTCGTGAACGACGAGAAGGTCACGCGCGTCCGGGTGCGGTCGGTGCTCACGTGTGAGTACCCGCGGCACCTGGCCGAAGAGGTCGACGTCGAAGGTGGCGACCCGGCCGACGAGAAGTACCGCGCCGGTATCTGCAGCATGTGTTACGGCACGATGCTCGCCACCGGCAAGCTCGTCGACCTCGGTGAGGCCATCGGCATCATCGCGGCGCAGTCGATCGGTGAGCCGGGGACCCAGCTCACCATGCGGACGTTCCACACCGGTGGCGTCGCGGGTGAGGACATCACCCACGGTCTGCCCCGCGTCGTGGAGTTGTTCGAGGCGCGGACCCCGAAGGGTGCGGCCGTCCTGGCCGAGTCCTCCGGTGTCGTGCGGATCGGCGAGAACGAGAAGGGCGAGCGCACCATCACCGTCGTGGCTGACGACGGTGAGGAAGAGGTCCACGCAGTCTCGATGCGCACGCACCTCGCGCCCGGCATCGCCGACGGCGCCGAGATCGAGGCGGGCGGCCAACTCACCGGTGACGCCAAGAGCTCGCGCGACCCGAAGAAGATCCTCGACATCGAGGGCATCCGGTCCACCCAGCAGTACCTGGTGGACCAGGTGCAGAAGGTGTACCGGGAGCAGGGTGTGTCGATCCACGACAAGCACGTCGAGGTCATCGTCCGCCAGATGCTGCGGCGCGTCGGGGTCTCCGACCCGGGCGACTCGACGTTCCTCCCCGGCCAGAAGGCCGACGCTCGCGAGTTCGCGAACGTCAACAAGCGCCTGGTGGCCGAGGGCAAGCGTCCCGCCGAGGGTCGACCCGAACTGATGGGAATCACGAAGGCGTCGTTGGCCACCGAGTCGTGGTTGTCGGCGGCGTCGTTCCAGGAGACCACCCGTGTTCTCACCGAGGCCGCGATCGAAGGCAAGAACGACGGCCTCGAGGGTCTCAAGGAGAACGTGATCATCGGCAAGCTGATCCCCGCCGGTACGGGCATGCCCCGCTACCGCGACGTCGGCACCGAGGCGCCGGACTACCAGCCGATGGAGTACTACTCCAGTGACGAGGACGCCCTGGAGTTGGCCGAGCGCCTGCGGGCCAGTCTGGACACCCGCAGCGAGTCGGTCAGCCCGAGCTTCCTCGTGCCGAGCGTGGCGACGGACCCGTTCGAACCGCCGGCCGGCGGTCTGGTCGCGGTCCCGGACCCCGAGCCCGAGGTGGGCGAGGCCGCATCCGGCGAGTAGCCGATCCGGTACGCACGAACTGAGAGAGGCCCGGCTTCGGCCGGGCCTCTCTCGTTGTTCTCTGACCGGTCGCAGCCGAGTTCGATCACGATCGTGCGTCGTTCCGTGGTGCGGGCAGTGGGTCAGGGCTCGGGCTGCGAGGCGGCAACGAAGGAACGGAACCGAACAATGCGGGGGTACATCGTCGGCCCTCGCAGCGCGACGAGCAGGTCCTCGATGGCTTCGACGTCGATGTCGGGCCGCGCCGCGGCGATGGCGCGGAGGTCGACCCAGTCCTGTGGGCGTCCGTACGAGAGCTTGAAGATGCTGAGGTCTTCGGCGCACAGGAACGGCAGGACGTCATTGTCACGTCCGAACCGGTGGTGGACGCGTCGACGTTCGATGTCGGCGTATCGGCCGTCGAGCGATGGGAACACGTCCACCGGGAACGGGTCGCTGGCGTGTTCGTAGCGGATTCCGGCGATCGGCACGTCGTCCGCCGAACCGGTGCGACGAAATCCCAACGGCGAGAGTGCAGCATCGACCGCGTGAATGGCCGACGGTTCGAGGAAGGCGTTCACGTCGATGTCGACCGTGCCACGCGGGTTGGCGATGTACCCCAGTGCGAGCGCCCCGCCGAAGGCGTGGCTGATGCCCGCGCGGTCGAGATGGTCGTGGATCGCGACGATCAGTTCGACGAACTCCATCACCGGGACCGGACGATCGCTTCGGAAGCGTCGAGTACCGCGACCAGCATGCGCGCTCGTATCTCGGCGGGAAGATCGGGGCGGAGGTCGACCGGGGTCGTGAGCTCGTCGCCGCCCTCCGACCACGCGCCCGTGGGCTCGCATCCGATGGTCTTCGAGCCCGCAGTGGCGACGAGGTCGAAGCCGCACGCGACGAGGAGCCGATGAAGGGTGACCGCCGACGGCTCCCGCCGGCCGGTCTCGATCGCCGAGATGTTGGCCTGCTTCACGCCGGTGAGTTCTGCGAGTTGGGACTGGGTGAGCGTTCGCTCGAGCCGAGCGCGGCGGATCACCGATCCCCAACCGACGGACATCAGGAGAGTATATCGATCCCGATATCTTCCGAGTGTTGAGGCGGTGGTACGAAGGTGAGTCGAATATACTCAGGATATGAGTAAGCGGTTACAGGTCGTGCTCGACGAGCAGGAGCTGGCGCGGTTCCAGGCCCTGGCATCGCAGTCGGGCACCTCGCTCTCGGAGTGGGCGCGCGCTGCGCTGCGGCGGGCAGAGCGAGCTGCCTCGTTGGGTGACGGCCGGGCCAAGCTCGACGCGATCCGTGCGGCCACGCGCCATCGGCATCCCGCCCCGGACATCGAGGAGATGTTGGCCGAGATCGACCGTGGCGCCGCGATGTGATCTTCATCGACTCGAACATCCCGATGTACCTCGTCGGCCAGCACCATCCGAATCAGGACGACGCGCGGCGTCGGTTGGAGGAGGTCGTGGTGGACGGTCGACGGCTCGTGACCGACGCCGAGGTCTTCCAGGAGATCTTGCATCGATACCGGGCGATCGATCGGCCGGAGGCCGTCCAGGATGCCTTCGATGTGCTGAACGCCCTGGTCGACGACGTCTTCCCCATCACCCATGAGGACGTCGACGCGGCGCGCGAGGTGCTCGTAGCCCGATGGTCGCTCTCGGCGCGTGATGCGCTGCACGTGGCGGTGATGCAGCGACACCATGTCGACGAGATCCTGAGTTACGACCGGGGATTCGACGCGATCCCCGGCCTCAGTCGACTCGGCTCGTGACGTCGAGGCCCGCACCGGCCGGCGGAGATCACCGATAGCCCCTTGACTCAGCTCGGCCTCAGGAGCAATGTGCTCGTGCGGGGACGGCGGAGGCTCAACGGAAGGCGGGGGACGATGAGCGGTCAGCGGTCAGCGGTCAGCGGTCAGCGGTCAGCGGTCAGCGGTCAGCGGT
>CAZJBJ010000160.1:4575-7801 GCA_964544295.1 uncultured Bifidobacteriaceae bacterium
AGCGGTCAGCGGTCAGCGGTCAGCGGTCAGCGGTCAGCGGTCAGCGGTCAGCGGTGAGGCGATTCGGTGTAGCAGCTTTGGCGCTCTCGTTGGCGACGGCCGGGTTACCTGCCTTCGCCGGCGCCGCACCGAACCCCGGCGAATCTGACACCGCCGCGGTCAAGTACTCGGATGCGCTGCCCGCGCCGTTGCCGGTGACGAACGAGCCGAAGCCGGCAGGCGAACAACCGGGAGACTTCTCGCATCTCCCGGGCCGGGCGGGCGCGCAGGAGTATGGCCCGGAAGGGCGCCGGGCGGATCAGGGGCTCCAAACCGACCGATCGGTGCTCGACGCCACCCGGACGTCGCCGACGCGGTTGGAGTACGTCAACCCTGATGGCACGCGGACGACGGCGTTGTCGCCGGCCCCGGTACGGTTCAAAGACGTCGATGGCGGCTGGCGCGACTACGACTACGGGTTGCAGCGGGCCGTGGACGCTCTCGACGGTGGCAAGGGTGTCGCTGCCGTCGAACAGCGTGTCGCTGTGTCGCCTGACGACCTGGTCGCGCGGGCAACCGATGTCCCGGTGGTATTTCCGGCAGATCCTGCTGCCGGTGCTGCGCGCTTCGGGACCGCAGCCGGGGTGTTCACGTTCGCGATGCCCGGCGGACTCGGGCCCGACGCGGTGCGGTCCGAGCGCCCGGCCGAGTCATCGAGCTCGACGGAGTTCGTCTCGAAAGCAAACGGAACAACCTTCGTCCTGTCGCAGGGAGTCGGTGGGTTCGAGGAGTCGTTGGTCGTCGATCGTCCGGAAGGGCCGTCCAGCTACGAGCGACAGGTGCTGGTTCCCGATGGAGTCAAGGCGGTGCAGACGAAGATCGGGATCGACTTCGTCGACGGCGCGGGCGAGGTGGTGTTGTCGTTCGGTCGGGGGGTCGGCCTGGACGCCGCGGACGATCGCGTCGTCGCCGACACCGAACTCCTCGGCCAAGCCGGTTCGCTGGTGGACATCCGGGTCAGCGTCCCGGAGAAGTGGTTCGATGCTCCGGACCGGAAGTTCCCGGTCACCATCGATCCGTGGGCATGGTGGGCCCAGTACTACGCAGCCGACACCTATGCGCAGGTCGGCCAATCAGCCCCGCACGGCTCCGACAACTGGTTCAAGGTCGGTGTGTCGTCCACCGGGTACGAAGCGCTCGGCTACCTCAGGTTCTGGGGCTTGCCCCAGGATGCGTATGGAGCGCACGTCGCGATCCGCCAGAGCGAACTCTGCATGCGGGTCCTTCCCGGGCAGGAGGCGAATCCCAAGCCGATCACGGCTGTGGGGGTGGAGGCCTTCGACTACGCGACGCTGATGTATCAGCCGGGCGCGCCCAACAACGGCCTGCCGCTGATCGATGGGCGCGTTCCCGCGACCAACGGGAACATGCCGGGTCAGGCGACGACGCCGGGGTGGACTGCGTCTCCCGGATGTGGTGCCTCCGGCTGGACCAGCGTCGACGTGTCGAACGCAACGGGCGTCCGGCAGCGGGAAGGCTCGGACTGGGTCGCCATCGGTCTTTCTGGCAACAACCAATCTGGGGCAGGCACGGCGAAGGACTTCATCAGTGTCGAAGGCGCCTCTCCGGGGCACCCGTACCAGGGGACGGGCGGCGCGCCGGTCCTCTACGTGAACTGGAAGTGGTCCGCGTATCAAACGACGCTGGTTGCGCCGGCGGACGGTGCGCAAGTTGCGACCATGACGCCCACGCTCCAGGCGATGCTGCCGGTCCCGCTGGAGCCGTCTCCGTTCGGGAGCGGGAACAACTACCCCGGGCCCGTGCAGATCATGTTCCAGGTGGGAACCAATCCGGATCTCGCGACCGGTGGATCGGTGTGGTCGTCGGGCTGGCTGGCGGCTCCGGCCGCCGGCCAGGCGAAGTCCTCGACGATTCCAGCCAACGTGTTGGAGAACGGTGCGACCTACTACTGGTCGGCCATCATCTTCGATGGTGAAATCTGGTCGGTGGCGTCGAACGCGCGAAAATTCACGGTCGATCTCCAGCTCGGCGGATCGGGGCCGAGCCCCTACGATTCGCTCGGTCCGGCCACCGTCAACTTGGCCACCGGCAACCTGTTCGTCAAGGCGCAGACGCAGTCGTTTCCCGCGGTCGGCGGCACCGTCGGAGCGACGTTCTCGTACAACTCGCTGGCGCCATCCGACCAAGGCCTCAGGGGCCAGTACTTCGGGCAGAACAACTACACCAACCTCGTCGGCGAACTCCGTGCGCCCGCACTGTGGTTCGATTGGGGATCGGGTCCACCGTTCGAGAACGGCCCGGTCTCGGGGTGGTCGGCGCGATGGTCCGGCTACGTGCAGGCCTCCGGCACCGGCGCCGCGTCGAACTACACCTTCTGGACCTCGCATGTGGGCGCAGTGAACATCTACGTCGACGGGAGTTCGTCTGCGATCTATTCGCAGTACAACTCCGGCTACTTCGGGTGGTTCCAACCATCGTGGCCCGTCTCGTGGACGCCGGGATCGTGGCACAAGATCACGGTCGACTACGTAGATCTCAACACCGCGTCGGCGTTGGACGTCAGGCTGATCAAGGGCAGCGCAAATCCGAACGCTTCGACAACGTCGAGTCAGCCGCTCGGCGGTGGTCTCCTGAAGAAGTCCGATTCGCCGTTGCCTGATCAGTGGTCGGTCTCGGCTGACATCGACGGATCGCTGCCATACGTTCGGCTGGCGAACCAGAACAAGACCGTCTCGATGGTGCGGTCCGACGGAGGAGTGGACCGGTTCACCTGGACCGGCACGGTCTACAAACCGGAGGGCTCGGCCACGGGCGACCTCTTCTACGGGTGCGCCACGCCGACCCAATGTGGTTGGACGTGGTCCGGCAACGGCATCTCGATCTACTTCAATCCGAAGGGTGAAGCGGCCACGTCGTCCACAGTGCCGGACGAGTTCCATCAGGCGTCGCTCGTCTACACGTGGAACACACCGCCCGGGTTGAGCACGACTCGATTGCGGTCGATCACCGACCCGGTTTCGGGAAAGCAGGCAGTGTTCTCGTATCGAGGACAATCGAGCGGTGAGGTCTGCGCGACGCCCGCCGAGACGCCGATCGGCATGCTGTGCGATATCAACTTCACCGCCTGGGGCCCCGACGCTGGGCACATGAGTCTCCTCTACTCGTCAGAGCGGTTGTCCGGGTTCCGCGGGCTCGGAAGCTCGGGCGTGGGCTGGGAGGATGTGAC
>CAZJBJ010000161.1:0-7779 GCA_964544295.1 uncultured Bifidobacteriaceae bacterium
CGTCGGCGCTGATCGTCAGGGCGCGCTGGCCGACGACCTGATCCAGGCCGTCGCTCGTGCTGCCGTTGAAGTTCGGATCGCTCGAGTAGACCGCGGTGATCGTGTGGCTCCCGGCGATCAGGTCGCTCGTGATGAGCGTGGCCTCACGGGAACCGTCGACCGGATCGACACCGAGGCTCGTGGCGCCGTCGAAGAACTCGACCGACCCGGTCAAGGTGCCGGCGCCAGGGCCATCGATGCTCACGGTGGCCGTGAAGGTCACCGACTCACCATAGATCGACGGGTTGTCGTCGCTCACGAGGGCGACGGCTGTCTCAGCCGCGACGATATCGACCGTCGCGGTGTTGCTGTCGACCGCCGTGGTGACCTCATCTGAGGTCGCCGACGCGGTGTTGGCGAT
The DNA here is from genome assembly GCA_964544295.1 of uncultured Bifidobacteriaceae bacterium. Classification (GTDB taxonomy): domain Bacteria; phylum Actinomycetota; class Acidimicrobiia; order IMCC26256; family JAENVU01; genus JAENVU01. The sequence continues at coordinate 401 of CAZJBJ010000161.1, forward strand.
CGCCGTTGCGACCGTGGTATCGGCGGTGTAGGTCACGGTGATCGTGGCCATGTCGCCGGCGCCGATGCTGGCCAGATCGCAGTCGATCGACTGGAGGTCCGTGCAGGTGAAGTCGCCGGTCACGTCGGTGACGATGAGGCGCGGATCGATGACGTCGAGGACGTTGATGTCGTCAGCCTCGCTGACGCCGTCGTTGGTGACGTCGATGGTGAAGGTGTGCCCGCTCGTGCCAACGACGACGCTCGGGTTCGCGAACGTCTTGGTCACGACCAGGACGACGTCCTCGTCGACCGTCGTGGTGACGGTGTTCGAGGTGTCGTTGGTGGCGTTCGGATCGAGCGTGCCGCCGGACGCGACGCTGGCCGAGTTGGACAGGGTCGTGCCGGCCTCGGCCGTCTCGTCGAGGGTGACGTGGATGGTGACCATGGCCGACACGCCCGCGACCAGGCCGGTCGCGACGGTGCACGTGACGTCCTGGCCGGACGCCGAGCAGCCGGCATCGGAGCCGACGGTCTCGAAGGTCAGGCCGGCCGGCAGCGTGTCACTGACGGTGAAGCCGCCGGTGTTGTCCGATGGCCCGGGGTGGGGGACGGTGAACGTGGAGGAGAAGCCGGCCGGGCCCCCGGCGGTCGCGGTGGTCGGGCCGCTCTTGGTGATCTCGAGATCGGCCTCGGTATCGACGAGCGTGGTCGAGCTGCCCTCATTGTCAGAGGGATCGGGATCGGGCGTGGCCGAATCGGCGACGCTCGAGTTGTCGATGGTCGTGCCATCGGCGACCGACGCCGGGACGTCGACCTTGAGGACGACGCTGACGCTGTCACCGACGACGATGGTCCCGAGCGCGATGTCGGTCCCGCTCGTGTAGGCCGTGAAGTCGGCCGGATCCGCGCTGCAGTCGACGGTCAGGGTGACCACGCACACGCGGGCATTCGTGACCGCCGCATCGCTGGTTGAGGCCAGCGTGGCGGCGACGGCATCGGATGGGCCGTTGTTGGTGACCGCATAGGTGTAGGTCAGGGTCGTCCCGGCAAGGACCGGGTCGGGCGCGTCGACTTCGAGATCGGCCGATTCGACATCGGCCGAGGTGGAGACCGTCGTGTTGGAGGTCGCCTCGTCGTTCGACGAATCGTGGTCGGCCGTGACGGCGGATGCCGCCGATGCCGTGTTCTCGATGCCGGAGCCGTTGGCGCGGTTCGCGGGGACGTTGGCCGTGATCACCACGACCACGGAGCCGCCCGAGGCGATGTCGCCGAGATCGGCCGAGCCGGTCCACGCCCCTGCGGGGACCGAATCAACGGTGTAGGTGGCGCCCGTCAGGTAGGCGGGCAGCGTGTCGGTGAGGAGGACGTCCTCGGCGGTGTCCGGACCGCTGTTGCTGACCGTGATCGTGAACGCGATCGTCTCGCCGGCTGTGGCCGTGCTCGGGGCAGTCTTCTCCACCGAGACGTCGGCAAGCAGGACGGTGATGGCCGCGTTCGCCGAATCGTTGCCGGCGACCTTGTCGAGCTGATCGCCCGAAACGGTCGCGGTGTTGTCGATCGTCGTCCCGCCGGTCCCGGCGTCGACCGTCGCGGTGATGTGCAGCGTGACCTCGTCGGTCCGCAGGAGGTCACCGATCGTCCAGACACCCGTCGATTCGACATAGGCGCCGGCGCCATCATCGGAGACGTAGGTCACGCCATCGGGCAGGAGATCGTTCACGGTGACGCCCGTCGCGTCGTCCGGACCAAGGTTCGTGACGACGATCGTGTACTCGATCGTGTCACCTTCATTCGGGCTGGCATCGTCGACGGACTTGTCGACGTCAAGGTCTGTCGAGGTGTCGACGACGAGATCCTTGTTGGCGCCGAGCGAGCCTGCCGCGCCCGGGATCGGGAGGGAGAGGTCGGCGGCGTTGCCGAGCGCGTCGGCGATGGACCCGCCATTCAGATCGAGGGCCAAGGCGCCCGTGGCGTCGAGATCGGGTGAATCGTCGCCATACGCGACGGTGTACACGAACGAGAGCGTGCTCGAGCCGCTGCCGCTCGTATAGGTTGCCGTCCCACCACTGTTCAGCGTGAGCAGGGGCGTTCCGGTCACGATCGCGGCCTCATCGAAGGTGACGTCGATCGTGATCGTCTGGCCGTGCGTGTACGTGCCGTCCGCGTCTGGCGAGGTCACGCTCAGGACGTTGGGCCCGCTGCCGTCGTAGGTGCGCTGCAGGGTATTCGAGACAGTGTTGCCATTGGTCGCGGCGTCCTGGGCCGAAGCGGCCGGGACGCTGATGCTGACCAGGCCATCGGCGGTGGCGGTGACGTCGAACGTGTATGTGTCGCCGTCGACGGCGACGAAGTTGCCGGCCGTGCCGTTGGTCACGTTGATGTCACCGACCTCGAAGCCGGTGACTGTCTCGCTGAACTGCGCGGTGACGCTGATGGTGCTGTTCGTCGGGTCAGTGGCGAGCGTCGAGAGGACGACGGTGGGGGGCGTGCTGTCCCAGGTGACCGTGCTATCGGTCGACGTGGAGGCCGTGTTGTTGTTGCCTGCGGCATCGGTCGCGACGCCCGCGCCGATCGAGGCGATGACGGTGCCGGGCGTCGTCATGCCGCTGACGGCGACGTTGTACGTGGTGCCGGAGCCAGTGACCGTGGCGGTCTTCGTCCCGCCGGCCGTCCCGGTGATCGTCACGTCGCCCGTGGCGAAGTTCGTGGTCGACTCACTGAAGAGGACGGTGAAGTTGATCGGGCTCGTCCCGGTCGGATCAGCCTGGCCCGCGGCCTGGTTGATCGTCACGGTGGGGCCAGTCGTGTCGAGGTTGCCGATAGCGAAGTCGCCAAGGGCGGCCGAGGACAGACCGGACACGTTCGTGACGGTGTTGGTCGGTGTCCCAGACACGGTGACCGCAGACCATGTGGATCCATTCCATCGACGGACGGCGAACCCGGAGGCTGTTGCCCCGGCATCGACGTTGCTGCTCGGATAGTTGATGTCGGTGGTCGAGGAGAATGTGACGGACCCCGACGCCAGCGCGATGGTGAAGTACGAGTTCACGTTGCGATTCGGGTCGATCGGGCTCGTACCAGCGTCGGGGTGCTCGCCGTCCGCCGATCGGACCAGCAAGGCACCACTCGCAGCGCTCAGGTTCACGTTGATCGGCGTGTAGTTCGGGCCGTTACCAACGAGGAAGCCGTAGTAGCCAGACCCGCTCAACGACCGCTGAAGTGCGCCGTCGATGTGGCCTGTCGTCCGGGTCGGGATGCCGCTCGATGTCTTGTTGACCTTGTTAGGGCCGGTCGCGACGACCGTCGGCCCAAGGGTCAGAGAGCCACCAACGTTGATGTCGACGCCGTTCAGGGTGGCGCCGGCCGGGTTCGAGAAGATCAGGTTGTTGAAGGTCGTTGTGGTCGTGCCGCCGATGACCTGGTTGACCGTCCCGCTGAAGGTGACGTCCTGGGAGCTCTGCGTGTAGGTCCCGTTGTTGGTCCAATTCCCGTCGATGTCGATGTCTTCGTTGTTGGTGGAACCACTCAGGGTGGTGCCGCTCCCGATCGTCAGATCGCCCGCGATGTCAAGGTCGCCGCTGTCTTCGATCTGCTTCGTACCGGAGCCGGATGTGACGAGGTGACCGTAGGCCGCAAACGACGTGTTTTCGATCGTCTGGCTGCCGGACGCGCCGTACTCGACCGTGCTGGCGGGCGCGACGTTGTCCGTGTCGAAGTCGGGGAAGTTGGCGGTCGTGCTCGTGAAGAGCAGGCGGCCCCCGTCGTTGAGATTCAGGATCTGGGTTCCGCTGCTGCCGTCCGTGAGCTGTCCGCTGCCGATGCTGACGGTGCCGTTGATGTTCGCAGCGCCGCCCGTGCCATCGATGTTGAGGGTGAAACTGCCGATCGTCAGCGTTGCACCGGCTTCCACGGTCAGGGACAAGATCGTTGACGGGCTTACCGTCAGCACGGGCTGGTTCGACGGCGCGGCAGGAATCACGACTCGATCTGTCGTCGTCGGGATACCGCTCGGGCTCCAGTTGGTCGTGATTGACCAGTTCGTGGAGGTGGCGCCCGTCCACGTCTTGAAGTCGTCATTGACGATAGTTCCGGTTCCGACCGCGGTCGAAATCGTCGATCCCGACGCCGCGCTCAACGTCACCGTCAGCGTCTCGTCAGTTTCCTGGCTCGTGTCACCGCAGACGGTGATCGGGATGTTGATGGTGAAATTGCCGGTAGGCGAGTAGCCCGCAGTGCCGCTGTTGATGGTGCCTGTCGTGGAGGTAACGACGTAATCCTCGGTGCCACTGCACGGGGCCGCGCCGGTAGAAGCCGTGCCGGCCGCGATCGTGTAGTTGACGCCGACCGAGCCCGTTGCCGCACGGGTGAAGGTGACCGGGACGTTCATGATGGAGGTGCCGCTGTTGCCTTCGGCGATCGACGCGCTTCCGGCGGCCCAGGAACCGAAGCCAACAATTAGGGTCGCGGGGTCGCTGTCGGTGTCGTTGACGGCCCCAGAGCACAGGGTGGCGGATTCGTACGCCGTGACCGTCACGGTGATCGCAAAGCTACCGGCAGGCGTTGCACCGGTCGTGTTGATAGTCAGCGCTCCCGGAACCGTGCCGCCCGAATTGGCGATGACGCAGCTCGAGGAGAACGTCGCTCCGGCGGGCAGGCCAGTCACGCCCGTGACGATCGTGGGCCGTGAGGTCGACCCGCTGTTCATCGCGATGGAGTAGGTCGCGCTCGACCCTGGCCCGACGGGGTTCGGCGTCTGGGCGCTGATGCTATTGATCGTGATCGCTGCCGCCACGTATGGCCCGACGATCGGGCCGCCGTCGCCGACCGGTGCGGCGCCGTCCGGCTGGACCGAGTCAGTGTCGGTGTCGGCGATGGCGCGGGACAGATTCAGCCGGCCGTTACCGGTCTGAGCCACCGTCCCGGCCGCATCGGCGTTGCTCGCAAGCCGCGACACGATGACGCCGTTTGAGGCAGTCGGATCGTTCGCTCGCAGCAGGGCGGCCGCAGCCGCGACCGCCGCCGAGGAGGCCGACGTGCCGGTGATGGACAGGGTCCCGCCGCCGGCCTCGGTCGTCACGATGTTCGTGCCGGGGGCGGCCAGGAAGACGCTGTCGCCCGAGTTCGACGTCGAGTGCAGTTCGTCGTTCTGGTCCGTGTTGCTGACGCCGATGACGCCGCGGTCGCCGGCGGGGAACGTGTTCGTCGAGACGCCATCGTTGCCGACGGCCGCCACGATCACGACGCCGTTCGCCCAGGCGTAGTCGATGGCCGCCTGGAGGGCGGAGCTGAAGCCCGGGTTGCTAAAGCTCATGTTGATGACATCGGCGCCGTGGTCCACGGCCCAGACGATGCCTTCGATGATGTCGCTGTCCTGGCCCAGGCCGTCGGCGCCGAGGACGGTGATCGGCATGACCGAGACGCCGTCAAACCCGATGCCGGCGATGCCGGCGCCGTTGTTCGCGGCGGCCGCGACGATGCCGGCCATGGCCGTGCCGTGGCCGTTCGGGTCCGTGGTCGCGGTGGAGCCTTCGACCATGCTGGCACCGCCGACGAGGACGCCGGCGAGGTCGACATGCGAAGCATCGACACCGGTGTCGAGCACCGCGACGATCGCGCTGCCTGACGGATCGATGGAGCCGTAGACCTCGTCCCAGCCGATGCGCGGCAGGGACCACTGGTCGGCGTAGCGGTTGTCGTCAGGATCCGCCTCGACGGCGCGGACGCGATCGATCTCGACGCTGCTGACGTTGCCGTTGGCGCGCAGGTCGTCCACCAGGGTCGAACCCTCGGGGACGCTGATGATCCGGATGCGCAGCGCGGCGATGGCGTCGACCACTTCGGCCCCGACAGCAGCGAGGATGCTGTCCTGGGCTGACGCGCCCGTGCCCGGCGCGAAGGTGACGATGTAGGTGTCGCTGGCGGGAGCGGGGGTGGGCTCCGGCTCGGCGGTGGGATCCGGTGTCGGATCGGGGGTAGGCTCAGGGGTGGACGCCGGCGTCGGCTCGGCTGTGGGCTCCGCGGTCGGCTCGGCCGTCGGCTCCGGTGTCGGTTCCGCGGTCGGGTCGGGGGCCGGCTCTGGCGAGGGTTCCGGTGTCGGATCGGGTGCCGGTTCCGTGCTCGGCGTCGGCGGCAGGACCTCGTCCTCGGCCAGCGTCGCAACGGGCGCGACGAGTGACGACAGGAGCAGGAAGACCTGCAGGAAGACCAGGAGTCGGGTGGTTCGACCCTGGCGGCGATGGCGTTGACCGGGCACTGGAGTCCTCGCTTCCCCGGTGCCCACCAAGCGATCGCGGTGTCGCAGGCTGCTCGAACCGCCGATCCCGGGCACGGGTTCGGCGTACGGGTAGACGCTGGGGGAGTGCCGTCCAGGAGAGCGGGACATGATGAGTGCGGGATCTGGACGGCGATTCCCCGGCCGTCAAGCCGTCGGATGGGCACGTATTCGACCTGTCCGCGCACCGGCAGAACGCCGATCCGCGTCCGACAGATGGACGATCCCCCATCGGACGCTGAACGCTACGTGGCGGTCCTGTCGACGACCATCCGGACGTACTGCATCAGACCGCACCTAACCGTCCGCGACTCAAGAAGTCGGTGCACGGACGCAACGAGGGGTCCTGGTCCTTGCCAGTACGGGCGGCGGGCCGCGGGAGGGCGCTCTCGTCAGTTGACGATCAGGGCGAGCACCGTTCCGTCATCGAACGCCAGGTGGTAGCTGCCGCTCGGTCCGTAGAACCTGAGGGAGACGATCGTCTTGCCCGGGTGCTGCTCCGAGACGCTGGCGGTGACCTCAGACGCCCGCGCTTCGCAGTCAGCCAGCTCGAGGTCGCCGCAGCCGAGCTCGTAGGTGCGAGGCGGGGAAGGCACGGAGGTCGGCGCCGGCGCGGGCGGGCTCGAGCGCGGGTTCGACGGCGTGGGCAGGCTCGTCGGGGGGCTCGATGGCGACGCGGGGACCTCGGTCGGGCCGGGCGGCAGGTCGCTGCCACAGGCGGCCACGAGCAGCGAGATCGCCAGCAAGCGCGCGATCGACATCAGCGCCCCCTTCGCGGCAAGGCCCGGTCCAAGCCAACGGCAGTCTACCGCGGGGTCCGGGCCGATGGCCGGGGCCGGCAGGCCTGCAAACTCGCGAACCTGCAAACCCTCACTGGTATTGTCGACTCCTCGACAGATCCCTCGTGGACGGGCGCCCGGGCTGCAGGCCGGGGCCGTCACCACGCTCATTCATCGCGAAAGCGACACTGGTATTGACGGTCGGGGTTCGGGGTCGGGGTCGGGATCGGGATCGCCACCTCGGTGCGCGGGCGCACCGAATCCGGTCCTGGAGAGCCGTCATGTGCGGTCTGGACCAGTACTTCCCGGTCAACCGAAAGGTGGCCTGCAAGCCTACCTGTGGGAGAA
>CAZJBJ010000162.1:0-7769 GCA_964544295.1 uncultured Bifidobacteriaceae bacterium
GGACGCGCTTGTACTTGCCGCAGTAGCACTCCCAGTCCTTGGTCGGACCGAAGATCTTCTCGCAGAACAAGCCGTCCTTCTCGGGCTTGAGCGTGCGGTAGTTGATCGTCTCGGGCTTCTTGACCTCGCCGTTGGACCAGGTACGAATCTGGTCGGCGGTCGCGAGTGAGATGGAGAGCCGGGCGGAGTCGTTGACGTCGAGCACCTGTTGCCTCTTCTCTGTGCTTCTCGGGTTGCTGCGTGCGGGGGCGTGCTGAGTGCAGTACGGACGGGATCAGGGCATGGCGTTGCGCCGGGCCTCGTCCTCTTCGTCCGTGCCCCGTTCGGGCCGGCTGAGGTCGATACCCAGTGCCTCGGTGGTGCGGAAGGCGTCCTCGTCGAGTTCGCGGATCACGATCTCCGCGCCGTCCTCGTCGATGACCTTCACGTCCAGGCACAACGCCTGCATCTCCTTGATGAGCACCTTGAAGCTCTCGGGGATGCCGGGTTCGGGGATGTTCTCGCCCTTGACGATCGCCTCGTAGACCTTGACCCGGCCGAGGACGTCGTCGGACTTGATGGTCAGGATCTCCTGGAGGGCGTAGCTCGCGCCGTAGGCCTCGAGCGCCCAGACCTCCATCTCACCGAACCGCTGACCACCGAACTGCGCCTTCCCACCCAGCGGCTGCTGGGTGATCATCGAGTACGGACCCGTCGAACGAGCGTGGATCTTGTCGTCGACGAGGTGGCTCAGCTTCAGGATGTACATGTAGCCGACGGTGACCGGGCTGTCGTAGGGCTCACCCGTGCGGCCGTCGTAGAGGGTCGCCTTGCCGTCGGTGTTGACGAGCCGCTGGCCGTCCGCGCCGTCGGGGTTCAGGTTGGCGAACAGGTTCTGGATGGTCCCCTGCTTGCCGGCCGCGTCGACCTCGTCCCACTGGGCACCGTCGAACACCGGGGTGTTCACCCACACTGCGGGCTCGGTGATCGGACGGGTCTTGCGCGGGCTGACCGGCGCCACGCGCTGGCCGTCCCACCCGTGCCGGGCCGCGTAGCCGAGGTGGCTCTCGAGTACCTGGCCGACGTTCATCCGGCTCGGCACACCGAGCGGGTTGAGCACGATGTCGACCGGCGTGCCGTCGGCGAGGTGGGGCATGTCCTCGACCGGCAGGATCTTCGAGATGACACCCTTGTTGCCGTGGCGTCCGGCGAGCTTGTCGCCCTCGCTGATCTTGCGCTTCTGGCCGACATACACCCGGACCAGCTGATTCACACCCGGCGGGAGCTCGTCGCCGTCGTCGCGGCTGAACACCCGCACGTCGATGACCTTGCCGGTCTCGCCGTGGGGAACCTTGAGCGACGTGTCACGAACCTCACGCGCCTTCTCACCGAAGATGGCGCGCAGGAGGCGCTCTTCCGGCGTGAGCTCGGTCTCACCCTTGGGCGTGACCTTGCCGACGAGCACGTCGCCCGGGCCGACCTCGGCACCGATGCGGATGATGCCGCGCTCGTCGAGGTCCTTCAGGATGTCCTCGGAGAGGTTCGGGATGTCCCGGGTGATCTCCTCGGCACCGAGCTTGGTGTCGCGGGCGTCGATCTCGTGCTCTTCGATGTGGATCGAGGTCAGCACGTCGTCACGGACGAGCCGCTCCGACAGCACGATCGCGTCCTCGAAGTTGTGACCCTTCCACGGCACGAACGCCACGAGCAGGTTCTTGCCCAGCGCGAGCTCACCCTGGTGGGTCGACGGACCGTCGGCGAGGACATCGCCTTCGGACACCTGGTCGCCCGTCGTCACGAGCGCCTTCTGGTTGATGCACGTGCCCTGGTTCGAGCGCCGGAACTTCGAGAGGCGGTACGTGACCGGCTTCGCGACGTGGTTGTACGCCACCGTGATCGAGGATCCGGAGACGTCGGTCACCACACCGTCGCCCTCGGCGACGAACAGCTCGCCGGCGTCGTGGGCCGCGCGGGCCTCGACGCCGGTGCCGATGTAGGGAGCCTCGGGGCGCAGCGTCGGCACGGCCTGGCGCTGCATGTTGGCGCCCATCAGCGCGCGGTTCGCGTCGTCGTGCTCGAGGAACGGGATCAGCGCCGTCGCGATGGAGACCATCTGCTTCGGCGACACGTCCATGTAGTGGACCTCGTGCGGGTCGACGTAGGCGACCTCACCGCGGCCGGCACGGACCAGCACCTTGTCGTTGACGAACTTGCCGTTGTCGTCGATGACCGCGTTCGCCTGGGCGATGATGTGGCGGTCCTCGTCGTCGGCGGCGAGGTAGTGGATCGTGTCGGTGACCACACCGTTCTTGACCAGCCGGTACGGGGTCTCGATGAACCCGAAGCGGTTGATCCGGGCGTAGCAGGAGAGGTACCCGATCAGACCGATGTTCGGACCTTCCGGGGTCTCGATCGGACACATCCGGCCGTAGTGGCTCGGGTGCACGTCTCGGACCTCGAAGCCCGCACGCTCACGCGACAGACCACCCGGGCCGAGGGCCGAGAGGCGCCGCTTGTGGGTCAGACCCGCCAACGGGTTGGTCTGGTCCATGAACTGGCTGAGCTGACTGGAGCCGAAGAACTCCTTGATCGCCGCCACGACGGGACGGATGTTGATCAGGGTCTGGGGCGTGATCGCCTCGACGTCCTGGGTCGTCATCCGCTCGCGCACGACCCGCTCCATGCGGGACAGGCCGACGCGCACCTGGTTCATGATCAGTTCACCGACCGAGCGCACCCGGCGGTTGCCGAAGTGGTCGATGTCGTCGGGGAAGTAGTCGTTCGGCTGGTCGTTGGCGTGGAGCTTCACCAGGTAGCTGACCGTCGAGAGAATGTCGGCGCGCGACATCGTGTACTCGACCGGGCCCGCATCCGGGTCCGCGTTCGGGACCGGGATGTCGAGGCGCTTCAGGGTCTTGGCGACCTTGGCGTACTCGTCGACGAGCTTCTTCGAGACCTTGTGCCGACCGACCTTGGCCATGTCGTAGCGCTTGGGGTTGAAGAAGAGGTTCTCGATCAGGCTCCGGGCACTGTCCGGCGTGGGCGGCTCGCCCGGGCGCAGCTTCCGGTAGATGTCGATGAACGCGGCGTCGGCCGACTCGGTGTTGTCCTTGTCGAGCGTGTTGCGCATCGAGTCGTACGGGCGGCCCTGCGGGTCGAGGATGAGGTTGAGCAGCTCTTCCTCGGTCTCACCGAAGCCGAGCGCCTTCAACAGGATCGTGACCGGCTGCTTGCGCTTGCGGTCGATGCGGACGTAGACGACGCCCTTCTTGTCGACTTCGAACTCGAGCCACGCGCCGCGGCCCGGGATCATCTTGGCGCTGACGATGTCCTTCTCCGGCGAGGTCTTGTCCGGGGTCACCGCGAAGTACACGCCCGGGGACCGCACGAGCTGGCTCACGACGATGCGCTCGGTGCCGTTGATGATGAAGGTGCCGCGCGCCGTCATCATGGGGAAGTCCCCCATGAACACGGTCTGCTCCTTGATCTCACCGGTGCCCGCGTTCATGAACCGCGCCGTCACGAACAACGGACGGGCGAAGGTCATGTCCCGCTCGCGACACTCGTCCTCGGAGTGCTTGGGCGGGTCGAAGACGTGGTCCGACAGCTCGAGCTTGAGCTGACCGGTGAAGTCCTCGATCGGCGAGATGTCACGGAGCACTTCAGCGATGCCCTGATCCAGGAACCACTGGAAGGACTCACGCTGGACTGCGATGAGGTCGGGTAGGGCCAGCACTTCACGCAGCTGGCCGAAGGAGAATCGTTCCCGGGACGCGAGACGAGTCAACGCAACTCCTCGAAGTTGAGGGACGTGTGCGGGCGCGCGCGGACCAGCACCAAGGAATTCCAGGGGTGGTACGGGCGTATCAACACGGCTGCCGGGGATGCTATACCCCGGGCGCGCACTCCTGCAAGCGCACACCAATCCAGGCGGTCACCCCAATCGGGGTGCCGCCTCGGACCGGGGGAGGATACAAACCCACCCCGGCAAGGTCAAGGATTGGCGCGAACTGGACAGGCCGCCACCCCTGGGGGTGACTACTTCAGTTCGACGGTGGCGCCGGCGCCCTCGAGGGCAGCCTTGGCCTTCTCCGCGTCTTCCTTGGAGGCCTTCTCCAGCACCGGCTTCGGCGCCGAGTCGACGAGCTCCTTCGCTTCCTTCAGCCCGAGGCTGGTCAGCGAACGGACCTCCTTGATGACCTGGATCTTCTTGTCGCCGGCCGCCGCGAGAATGACGTCGAACTCGTCCTTCTCCTCGGCCGCCTCGCCGCCGCCCGCCGCCGGAGCAGCTGCTGCCGCCACGGCCACCGGAGCCGCGGCGGTGACGCCGAACTCCTCTTCGAAGGCCTTCAGGAAGTCATTGAGCTCCAGGACCGTCATGTTCTTGAAGTGGTCCAGCAGTTCTTCGGTGCTCATCGCCATTTCGATGCTCCTTGGTTTCTTCTCTGCTCGAGATCAGTCGTCGGACGCGGCGGGCGCCGCGTCGTCGGGGGTTTCGGTTGCGGATTCGGACTCGGCTGCCGGAGCTTCCTCAGCGGAGGTCTCCTCGGCGGGCGCGTCAGCGGGGGGCTCGTCGGCCGGCAGGGCTTCGCCCGCCGCGACCCGCTGGTCGATCAGCGCCTTCACGCCGTAGGCCATGTTGCGGGTGAACGCCTGGAACAGGCCCGCGGCCTTGACCATCGGGGCCTGGAAGCCGCCGGCGAGCTTGGCCAGCAGCTCCTCGCGGGGTGCGACCTCGGCCAGGGCCGAGATGTCACCGGGGACGAGCACCTTGGTGCCGAGCAGCCCACCCTTGACGATCAGCGCGGCGTTGGCCTTGCCGAAGTCGCGCAGGGCCTTGGCCGCGATCACCGCGTCACCCTTGACGAACGTGATCGCCGTGGGGCCCTCGAGCATCGGGACGAGGTCGGCCAGGCCGGCCTCCTCGGCCGCGCGCCGGGCCAGGGTGTTCTTGAAGATCTTGAACTCGGCGCCGGCCGGGCGCAGCGCGCCGCGGAGTTCGGCGAGTTCGTGCACCTTGAGCCCGCGGTACTCGGTCAGTACCGCGGCGTCGGCGTCCGCGAGCTTCTCGCGGATCTCGTCGACGACTGCCACCTTCTCAGGTCTGGCCATGTGCCTGGCGTCCTCTCACTCGGAAACTACGGCGCCGCAGACGACACCGAACGGACCCGAGGGGGTCAGCCAGGTTCGCCTCGTCCGGCGGGCTGACGCCCATTACCGCCCCGCAGGGCGACCGAAGGTCTGCGGCAGAAATCTTGGAAGGTCGGAAACTTACTCGCTGGCGCTCGAACCCGCCTCATCGAGCTTGGTCCGACTCGGATCGACCCGTACGCCGGGACCCATCGTCGACGAGACGCTCACGCCCTTGAGATAGCGGCCCTTGGCCGAGGCAGGCTTGGCTCGCAGGATCTCGTCGAGCACGGCCTGATAGTTCGCCACCAGGCCTTCCTTCGGGAAACTCACCTTGCCGAGGGGGACGTGCACGTTGCCGTACCGGTCGGTGCGGTACTCGACCTTGCCCGCCTTGAACTCCGACACGGCCTTGGCGACGTCGGGGGTCACCGTGCCGGTCTTGGGGTTCGGCATCAGACCGCGCGGGCCGAGTGAACGACCGAGCTTGCCGACCTGACCCATGAGGTCCGGGGTGGCGATCGCGACGTCGAAGTCCATGAATCCGCCCTCGACCCGAGCGACGAGATCCTCCGCGCCGACGACATCGGCACCGGCTTCCTCCGCAGCCCGGGCCGCATCGCCCTGGGCGAACACCGCGACCCGCACGCTCTTGCCGGTGCCCTGGGGCAGCGACACGGTGCCGCGCAACATCTGCTCGGCCTTGCGCGGGTCGACGCCGAGCCGGAACGCGGCCTCGACGGTCTCGTCGAACTTCGCCGTCGCCAGGTTCTTCACCAGGTCCAGCGCCTCGACCGGGTCGTAGAGCCGATCCCGGTCGTACCGCTTGCCGGCGTCCGCGTACTTCTTCCCGTGCTTCATCGTGATCCGCTCCTTCGAGCTCCCTCAGTTGGTTCCCGTGATCCGATCGCGAGGTCTTCGATCAGGTGGGCAGTGCGAGGTCGATCGTCAGACGACGTCGAGCCCCATCGATCGGGCGGTGCCCTCGACCTGGGCCATCGCGCCCTCGAGATCGATCGCGTTCAGGTCCGGCATCTTCTGCTCGGCGATCGCCTGCACCTGGGCCTTGGTCACCTTGCCGGCCTTCACGACCGGGGTCGTGCCCGAACCCTTCTCGATCCCCGCGGCCTGGCGCAGCAGGAACGGGGTCGGCGGTGTCTTGGTGATGAACGTGAACGTGCGGTCCTCGTAGATCGAGATCTCCACCGGGATGATCTGGCCCCGCTGGTTCTCCGTCGCGGCGTTGTACGCCTTGCAGAAGTCCATGATGTTGATCCCGTGCGGTCCGAGGGCCGTACCCACGGGCGGTGCCGGCGTGGCACCGCCGGCCTGGATCTGGATCTTGACCACTGCGGCGAGCTTCTTCTTCGCCATCTCTCTGACTCCGTTCACTGCGAACCGGACGTGCCGGGCCGCATCTGTTGGTCTCGTTCTCGTTGCAGCGAGTGGCACGGTTCGCGGCCGTTCACTGCGTTGTGTGCACTCCGCAAGCTCCGTGCACGGTGCTCGGAAGTCGCGTTGTTGCTTTGGAAGATCTCACACCCGCTGCCGGGGACGAGACAGTTTGGTCGGTACGCCTAGAGCTTGGCGACTTGGCCGAACTCGAGTTCGACGGGGGTTTCCCGGCCGAAGATGTTGACCAGCACCTTGAGCTTCGAGCGGTCGACGTCGATCTCGCTGATCGCGCCGTTGAAATCGGCGAACGGGCCCGAGGTGACCCGGACCTGCTCCCCCATCTCGTACTCGAGCCGCGGGCGCACCTTCTTCTCCGGTGCCGCACCTTCGGCCTGTTCGCCCTTGCCCAGCCACTCCTCGACCTCACGGCGGGTCAACGGGGTCGGCTTGGCGCCGCTGCCCACGAAGCCGGTGACGCCGGGGGTGTTGCGCACCACGTACCAGGACTCGTCGTCGAGGGCGAGCCGGATCAGCAGGTAGCCGGGCCACACCTTCTTCTGCACCACGACCTTGCGGCCGTTCTTGAACTCGATGACGTCTTCCATCGGGATGACGACCTCGAAGATCTGCTCCTCGACGTTCATCGAGCGGACCCGGCTCGCAAGGTTCTGCTTCACCTTGTTCTCGTACCCGGCGTAGGTGTGCACCACGTACCAGCGACCAGGACGGTCGTACGGGCTGGGCTCGGCCTCGAAACTCTCGTCGTCGTCGAAGTCGGCGATCTCTTCGATCTCACCGTGTCCCGGCAACTCCACATCCGCGGCGGCGGTCACCTCGACCAGCTCGGTGTCGACGTCCTCCTGCGCGGCGGCCTCGGGCTCGACGCCCTCGGGCGCGGTCGCGACGACACCCTCGGGCGCGGCGTCGGCTCCGGCGTCGGCCGAGGTCACAGGCGCGAAGGGATCAGTGGTCAGATCGTCTGTAGTCATGGCTCAGTCGTAGAGGAAGAGGACGGCTTTGGCCCAGAGGTAGTCCGAACCGAAGATGAGCGAGGTCATGAACACCACGGCGATCAACACGATGATCGTGGAGTTGATGACCTCGGAACGGCCCGGCCACGCGACCTTGCGGAGTTCACCCCGCACCTCACTGAAGAACTGACTCGGGCTCGTGCGCTCTCGGGGCTGGTTGGGCGACGGGGCCCGACGTTCGGGCGCGCGCGGCTTGTCGCTCCCCGTCTTCTCGGCCATTCGGCGCATCTGTCG
>CAZJBJ010000163.1:0-7710 GCA_964544295.1 uncultured Bifidobacteriaceae bacterium
CAGCAGGTTGATGACCCCGGCCCGCTCGGGATCGACCCGGCGCTGCGCCCACGCACTCAGGCTGAACGCGATCGCCGAGCAGCCGAACCCGGTGACCAGCGCCGCGACCAGCACGATGGCGGTCACCCGGCCGAACCCTTCGAAGGCGGCGATCGCGGCCGAGCCGACCCCGATCGTCACCACCTGGACGAGGATCAGCGCGAACGTGTCGAACCGGCGGGTCACCTCCCCGGTCCCGATGAGCCACACCGACCAGGCCAGTGCGGTGACGACCGTGATCGCGTCGCCGTAGGAGAGGTCGAACTGCGCCCCGGTCAGGAGGAAGAGTCCGACGACGGCCAGCGCGACGGCGCCGACGATCCCGGCGCGCGGGCGGCGCCGGTACCGAATCGCGGCAAGCAACGGCGTGAACACGACGAAGAGCCCGGTGATGAACCCCGAGTTGGAAGTGGACGTGTGCTCGAGGCCGACGTTCTGGGTCTGGTACGCCACGATCCCGAGCAGACCGAGACCGACGCCGACGACGAGGAGCACGCGCGGCGAGTCCGTGAGCCGCGCGTCCGGCCCGCGCCAGCCGCGCCGCGCCACGAACGGGACGAGCGCGACGGTCGCGAACGCGAACCGCAGGACGTTCAGCCCACTCGCGGACGCGTCAACGAGGGCGTCCTGCACCAGGACGAAGGTGGAGCCGTACAACACCGAAGCCAGCGCGAGTGCGAGTTCCGGGAGGTACGGGCGGAGGCGCCCGACCATGCTCAGCCCGGCCAGCGATTGGTCAGCGGCAACCGTCGGTCCCGACCGAACGCCTTCGGCGAGACCCGCACCCCCGGAGGGGCCTGGCGCCGCTTGTACTCGCTGCGGTCGACGAGGCGGGCGATGCGCACGACCGTCTCCCGGTCGAAACCGTCGGCCACCAGATCGGCGATCGACCGGTCGTCCTCGACGTATCCCTCGAGGATGGCGTCGAGCACCGGATACGGCGGCAGGGAATCCTCGTCCTTCTGATCCGGTCGGAGCTCCGCGCTCGGGGCCTTCTCGATGATCGAGCGCGGCACGATCTCGCGTTCCAGCCGACGGTTGACGTCCTCGCACAGCGCGTAGACGAGCATCTTGGGAACGTCCTTGATGACCGCGAACCCGCCCGCCATGTCCCCGTAGAGGGTGCTGTACCCGGTCGCCATCTCGCTCTTGTTCCCGGTCGTGAGCACGAGCCATCCGAACTTGTTCGAGATCGTCATCAGGATGGTGCCGCGGATGCGCGCCTGGAGGTTCTCCTCCGCGACTCCCGGCTCCAGTCCCGCGAACGGCTCGGCGAGCATCTCGGTGAAGGCTTCGTGTGCGGGTTCGATCGGGATCGTGAGCGTCGGGATGCCGAGGTTCGCCGCGAGGCGCTCCGAGTCGGTCACGCTGCCCTCGCTCGAATAGCGCGACGGCATCAAGACCCCGGTCACCTTGTCCGGTCCCAGGGCGTCGGCCGCAACCACCGCGACCAGCGCGGAGTCGATACCACCCGAGAGTCCGATCAACACGTGGGTGAACCCGTTCTTGATCATGTAATCGCGGGTGCCGAGCACCAACGCCCGGTGGACCTCGTGCACCGGTTCGAGCAGGGGCTCGACGCGCGGCGGCTTCCCCGGCAGGCCGAGGTGGCCCTCGGTGATCTCGACCTCCGCCAGGGGTTCGGGCTTCGGACGACCGACGGGCGGCTTGCGGTGGACGCGGCGACGGACGTCGAGGTCGGCGATGAGCAGGTCCTCCTCGAACTGGAGGGCGCGGGCAACGACGGTCCCCTGCTCGTCGATCACCATCGAGGCGCCGTCAAAGACGAGTTCGTCCTGCCCGCCGACGAGGTTCACGTAGACGATGGGCGCCTGCGCGTCGATCGCGCGGGTCGCCAGCATGGCTTCGCGTTCGCCGACCCGTCCCGCGAAGTACGGCGACGCATTGATATTCACGATCAGTTCCGCGCCCGCGTCGGCCTGGGTAAGGATGGGACCGGCCGGACTCCAGGCGTCCTCGCAGACCGACAGCGCGACCCGCAGACCGGCGATGACGAACAGGGGGCCGTCGGCGGGGAACGGTTCGAAGTACCGCTCCTCGTCGAACACCGAGTAGTTGGGCAGCAGATGTTTGCGGTAGACGCCCCGGACCTCGCCGTGCGCGCACATGGCGGCGGCGTTGGCCAACGTGCCGTCCGGCATCAACTCGGGGAAGCCGATGACCGCCGCGAGATTGCCCGTACGGGCTGCGAGCTTGGTGAGGGACTCGGCCGCGTCGGCGACGAACGCCGGGCGGAGGAGGAGGTCCTCGGGCGGATACCCGGTGATCGCGAGTTCGGGGAACGCCACGAGGTCGGCGTCGACTCGGCCGGCGCGCTCGTAGGCGTCGAGAATGCGCGCCTCGTTGCCGGCGAGGTCGCCGACGACCAGGTTGAGCTGCGCGGCAGCGACACGGATCCGAGGCACCCGGAAAGATTACGGGTCCCCCGCCGCCGAACCCTGCACGAGTTCCCCGTTCTCGTACACAAGCTGCACGCTCTGGTGTGCGCTCCGTGCGTCGGAATCCCGGGCCTTCGCAGCCGCGCCGGCCGTCGTCGCGTTCTGTCACGCGCTCGGCACGCCCTGGCGTGCACGTCGTGTACGAGAACGGGTTACTTGGTGGTGGCGATGCCGCCGTCGACGGGGATGATGGCGCCGGTCACGTAGGTCGCGGCGGGGCCGGCGAGGTAGACGGCGATGCCGGCCATGTCGGCGGGCTTGCCGATCCGCTTCATCGGCGCACTCGCGGCGATCTGGTCGCCGAACGCGTCGAGGGTCGCCGCCATCATCTTGGACTCGAACGGCCCGGGTGCGATCGCGTTCACCGTGACCTTCGGCGCCATCTGACTCGCGAGGTGACGGGTGAGCTGGTGCACCCCGGCCTTGGCGGTCGAGTAGGAGTACGTCTCCATCATCGGGACCTGGATCCCGTCGATCGAACCGATGTTGATCACCCGGGACGGGTCGCCGTCGGTCGCGGCCGCATCGAGCAGCGGCCGCAGGAACCGGGTCAGGTGGAACACACCTTTGACGTTGATGTTGAGGACGCGGTCCCACGCGGCGTCGTCGTGATCGGCCATGGGCGCGCCCCAGGTGGCACCGGCGTTGTTGATCAGAACGTGGAGACGGTCCTCACGCGCGGCAATCTCGTCGGCCAGCCGACGGCACTCCGCCTCCGTGGAGAGGTCGGCCGGAATGCCGATGCACTCGCCGTGTTCACTGAGCGCCGCCGCGGTCTCGGCCACCACGTCGGCCTTGCGCGACGACACGTAGACCTTCACCCCGGCCCGCACGTAGGCCTCGGCGATCATCAGACCGATGCCGCGGGTCCCGCCGGTGATCACCGCGGTCTTGCCCCGGATCGAGAACAGCTCGTTCAGTACGTCGTCGGTCACGTCGGCTCCTTGGGTGAGGGGTCGGGACCGTAGCCGGGGTCACCCGAGGCGAACCGGACGCACCCGCCGACCCTCCAGCGGGATCGGCGGTTCGGTGGCGAGCTCCGCCGAGCGCCGCAGGATCTTGTCGAGCAACTCCACCAGCTGTCGGCGTTCGGCTTCCGTCAGCTGCGACAGCATCGCGGCCTCCACGGTTCGGATCCCGGGGAGGGTCCGGTCGGCGACGGTGGCACCCTCGGGCGTGATCTCGACGAGGACGCTCCGGCGATCCTCCGGGTTCGGGAGGCGCCGCACCCAGCCACGTTGCTCGAGCGTGTCGAGCGTCGCCGTCATCGTGGCCGATGCGACGAGCACGCGCTCGGCGATGGTCGACGGTGTGAGCGGTTCACCGGCGCCGTCGAGGACCGCGAGCGCCGTGAACACCGGCTGCTTGACCTCGAGCGCGGCGCCGATGCAACGGTCGAGCTCGGCCAGGACCGCCTCACCGGCGCGCACGAGACTCGCGTACGCCTCCGTGCTCGACGCGTCGCCGTCCGGATACTCGTCGGCGAAATCGGCATCGACGCGCACGGCCCCACGCGTGCCGACGGCGGGGCGGCCGGAGCCGTCCCGCCGTCGCGCAGGCCGGGATGCCCTAGGCGCTGGCAAAGATCTCGATCCTCGGCGCACCGGCGACGCCCGCCCGACCCATCGCATCCTTGAGGGCCGGGTCGTTGGCGAAGGCCTCGGCCTGCTCGACGGTGGGGAAGTCGTGGATCGCGACCACGTCGTTGCCGTCGCTGGGGAGCACCAGGACACGCTCGGCGGTACAGCCGTGCTGGTCACGCAGCGCCCCGACTTCTTCATAGACAACGCGCCAGGTCGCGAAGTCGGTCACCGGGTGACGAACGATCAAGATTCCGGTCATGGCAGTCCCCCTCGGGATCGGGAGCGACATTAGCTCGCCCTCTGATATCTAGAATACAACTATCTTACCTCGGAGTCAAGTATCTCGATCCAGAAACAGTTTGTCGCGACCTGAACCACGTCATCTGATGGCGATGACCGCGCGACTTCGACGGGGCAGGTCTGACCCCCGGGTAGACGTCACGGTGCAAGGGGAAATTTCGCCTCGGGACGCCACGATTGACGGGCAGCCTCGTCTCGACCTCGGGCGGCACGCCGGTACGCCGATGTGGTGGAATCCCGCAATGACCGAACGTATCGAGATCACCCGAGACATCGCCGCCCCACCGGACGCGGTCTACGCCGCCATCTCCGACGTCACCCGCATGGGCGAGTGGTCCGAGGAGTGCCACACCTGCGAATGGCACGATGGATTCGACGGTCCTGCCGTCGGCGCGGTGTTCGACGGACACAACCGCAACGGCGACCACGAATGGACCACCCAGGGCACGGTGGTCGAGGCCGACCCCGGGCGGGCGTTCGCATTCGAGTGCTCGATGAGCGACTTCCACTTCTCCAACTGGGGCTACCGGATCGAACCCAGCGCGCAGGGCAGCCGCGTCACCGAGTGGACCGAGAACCTCCTTCCCGAATCCGTCATGGAATCCGCCGCCGCGATCTCGGGGATCACGGACCGCGACGCCCGCAACCGTCAGACCATGAGCGGAACGCTCGAACGGCTCGCCGCGGCGCTCGAGGCCTGACCGAGGACCTCAGTAGGGCGATTCGACGTCGCCGAGTTCGACGTAGACGGTCTTGCGTTGGGTGTAGTGCTCGATGGCCGCCAGGCTGTTCTCCCGCCCGATACCCGATTCCTTCACGCCGCCGAACGGCATCTCGATCGGTGCCAGGTTGTAGGTGTTGATCCAGACGATCCCCGCCCGCACTGCCGCGGCCACCCGGTGCGCTCGCGCGAGATCCGTGGTGAAGACCCCCGCGGCGAGGCCGAACGTCGTGTCGTTGGCCCGGCGGATCACCTCGGCCTCGTCGTCGAAGACGAGCACGCTCATCACCGGCCCGAAGATCTCGTCGCGCACGATGTCCATGTCGTCGGTGCAACCGGTGAAGACCGTCGGCTCCACGAACCACCCGCGATCGAGGACGTCGCTACCGCTCGCCCGCCGCCCACCACAGGCGACGGTCGCGCCGGCAGCGATCCCGGATTCGATGCCGCGCATCACCTTGGCGAGGTGGTCGGCGGAGATGAGCGCACCGACGTCGGTCGCGGGATCGAGCGGGTCACCGATGGTCATCGCCCGGGTCCGCTCGACGACGGCCGCGACGAACCGGTCGTGGATCGACCGGTGCACGAACACCCGGGTGCCGTTCGTGCACACCTCGCCCTGCGTGGAGAAGTTGCCGAGCAGCGCGCCCGACACCGCGTTGTCGAGATCGGCATCGGCGAAGACGATCAGCGGCGACTTGCCGCCGAGTTCCAGGGTCACGGTCGTGAGCGACGAGGCGGCCGTGGCCATCACGGCCTTGCCCGTCGCGACCGATCCGGTCAGCGAGACCTTGGCGACATCCGGATGGCGCGTGAGCGCGTCTCCGGTGCGGGCGTCGCCGTGCACCACGTTGAACACGCCGGGGGGCACGCCGGCTTCGAGGTAGATCTCGGCCAGCTTCATCGCGGTCAGCGGCGTCAGCTCGCTCGGCTTGAACACCATCGTGTTCCCGCACGCCAGCGCGGGCGCGGACTTCCAGCACGCGATCTGGATCGGATAGTTCCACGCGCCGATCCCCGCGCAGACGCCGACGGGTTCGCGCCGCGTGTACGCGAACGAACCGCCGAGGTCGTAGGTCTCTCCCGCGATCGTCGCCGCCGCGCCGGCGAAGTACTCGATGCACTCAGCCCCGGAGATCACGTCCTCGACCGACGCTTCCGCGATCGGCTTGCCGGTGTCGAGCACCTCGAGGTGGGCGAGCTCGTCGTTACGTTCCCGCAACAGGGACGCGGCGCGCATCATGATCCGACCGCGCTCGGCGCCCTTGCGGCCGCTCCAGTCGGCGAGCGCCTCACGCGCGGCCGCGACCGCCCGGTCGACGTCGGCCCCGTCGGCGTGCGCGACGGTCGCCAGCACCTCACCGGTCGCGGGGTTCACGGTCGTGAACGACTCCCCGGAACCGGCCGCGGTCTCGCCGGCGCCGATGAACAGTCCGACGTCGGTCATGCTCCAACTCCCGGGTGGCGGTAGAACTCGACGGGCTCGGCCGCGAGCGGCGTGGCCCCGGCGATCGCGTCGGCGGCCTTCTCGGCCAGCATCATGACCGGCGCGTAGATGTTGCCGTTGGTGACGTAGGGCATCGCACTGGCATCGACCACCCGCAGACCGTCCACGCCGTGTACCCGGAACGTGGCCGGATCGAGCACCGACAACTCGTCGGTCCCGAGGCGCGCGGTGCAGGACGGGTGCAACGCGGTCTCGGCGTCGCGGGCGACCCATTCGAGGATCTCGGCGTCGGTTTCGACCGCGGGACCTGGCGACAGCTCACCGCCGTCGAACGGGGCGAACGCCGGTTGAGCGAGGATCGCGCGTGCCGCCCGCACGGTCTCGACCCATTCCCGCCGGTCGGTGTCGGTCGAGAGGTAGTTGAAGCGCAGCGCCGGCTTGGCCCGAGGATCCCGCGACCGCACCTTCACCGACCCGCGGGCATCCGAGTACATCGGCCCGACGTGTACCTGGAAGCCGTGACCGCTCGCGCCGTCGGGCACCGTCCCGTCGTACCGGATCGCGATGGGCAGGAAGTGGAACATCACGTTGGGGTAGCCGACATCGTCGTTCGACCGGACGAAGCCCCCGGCCTCGAAGTGGTTCGTCGCCCCTGGGCCGCGCCGGAACAACCACTCCAGCCCGATGATCGGCCGACGCCACCACCGCAGCATCGGCGCCATGGACACCGGCTGCGTACACGCGTGTTGGATGTAGACCTCGAGGTGGTCCTGCAGGTGTTCGCCGACGCCCGGAACGTCGGCGACGACGGGAATCCCCAACGCGTCGAGCTCGGCCGCGGAGCCGACGCCCGAGAGCTGGAGCAGCTGGGGCGAGTTGATCGCGCCGCCGCAGAGGATCACCTCGCCACCGAGGATCCGGTCGGTGCCCCCGCCCCGCCGCGCGACCTCCACCCCGACGGCGCGGGTGCCCTCGAAGACGATCGCGGTCGTGAAGGCCCGGGTGCGCACCTCGAGGTTCGGCCGCGACATCACGGGATGGAGGTAGGCCCGGGCCGCGCTCAGCCGACGGCCACGCCGGATGTTGCGGTCGAATCGCGCGAAGCCTTCCTGGCGGAACCCGTTCACGTCGTCCGTGCGGGGATACCCCGCCTGCTCCGCC
>CAZJBJ010000164.1:0-7709 GCA_964544295.1 uncultured Bifidobacteriaceae bacterium
CAGCCACGCCCGGGCGGGTCTGATCGGCCCGTCGGTGACGATCCCGGTCACCACCGCGGAGCTGATGCTCGGCGTGTGGCAGCGGATCGTGTGTGTCGACTTCGACGATCGGCCGCGCAGCCGCCGTCTGGTCGTCACGATCCTCGGCGACTAGCTCGACTCGCCTCCGGCCGCCGGGAGCGTCTCGACGCGGTCCCCGGTGGCACCGCACCAGCGGCAACTCACGGCTTCGACGGTCTCGGCGAGCACGTCGACCGATTCGATCTCGACGTCGCCCCCCACGGTGAAGTGGCGAAATTCCTTCGTCCGCCGGGTGACGGTCACGTCGAACCGGGTCAGGTTCCCGCACCCGTCACAGCGGTAGCGCACCGGACTCGACGTCGCTCCGGCCTCGCCGCTCATCGTTCGCTCCCCATCGGCGCCGATCCTACCGACGGCCGTTCGCCCGGCCCGGCTCGCACCGCCCATCCGCGCGCGCCGAACATCTGTTCGCCTAGTCTGACCGCCGTGCTGTCCTCGGCCCGCCAAGCGAGCTTCGACGATCTGGGGTGTCCCCTCTCCGAGGTCACCTTCGTCGTCCTCGACCTCGAGACCACCGGCGGATCCCCCGCGGAGTGCGAGATCACCGAGGTCGGCGCGGTGAAGTACCGCGGCGGAGAACGGCTCGGCACGTTCGAGACGCTGGTCAACCCGGGAGTGCCGCTCCCCCCGTTCATCACGGTGCTCACCGGCATCACCGAGTCCATGCTGATCCCGGCGCCGCCGATCGAGGAAGTCCTGCCTCCCCTGCTCGAGTTCCTCGACGGTGCCGTGATCGTCGGCCACAACATCCGGTTCGACATCTCGTTCCTCGATGCCGCGCTCACCCGTCACGGGTATCCGAAGCTCGAGCACCGCCGGGTCGACACGCTCGGTCTGGCGCGTCGGTTGGTACGCGACGAGGTCCCCGACCTCAAGCTCGGCACCCTGGCACGGCACCTGCGCGTCGCGGCCGAACCGTGCCACCGCGCGTTCGCCGATGCCGACGCGACGGCCGAGGTCCTGCACGCGTTGCTCGAACGGGCGGGCACCTTCGGCGTCCTCGGACTCGATGACCTGCTGGCGTTGCCGACGATCCGTGCCCACCCGTCGGCCAGCAAGCTCAAGTTGACGGCCAAGCTCCCCCGCAGCCCCGGCGTCTACCTGATGAAGGACCGCGCCGGTCGGGTGCTCTACGTCGGCAAGGCGACGAACCTGCGGGCGCGGGTGCGTTCCTACTTCGGTGGCGACGATCGCAAGAAGGTGCCGCAGTTGCTGCGCGAGACCGAGGCGATCGATTGGATCGAGTGCACTCACGAGCTCGAAGCGGCAGTGCGCGAGCTGCGTCTCATCCACGAACTCGAACCGCGCTTCAACCAACAGGGCAAGCGTTGGCGTTCGACCGCCTACCTGAAACTCACGTTGGCCGAACGGTTCCCGCGCCTCGCGGTGGTCCGGACGGTGAAGGACGACGGCGCGCTCTACCTCGGGCCGTTCGCGTCGACCCGCGCCGCGCACACGGTGCGGGAAGGCATCGAGTCGGCAGCGCCGCTGCGCCGCTGCACCGTCCGCATCGGGCGCAAGGCCGCCCTCCGCACCGACGCCCCGCCGTGTACGGCCGCCCAGCTCGGGGTCGCGGCGTGTCCGTGCACCGGCCATACGAGCGAGGACGAATACACGGAGATCGTCGAGACGGTCCGGCGTGGCCTCACCCAGGAACCTCGGCTCCTCCTCGATCCTCTCGAACGTCGCATGCACGAGCTCGCGGCCTCCGAACGATTCGAGGAGGCGGCGTTGACCCGTGATCGGCTGGCCGCATTGAGTCGCGTCCTGCGCCGTCGGCAGACCTTGGAGTGGCTCTCCACGAGTGGCCGGATGGCCATCGCGGTCGACGGTGGGATCCTCGCTCTCCTCGACGGTCATCTCCAGCTCGGTGAGCTCGAGTTCACCGACCCGTCGGAACGACCGTCGATCCTCGACCGGCGGCGGGCCGACGAACTGATGCTGGTCGCTCGGTGGATCGAGCGCGAGACCGGCAGCGGTCGGGCCCGCCTGCTCGACGTGACCGGGACCCCGTCGTCACCGCGTACCGGAGGACTCCGGGCCTACGAACCGGTTTCTCGTCGGGGGATCCGGCGCGGTCGCTGATCCGAGATCGGCGCCGGCGGCGTCGGCGAACTCGCCGGAGCCGCGGATTGTCGCGTCGCCCGTTGGGCCGTCGTCGCGCCGGCCGCGCCTGCAGCTGCGGCGGCCGGTCGGGGCGCGGGTCGGGTCGGCACCTTCCGGGGCGCCGGGCGGTCTGCGGTCGGCTCGGGCGCCGCGCTCGATCCCGCACTCCGCGCCGACGCGGGCACCTTCTGGCGCAGTGGTGATGCCGGTGCCGACGAACGACGAGCGGCGCGACCCGCCCACCAACGGGGGCCGTCGATGAACACCGTCGCCAGCAGCGCGGCGAACAGTCCCCAGATCGGCACGAGCAGGAACAGCCGGAAGTAGGTGCCGAATCCGTCGTCGATCATCGAGTCCAGCACCTGCTGGCTCCCGGCGATGCCGGTCCACTTGGCGACACTCCGGACGATCAGGGCCGAGAGGATGAACGCGATGACCCAGAGCAGGATGCGCACCGGGAGCCGCATCGGCTGACCCGAAGGGCGCCAGTCCTTGAGCCGCGGGCGCGCCGAGCCGGAGGCCGTTCGCGGTTTCCCGGCCGCCGGCCGGGTCGATGTCGTCGCACCCCCTCCGCCACCGGAACCGCGCGCCGACCTCGGCGCGGAATCCGCCGGGACTTCGGTGCGGTACTGACTGGGGACCTTGAGTTGGCGTGAACAACGCGCACACGGGAACACCGGCGTGTCGGCCACGGCATCGAGCCGGTGTTTGAACCCGCAGGCCGGGCACTGCAACGCGGGGGCCATCAGGCGGCCTCGCCGGCGATCGCCTGGGACAACTCGATCCACGCGTCGAGCTTGGCCGTCGCCCGCCCGTCGTCGATGGCGGCGGCCGCGAGGCGCACGCCGTCCTCCCACGAATCGGCGACGTCGGCCACCTGGAGGGCCGCGGCCGCGTTGAGCAGGGTCACGTCCCGCCGCGGACCGTCGTCGCCGGCGAGTACGCCGCGGAGAATGGCGGCGCTCTGCGCACCGTCCCCCCCGGCGAGATCGTCCCCGGTCGCGCGCGCGAGGCCGACGTCGAGCGAATCGAGCGACTCGCGGCTCGTCGAACCGTCGCGCACGTGGATCACGGTCGAGGTGTCGAGCGTGGTCAGTTCGTCCAGGCCGTCGTGACCGAAGAAGACCATGGCGCGCGTCGCGCCCAGTTCGGAAAGGGTCGCCGCCACGCGGTCGGCCATCGCCGGATCACCCACCCCCACCACTTGCCGTTTCACCCTCGCGGGGTTCGCGAGCGGGCCGAGGAAGTTGAACGTGGTCGGCACGCCGATCTGGGATCGGGCCGGGCCTGCGAAGCGCATCGCGGGGTGGAACTTCTGTGCGAAGCAGAACCCGATCCCCACCTCGTCGACACAGCGGGCGACACCCGCGCCGTCGAGATCGATGACGACACCGAGCGCTTCGAGCACGTCGGCCGAACCGCACTGCGACGACGCGGCGCGGTTGCCGTGTTTCGCGACCCGGACGCCCGCGCCGGCCGCGACCAGTGCCGCGGTCGTCGAGATGTTGAACGTGTGGGAGCGATCGCCGCCGGTGCCGCAGGTGTCGATGAGCGGCCCGCCGTCGGGTTCGCTCGCCACGTCGACCGAACCCGAGTACCGCAGCATCGTGCGCACCAGGGTGGCGAGTTCGGTCGGCGTCTCCCCCTTGGCTCGCAGCGTCACCGCGAAGGCCGAGATCTGGGCGTCGGTGGCGTCACCGTCGAGGATCGTGGCCATCGCCGCGTCGACCAGATCAGCGTCGAGGTCGGTCCGGCGCATCAACGGCAGCAGGACGTCGGGCCAGTTCATCGCGACCACCGGGTTCCGAGAGTGAGAACTCCGCCACCGACCGTCGGCCGGCGGCCCGCCCCGAACCCGGCCTGCACCCGGAAGAGTTCACAATCCATGAAGAATCGAGCCTACCGGGGAGGCGCCGCGTGCTCCGGGTTGTCTCGGGTCCGCCCCAGGTTCACCGATCGGGTTCACCGCTGGTGCCGGGCCAACCACTCCGCCTCGAGTTCCCCCAAACGGGACGACGGCGGCCCATTGACCCAGGGCCAGAGTTCCTCGCCGACCGAACGCCAGTCCGCGGTCGCGCCCAACTGGGCGAGGACGGCGAACAGTCCGAGGTTGACGCGTTGGACGACCACGAAGGCCGGCGGGACGTTGGCGTGGCGCATGACCTCCCCGAAGGGGCCGTTGATGTCGAAGAAGCGCCGGACGGTCTCGCTCGCGAACTCACCGGTCATCGGATGACGCCCCCGCTCGCGCATGTGGGCGTAGAAGTGCCCGAAGTACTCGGTGACGGCCGCGTCACTCACCGGCGCATTCGGCTGGAGGAACCCGGCACGTTCCATCGCCAACCGGAACTCCACCGGATCCGGGTCCAACACGATCGTCTCGATGAGTCGACGGATCAGCGCGACGTCGGGTGGGGCGAACTGCTTCACGAGGCCGAAGTCGAGGAACGTCACGTGGCCGTCCGGGCGGAACAGGTAGTTCCCCGGGTGCGGGTCGCCGTTGAAGAGATGCAGCCGGTAGAAGGATCGGAACACGAAACGGAAGATGGCCTCGCCGGCCAGGTCGCGCTGGTCCGCCGACCACGTCTGCGCTTCCGCGAAGCGGACTCCTTCCGCCAGTTCCGTCGTGAGCACCCGGGCGGCACTCAGCGCGGGGATCACCGCCGGGACGTGCACGAAGGGGTGGCCCGCGTAGTAGTCGGCGAAGGTCCGTTGCCGGCTGGCTTCCAGCCGGTAGTCCAACTCCTCCCGCAGCCGTTCCCGCAGCTCGTCGACCAGCGGACCCGTCTCGAAGCCCGGGTACGCGCGTCCGATCCCGCCGAAGAGCAACCCGACGTTGCCCAGATCCGACTCCACCGCCTCGGCGATGCCCGGGTACTGGATCTTCACCGCAACGGCCCGACCGTCGTGGGTGATCGCCCGATGCACCTGGCCGATCGACGCCGCCGCAATCGGGTCGGGGTCGAAGGTCGCGAACACCCGGTCGGGTGGCGCGCCGAGCTGCTCCTCGATCATCTGCGCCGCGAGCTCCACACTCATCGGCGGTGCGTCCTGCTGGAGCTGCGCGAGCGCGGTCCGCACGTGCTCGGGGAGCCCTTCGTCCAGGTAGCTGACCATCTGGCCGAGCTTCATCAGCGCGCCCTTCATCGCGCCGAGTTCACGGGCGACGTCTTCGGCATGACGCAGTTCGACGCGCCGGTCGATCTCCTCGCGGCGGGCCGCCGATGCGAAGACCCGTTGGGCGCCGGCCACGGTCTGGCGTGCGCCGGCACGGGCACCGAGGCGAGCGAGACGGGCGTTGCGGCCGACCGCGGTGGCGGCAACGACGGGACCGTCGGTAGCGCCGCGCCGTCTGCGCACGAGGGACCCGACGGTGCATCCACCCACGGCGCCGAGCAGGAGGCCGACGGCGACCGGGCGCTTCATCATCCGGACGTTAGAACGCGCCCCGCGATCCCGACGGACTGCGTATGGGGGCGAGTCGGGCTACGCGGCGGTGCGGCGCCGGCGGCGGATCAGGCGGCGGCGCTCACGCGAGCTGAGACCACCCCAGACGCCGTGCTTCTCCCGCACCGCGATGGCGTGCTCCAGGCACGCCTCGCGAACCGGACACTGCATGCAGACGGCGCGGGCCGCGTCCGAGGCGCGCTCGTCCTCTTCCTCGAGTTCGGGATGGAAGATCCCGGGGTCGACGCCGCGACACAACGCAAGTTCACGCCAGTCCAGGGCGGGGGCCAGAATCGTCATCGCCATCATGGGGTGCCTCGTGGGGTCGTGCGGTCGAACGGCGTCTTGTCGGCGCGTATTCCGCCGGACCTGAATGGAAACCGCCCGAGTAGGTCGTCCGGCCCGGCCCGGCCCCCGCCAGAACGTCTCTCGTAGGATCGCCGGCGATGAACTCCCCTCGGGCGCGCGGCCAGATCGTGGCGATCGCCGCGGCCGTCGGGGCCACGATTCCGGGCCTCGCACTCCGGATCGGTGGCGGTCACGGGACGGCCTGGGTGGAGGCGATCCTGTTCGGGATCGCCGTCGTCGGATCGGCGTTCTTGTTGGCGTGGGCGGCGGAGGCCCTCCAGCTCGACGTCTCGCAAGGTCTGGCCCTCGCGGTGCTCGCCCTCATCGCCGTCCTGCCCGAGTATGCGGTCGACTTCGTCTTCACCTCCAAGGCCGGGACGAACCCCGAGAAGTACGCACCGTTGGCCTTGGCGAACATGACGGGTGGCAACCGGCTGTTGATCGGCATCGGCTGGTCGATGGTGGTGCTGCTGGCCGCGTGGCGCATGCGGCGCATCGCCCAGGCCGAGGACTACCCCGGCGAGATCGACGACGAGGTCTCCCTCACCCGTCCCCATTCCATCGAGGTCGGGTTCCTCGCGGTCGCGACCATCTACTCGCTGACCCTGCCACTCAAGCGGACGCTCACACTGTTCGACTCGGTCGTGCTCGTCTCGCTGTTCCTCGCCTACATCGTGCGGGTCGCGCGGGCACCGGCGGAGACGCCGCATCTCGTCGGGCCGGCGGAACTCATCGGCGGACTCCCGACCACCCGCCGGCGCGTCGTCGTCGCGCTCCTCCTGGTGTTCGCGGCGGGAGTGATCATCGCCTGCGCGGAGGGATTCGCCGATTCACTGGTCCGCACCGGTGAGCAGTTCGGCATCTCCGAGTTCCTGTTGGTCCAGTGGCTCGCACCCTTGGCCTCGGAGGCACCCGAACTGCTCGTCGCCGGATTGTTCGCGTGGCGGCTCAACACCGAGGCCGGTCTCGGCGCGCTCGTGTCGTCCAAGGTGAACCAGTGGACGCTGCTCGTCGGCACGCTGCCCATCGTGTTCGCGGTGTCGTCGAGTTCCTGGCACGGCCTTCCGCTCGACACGCTCCAACGTGAGGAGTTGTTCCTCACCGCCGCGCAATCCGCTTATGCGGTCGCAATCCTCACCGACCGGACGATCTCGGTGCGGGAGGCCTTCACCCTGCTCGGGTTGTTCCTCTCCCAGTTCGTGCTCGGCGCGGTGCTCCCCGACTCGATCCACGAGATCGAGCGCATCGTGGTCGGCACCGTCTATCTGATCCTCGCCGCCGCGATCTTCTTCCGGAAGCGACGTACGATTCCGACCTTGCTGCGCGACGCGTTCCGGACCCCACTCACCGAACTCGTCCACGCCGACCCGACCGACCCGGAGCCCGTGCGATGACCGACACCCCCGTGATCGATCGAGCCGCCGTGGCCCGGGGCGCGGCCGTCGGCCTGTTGCTGTTCGTCCCGTTGTCCGCCGTGCGGGTCGCGATCGACCGCGGCGTCGACGACTTCGACCACAGCGGCTGGGCGCCGGCGTTCGCGATCGCACTGTTCGTCGTCTACACAGCCGCCGGCTTCGTGGCCGCGCGCATGGCCGACGAGGCACCATTCTCGAACGGCATGCTTGCGGCGATCGGTGCCTTCGTCGGGTGGATCCCGATCCGCATCCTGATCTGGGCCGTACGCGACTCGAACCAAGGGCTGTTCACCGGCCGGAATCCGGCGCTGA
>CAZJBJ010000165.1:0-7669 GCA_964544295.1 uncultured Bifidobacteriaceae bacterium
CATCATCACCGTCGCGCTCAAGGTCAGCCCGCCCGACGGCGGGGGCGGTGGACGCGGCGAGCGGGCCGACGGGCTGTTCCGCCTCGCGACTCAGAGCGGACTCCTCATCCCGGCCGCGGCCTTGCGGGTGATGAGTGAGTTCTTCCTCGTCGTGATCATCTGCATGTTCGCCGGAGACGCGATCGCCTCCGAAGCCGGCTGGGGCAACCTGCGCTTCCTGCTGACCCGCCCCGTCACCCGGGCCCGACTGCTCACCACGAAGCTGATCGTCGCTGCGGTCTATGGGTTGCTCGCCACCGCGCTGATCGTCGTGGCCGGTCTGGTCGCCGGGGTCATCGCGTTCGGGTTCCACCCCGTGACCCTGCCGTTCGTCGGCATCAGCGAGTCGACCGGATCGCTGTTGGGGAACCTCGCGCTGTCGACCGTGCTCGCGGCGTGGGGCATCGCCGGGATCGCCGCGTTCGCGTTCATGCTGTCGACGATGATGGACAACTCCGCCGGTGCGATCTTCGGGGCCGTCGGGTTCTACATCGTCACGTCGATCCTCGGCGCCATCGACTCCATCGGACCGATGCGCTACGGGTTCCCGACGTTCTACGGCGGGGCCTGGGCCGACCTGTTCCGCGGCGCGTCCTTCGGCGGCGACATGGCCCGCAACGTGCTCGTGCAGATCCCCTACGTCATCGTCTTCGTCGGCATCGCCTTCTGGTGGTTCCGCCGCAAGGACATCACGTCCTGACTGCTCCTCCGCTCGCCGCTCTGCGCGGTTGACGCGAGGATGCTCGCTCCGGAGCTGCTCGCCTCCGCTCGCGTTGGCGCGGTCAGACGTGGGTGATGACGGAGCGGATGACCTCGCCGGACTGCATGGCGCGGAAGGCGTCGTTCACGTCGTCGAGGCCGATCTCGGCCGACACCATCGCACCGAGGTCGAGGCGACCGGTCTCGACGAGGTCGACGAAACGCTGGAAGTCCGACCGCACCTGGGCCGACCCGTACACGCAGCCGAGCAGCTTCTTCTCGTCGTAGAACAGCTGGAAGCCGGGGAGGGTGACCTGCGAATCCCACTTCGGCATGCCGACCACGACGGCCGTGCCGCCGCGGCGGGCCATCGCGTACGCCTGGGCGATCGTGTCCGGCAGCCCGATCACCTCGAACGCGTAGTCGGCGCCGATGCCACCGGTGAGCTCCATCAGCTGCGCCGTCGCGTCACCCGCGCCGGGGTCGATGAGGTCGGTTGCGCCGAAGACCTCGGCGGTCTTGCGCTTGAGCTCGACCGGGTCGATCGCGAAGATGCGGCTCGCGCCGGCGATGCGCGCCCCCTGGATGACGGCCTGGCCGACCCCGCCGCAGCCGATGACCGCGACCGTCGAGCCGGGGCGGATCTGCGCGGTGTTGAGGGCAGCGCCGACGCCGGTGGTCACACCACACCCGATCAGCGCGAGCTGGGTGTCGGGCAGGTCGGTCTCGATCTTCACGACGCTCGCCTGGTCGCAGGTCATCTGGTCGGCGAAGGTGCCGAGACCGGTGAACGCGTTCGGGGTGGAGCCGTCGGCGCGGGTGGCCCGGGGCGAGAACATCACGTCGCCGCTCATCGTGCAGAGGTTGCTCTGACCGTGCAGGCAGAAGAAGCAGTTGCCGCACGCGGGGACGAACGAGGCGATCACCTGGTCGCCGACCTTCACCCGGTTGACCTCGGAACCGACCCACTCGACCGTGCCCGCACCCTCGTGGCCGAGGATGCACGGCGCAGGGATCGGCAGCGTGCCGTTGCTGGCCGACACGTCGGAGTGGCACACGCCGCTGGCGCCGATGCGCACCACGACGTCGGACGGGCCCGGTTCGATCGCGGTGACGTCCTCGACGGACAGTTCCGGCGTTCCGGTGAAGATGGCGGCGCGCATGGCAGTACTCCTTCGGTGACGAATCTGACCGGACGTTATCCGTTCGCCGGCGGGTTGGCTTTTCGTGCGCGTAGGTACTTCTTCACCATCACCGCGAACTCGTCGACGTTGTAGATGTCTTCTTCGTAGGACCACTGGTTGTTGCCCGCGTAGTCGAGCCGCGACCAGTTGATCGCCTGGTACACCTCACCGTCGCCGAGGTCCTGCATGCGGTTCCAGACCGCGGCGATGACCCAGCCCTTGTCCTCGTCGATCACCCACCAGTCGGCGGGGAAGTCGGTCATCTCGTTGTTGGGGAACTCGTTCATCGTGGTCTGGATCCACGTGCGGATCGCCTCCCGCCCCTCGAACCGCCCGTAGAGGTGTTCGTAGTAGACGGCGTCCTCGGTGAAGAGGTCGGCCCACTCGTCCCACTGCTGACCACCGTTCCCGCACCGCTTCGCGGTCTCGCGGTAGTGCGCGTACGCCGTCTCGATCTCGTCCCGTGTGTACTGGCCCATGCCGGGAAGTTAGGCCCCGCCCGCCCGACCGTCGAACTTGCGTCGATAACCCCGCGGATCGGCGGGGTTATCGACGCAAGTTCGGGTGTCGCGCGCCAGACTGGCCTCATGCAGGCATGGAGAGTGCACGAACTCGGTGAACCCGAGGCGGTCCTGACCCTCGACGACGTCGACGCGCCGACGGCCGGGTCCGGCGAGGTGGTCGTCGACGTTGCCGCGTCCTCCCTCAACTTCCCCGACGTGCTGATGTGCCGTGGCGAGTACCAGGTGAAGCCGCCGCTGCCGTTCACGCCGGGGGCGGAGGTCAGCGGCGTGGTCAGTGCGGTCGGCGACGGAGTGGACACCGCCCTCCTCGGCACCCGGGTGATTGCCATCCCGCGCTTCGGTAACGGCGGGTTCACCGAACAGACCGTCGCGCCCGCCTCCACGGTGTTCCCCATCCCCGATTCGCTCGACGACGCCGCCGCGGCCGCGCTCCACGTCACCTATCAGACCGGTCACGTGGCGCTGCACCGACGCGCGGCGCTGCAACCGGGGGAGACGTTGCTCGTCCATGCCGGTGCGGGCGGGGTCGGCTCGGCCGCGATCCAACTCGGTCTCGCCGCGGGCGCCCGGGTGATCGCGACCGCGGGCGGGGCGGAGAAGGTCCAGGTGTGTCGGGACCTCGGGGCCGAGTTGGTGATCGACTACCGCGCCGGTGACTTCGTCGACGCGGTCAAGGAGTTCACCGACGGCGACGGGGCCGACGTCATCTACGACCCGGTCGGTGGCGACACCTACGACCGCTCGACCAAGTGCATCGCGTTCGAGGGGCGCATCCTCATCATCGGCTTCACCGGCGGTCGCTTCGCCGAGGCCCGCACGAACCACGTGCTCATCAAGAACTACTCCGTGGTCGGGGTGCACTGGGGGCTCTACAACATCAAGCGGCCGGCCTTCGTCCACGAGACGCACGCCGAACTCATGCGGCTGCACGAGGCGGGCGCGATCGCGCCGCTCGTATCCCGGGAGATCCCGATGACGGAACTGCCCGCCGCCCTCGCCAGCCTCGCCACGCGCGGCACGTGGGGGAAAATCGTCGCCCGGTGGTGACGGCGAGGAGGAAGATCAGCGGATGGACGCGGGCGAGATCATCGGGCTCCTGGCCGACCCGGACCGCCGACGGGTCGTCGCCGCACTGATCCTCGGCGCGTCCACGACCGCGGAGCTCCAGCGCGATGCCGGGCTCGACCTGCGGGCCGTCGTCACCGCGTTGTATCGACTGGAGGACCGCGGGCTCGTGGTGCGCGACGGTGAGCGGGCGTACCTCTTGGAGGAGGCGTTCACGGTGGCCGCCCGGGCGGTGGCCGCCGCGCCGGTCGAACCCGTCGACGACCGACTCGACCCGGAGGTCTCCCGGGTGCTGCGCAGTTTCGTGCGTGAGGGCCGGATCACCCAGATCCCGATGCAGCACAAGAAGCGGCGGATCCTCCTCGACTGGTTGGTGCAGGACTTCGAACCGGGGGAGCGGTACTCCGAACCGCGGGTCAACCTCATCCTCGGCCAACGCCATGCGGACACCGCTGCGCTCCGGCGGGGCCTGGTGGACGAGCAACTCCTGGCCCGTGATCACGGCGTCTACTGGCGCATCGGCGGCGAGGTCCTCGACGACTGAACCGGCTCGGTGGGAGACTTGCGCCCGTGTTCGATCGCCTGGTGTGGGGTGTGCGGTACTGGTGGCTGGCCACCGGCGTCCAGGCGATCATCATTACTGCGACGATCGTCGCCTTCTGGTTCGTCGCCGGGATGACCGATCCCAATCCGCTGCCCATGGCGCTGGGTATTGGCATGGGCTCCGGCGTGGGCGGAGCGAGACTCGCGCGTCGATCGTGGCCGGGCGGCGAAGCGTTGACGGTCCGCGAGCGGTTCGCGGTGTTCGCCGCGGTACGGACCGGATCCGACATCGGCGACGCGCACCTCGCTCCCGCCGCGGTGAGCTGGGCGAACCTGAAGCGGTACGAAGCGGAGCGGGCGTGGAGCGCCGAGCAGTGGGCGTGGACCCATGTGCAGCAGCCACCTGCGGGTCCGGCCGGATTGGTCGGCTGAATCCGTTCGCCCGGACCGGCGCCGATCGGGCACACTCTTGGGCCCTATGGCCGCCCCGATCAGTTTTCGTCTCCTGCCCGATCCCGATGTGTTCGACGACCTCAAGCGCACACTCGAACGGGTCAACAAGGCGTCCAACGCGGCGCGCACCCGGATCCTCGCGGGGAAGGTGACCGGCAAGGCCGAGCTGAAGTCCATCGTCAAGGAGGAGATGGACAAGTTCAAGTTGCCGGCCACGCTCTCGACCGCCGCGTCCGAGCGGGTCAGCGCCAGCCTCACGAAGCAGAAGTTCGGCGCATACCAGTCGCTCGTGTTCCCGGCCGCGTCGGTCAAGTGGCCGTCGTCGGACCGCGTGAATCTGCCGACGGCCGGCGGCAAGCGCACCATCCGGGTGTACATCGCGCCCGGTCGCGGGAGCCTGCGGCCGCCGTTGGAGGGCAAGCCGACCGCGCTCGTGTTCCGCAACGGTGAGTTCGAACTGGTCGACGCGACGCCGGTGCCGAGCGACGAGCCGGTCTCGGTGTTGCCCTGGGAACGCGATTGACGCGGATCCTGCTCGTCCGCCACGGCCAGTCCACCTGGAACGCCGACGGGCGTTGGCAGGGTCGGGCCGATCCGCCGCTGTCCGAGCTGGGGGAGCGCCAGGCCGAGGTGGCTGCGACCGGACTGGTCGACCACGGGATTCGCAGCATCTGGGCGTCGCCGCTGCAGCGGGCGCACCGCACCGCCACGATCGTCGCCGCCGAACTCGGGCTGAGCGTGGCGAGTGACCCGCGGCTCGAGGAGCGCGACGCAGGGGACTGGACCGGCAAGACCCGCACGGAGATCGAGGCCGGCTGGCCCGGATTCCTCTCCGAGGGTCACCGGCCCGACGGTTTCGAGACCGACGACCTCCTCCACGACCGGGCCTGGGCCGCGATCACCGACATCGCCGCGGCGGCCGCGGCCGCCGACGCGCCGACGCTGGTCGTGAGTCACGGTGGTCTGATCCGCGTGGTGGAACGGGCACTCGGTTCCGAACCCCACTCGGTGCCGAACCTCGGTGGCCTCGACATCCGTCGCCTCGCCGACGGAGTCCTCGAACTGACCGGCCGCACCGTCCTCATCGACGCCCACGACGTCATCGTCACCTCACCCCCCGAAGTCTGACCCCCTCGTTCGCGTTCTCGTACACGTGCTGCACGCCAGGGCGTGCGCTCCGCGGGTCGGAATGCGGCGCTGACCGGATCGCGACCGGCGACCGGATCGCGACCGGCGACCGAGGTCGACAAGCAACTTCGGCCACGGGCGTGGCCTCTGGCGCGGTCGACGGTCGGGTGCGCCAGACTCGGACCATGACGGCACCCTTCGATCCCGCGACGTTGGGCGAGCTCGACGATCCGTTCCCGACCTACGCCGCGCTGCGCGACCAGGGTCCCGTCGTCGACCTTGCGGGTGGTCGCCAGGCGGTGTTCTCCCACGATGCGGCGTCGTTCGTGTTGCGTGACCCCCGATTCCGCTCGGGCACACTCGGGTTCCTCTACGCCGCGTCCCTGCCGCCGGGCGCTCTGCACGACGAGATGAGCCGACGGATCAACTTCCTCGACCCGCCCGACCATCCACGGGTGCGCGGGCTCGTCGCGAAGGCGTTCACGCCCCGCCGGGTCCGGGATCTCCGGCCCTGGGTCGAAGCGAGCGCCCGGCGGATGGTGGCGGAGATCCCCATCGTCGACGGCACGGTCGAGGTGATGGGAGGCCTCGCCCACCCGCTCCCGTCACTCGTCATCTCGGAGTTGCTCGGCGTGCCCGTCGAACATCGCGACCGCCTCACCGAACTCAGCGACGCGATCACGCCGATCTTCGGGACGTCGGTATCGACGGCGGACCGCGCGGTCGCCGTGGCCGCGGCCGAGGGCATGCACGCGGTGCTCGGCGCCGAGCTCGACCGGCGCCGCACCGAACCGGCCGACGACCTCCTGACCGCGCTCGTCCACGCCGAGGAGGACGGCGAGCGTCTGACTCACGCCGAACTGATGTCGCTGGTGGCGACGCTCTACTCGGCCGGGCACCGCACGACCCGCGACCTGTTCGGCAACGGTCTCTCGCTGCTGGCGCGCCAGGGCCTACTCCCGGCGCTCCCCGTCGACGTCACCGTGATCGAGGAGATCACCCGGCTCGCGACCCCGACGCACTACGTCGCCCGGTTCGCGGCCGAGACCGTCGAGATCGACGGGGTACCGGTCGAGGCCGGCGCACCGGTCATGGTCTTCCTCGCGGCTGCCAACCGGGACCCGAAGGCGTACGACCGGCCCGACGAGTACGAGCCCGGCCGGGCGGGGCCGCCCGCACTCAGCTTCGCCCTCGGTCCGCACTTCTGTCTCGGGGCGTCCCTCGCCCGGATGGAGGTCGAGGCCATGCTCATGGCCGTCGTCGAACGATTCCCGGGGGCTCGCGCCACGGACGATCCGCCGCCCTGGCATCAGCGGGGCCCGTTCCGCGGTCTCGACGAACTCACGATCGCCGTCGACTGACTCCCGTTGCTGCGTTCTCGTACACAAGCTGCACGCCCTGGCGTGCAGTTCGCGTACGAGAACGCGCAGAGGAGGACTCGCACGGTCGACGGGGCGCGTGCAATCGGGTCGGGTCCGTGGAAGGGTGACGGGATGGCGGCGCCGTTCCGGTTCGATCGCACGTGGTGGTTCCCGGTGTCCACCGACGAACTCTGGACCGCCCTCGCCCGAACGGACGACTACCGACGCTGGTGGGACTGGCTCCGGGAGTTCGACGTCGACGGGCTGCGCCCCGGTGTCGTGGCGCGGTGTCGCATCCAGGCGCCGTTGCCGTACTCGCTCCGGTGCGCGATCCGGGTTGATCGGCTCGTCCCCGGATCGGTCGTCGAGGCCACCGTGTCGGGTGACGTCGACGGCCCGGCGCGGTTGGAACTCACCCCCCGGTCGACGGGTTCCTCCGCCCGGCTCGTGTCCAGCCTGAGGCTGACCCATCCGGGGCTGGCCCGCGCCGCGACCGTCGCCCGCCCGGTCATGGCCTGGGCGCACGAGACCGTCGTCGCCGCGGGTGTCGAGCAGTTCCGGCGGCACGCGTTGGCCGCCGACGGGCCCGTCGGAGCGTTCTCCACCGCGGAGCGCACGCCAGGGCGTGCAGCTCGTGTACGAGAACGCAGGGGTGGGGCTGGGGGAGTCAGGG
>CAZJBJ010000166.1:0-7613 GCA_964544295.1 uncultured Bifidobacteriaceae bacterium
CGATGTGCACGAACTCCGGTCAGACGTGCAACGCGCCCACGCGCATGTTGGTGCCGGCGGCCCGCATGGACGAAGCCGCCGCCGTCGCGGCCGAGGCCGCGCGCAACATCGTGGTCGGCGACCCGCGCGCGGATGGCGTCACCATCGGCCCGGTCGTCTCCGAGACGCAGTACAGCCGGATCCAGCAGCTGATCGAGAAGGGCATCGGTGAGGGCGCGAAACTCGAAGTCGGTGGTCCGGGCAAGCCCGAGGGACTCGAAACCGGCTACTACGTGCGACCGACGGTCTTCTCCCACGTCACCAACGACATGACGATCGCGCAGCAGGAGATCTTCGGACCGGTGCTCGTGATGATCGGATACGAGGACGACGACGACGCCGTCCGCATCGCCAACGACACGGTCTACGGCCTTTCCGGCTACATCTCCGGTTCGCCCGACCGGGCGAAGGCGATGGCACGGCGGATCCGCAGTGGCAACGTGCACGTCAACGGCGCCGGCCCGGACTTCAACGCTCCGTTCGGGGGCTACCACCAGTCGGGCAACGGCCGGGAGTGGGGCGCGCTCGGGTTCGAGGAGTACCTCGAGACCAAGGCGATCATGGGCTACGACGCCTGAGCTCAGCCGTCTGACCGAAGCGTCGTAGTTGTCCGTGACGGTCGGCAGCCGCCAGACTGCCGGCCATGGGGGGCGCGGATGACGGGCCGAGCGGTCTCGGGACGCGTCGGGCGGCGATGGTGTTGCTCCTCCTCGTCATCGGCATCGTCGGCTGCTCGTCGTCCGGCTCGTCGTTCGGCTCGTCCGACCGGGCCGGACCGGACCGGAAGGCGCCGAGATCGGTCTCGCCGAAACCCGTCTCGCCGAAACCGGTCGAGGTGCTCGGCGAGCAGGTGACACGCGCCGACCCGGTCGCGAGCACGTCGACGACCCCGCCAACGCCGGCCCCGACCACGGCCCTGACCACGGCCCCGCCGCCGGCGCCGGACTCGGTCCCCGCACCGGAACCATCGCGTTCCGCGCTGGCGACCACGTGCGCGGACGCGCTCGCCTATCTCGCCGCGCATCAGGCTCCGGGATTCGACGCGGCCTGCGCCGCCGGCAGCGCGCTCGGTCATCTCGGCTTCACGTGCGTGGACCAGCCCGGGATGTGCGCGGGCATGCGTATCATCCGGATCGCGTGTCCGGCACCGTTCG
Source organism: uncultured Bifidobacteriaceae bacterium (assembly GCA_964544295.1). Taxonomy (GTDB): domain Bacteria; phylum Actinomycetota; class Acidimicrobiia; order IMCC26256; family JAENVU01; genus JAENVU01. The sequence continues at coordinate 1,194 of CAZJBJ010000166.1, forward strand.
TCTACATGAACGAGGCGCACAACAGCTGGGTGCTCATCGGCGCCCGAACGGGCATCGACCCGTACGGGCAGGGCAGCGCAGCCGAACGCGCGGCCTGCGCCGACTTCCGCTGAGCGTCAGTCGGAGGGTCGGGCCAACGCGGGCAGCACCCGATCGACGACGAGGTGCAACGTCTCCCACGCCAGCTCCGGGGGGCATCCACCACAGAGTGGGTGGAGGGGGAGTGTCCCGTGCTCGCGTGCGTACTCGGTCGCCTCGTCCGGTGTGACGATCCGGTACGGCCCTCGCTCGGCGCGGAGCGCGTCGATGGTCGGCGCGGTCGACTTGCTGGCGGCAACCGAGTCGAGCAGCCACGACGCGTACATCTGCGCGTCGTGCAGCAGGTACGGGCCGAGTCGTTCCCACCCGCGGTCGACGTCCTCGACGACGAACATCGAGGTCGCCGATCCCGACGTGGGGATCATGCACATGCCGGGTTCGACACCGTGCGTTGCGCACTCCGCGCGGTAGACGGCTTCGAGGTCGCCCTCGCCGGTCTGGGCGAAGAAGCCCATGCCGAGGCGGGCGGCGCGGCGGGCGGCCGCCGGGGTGCCACCGCCGTACATCACCATCGGACCGCCGGGTGTGAACGGCGTTGGCGTCACCTGGCCGGGCCGGCCCTGGTACACGAATTGCTCCCCGGACCACGCGCGGCGAAGCGTGGTGATGCACTCCTCCATGCGTGCCCCGCGGGTCGACATCGACTGCCCGAACATCGCGTACTCCTCGGGCCGGTAGCCGAGCCCGAGCACGTACATCACCCGACCGCGACTGATGATGTCGACGACGGCCATGTCCTCGGCGATCCGCACGGGGTCGTGCAGCGGCAGCAACAGTGCTGCGACGGTGATCGGCACCGATGTGGTCCGTGCCGCGATCGCCGACGCCAGCACCACCGGCGACGGGAGATAGCCGTCAGGCGATGCGTGATGTTCCGAGAGCACGATCGACAGCGCGCCGTTGGCCTCGCCCCATTCCGACATCTCGATTGCCGCGGCGTAGAGATCGTCGATCGCGGCCGGTCCGACCGACGGTGCGCGCATGTCGAACCGGAGCATGAACATGGCCGCATCGTAGGGGTGGCGGACCGACGCCTCGGCGAGAGAGCGGGGAACCCCGGTCGGGGTCGCGAGCGCCGGTACCATCTCGGCGCCGCCGACCCGGGGGCGTCCGGGCGACAACGACGACGGAGCGGTACGAATGGAAGCACCGAACTCTGCGAGGGAGCGGGCGCAACAGATCAGCTCGATCTTCCTCGTGAGCATGGCCGGACTGCTGCTCGAGGTCGGTTACACCCGAATCGTCTCGTACAAGCTCTGGTACTACTACACCTACCTCGTCATCGGCCTCGCGCTGCTCGGCATCGGCTCCGGGGGCATCCTCGTGGTCCTGTCCCCGCGACTGCGGGCCATGGCCACCGATCGGCTGATCGGTCGGTTCTCGATCTTCGGCGCGGGCAGCATCGCGGTCGGCTACCTCGTGATCTCCCGGCTGCCGGTCGACACGTTGTCCATCTGGGACTACGGCACGTCCGCGTCGTTCAAGAACCTCGGGATCCTGGCGCTGATCTGCCTGCTGATCTTCGCGTCGTTCATCGCGCTCGGGGTGATCGTGGCCACCATCCTCGGGCGGGCGCCCGAGGGCGGGATCGGTCGCCTGTATTTCGCCGACCTGATCGGCGCCGGGCTCGGGTGCCTGGCGGCGATCCCGTTGATCACGCGGATGGGTCCGCCGGACGTCATCATGCTCTCCGCGTTGATCTTCGCGGTCGTCGGGCTCATCGTGCTCCCGCGGCGTGTGAGTGCGATGTCGATCCTCGGAGCGGGCACCGCCGTCGCGCTCGTGCTCGTGCTCACGGGCGTGCTGACCCCGCCGGACGTGAAGACCGAAGCCACCAAGGGGACCGACGGCCACACGACCTTCTCGGAATGGGGTCCGGTGTTTCGGGTCGACGTGCTCCCGGTCCCCGGCGACGCTGCACTCTTGTTGCACGACGGCACGTTCGGTTCGGCGATGCACAAGTACGACGGCAACCCGGCCGGACTCACCCGCTACGACGGCGACCCGCGCGCGCTACCGTTCGCGGTCCTCGGGACCCCGCCCGAGCGGGACCTGATCATCGGCTCGGCGGCCGGCAACGAGATCCTGGCGTCGTTGCACTTCGGTGCGAAGAAGATCGACGGTGTCGAGCTGAATCCGGTGACCCTCTCGCTCCTGCAGGACCACTACAAGGAGTACAGCGGCGACCTCGGCCATCAACCCGGCGTGTCGTTGCACCAAGCCGACGGGCGCACCTTCCTCGCCCGCAGCACGACCGACTACGACCTGGTCTGGTACGTGGCGCCCGACAGCTACGCGGCCAACAACGCGGCGTCGTCGGGCGCCTTCGTCCTCTCCGAGAGTTACCTGTACACGAAGGAGATGATCGCGAACACGCTGGAGCACCTGACCGACCGGGGTGTCATGGTGGTGCAGTTCGGCGAGCTCGACTTCAAGGCCGCACCGAGTCGCACGTTGCGCTACATCAACACCGCGCGCGCAGCGCTCCGGGACGCGGGGATCGAAGACCCGACCAAGCACATGATCGTCTCCGCGTTCATCGAGCCCGACGGCGGCGACCTGTCGACGATGATCATCAAGCGCACGCCGTTCACGCCCGCCGAGGTCGAGCGCTATTCCGCCAAGGTGCCGGAGTTGCCGTACGTGAAGACCCAGTGGGCGCCGGGGCTGTCGCCGAGCGACAACGTCGTGGGGCGCCTGGCCGCGGCCGACGACGCCACGGGGCGAAAGATCTCGGCGGCGTACCCACGTGACATCAGCGCCATCACCGATGACGCGCCGTTCTTCTGGCACTTCGTACAGTTCGACGACGTGCTGGCGAACATCTTCCATCCGGTGACCGCCAGTAACCCGGAAGACGTCGTGGGTGAGCGTGTGCTGGTGCTGCTGCTCGCAGTCTCGGTGCTCTACGCCGCGCTGTTCCTGCTCGCGCCGTTCTTCTTCGTGCGGAAGGAATGGAAGGCCATGCCCGGCAAGGGCATCTCGGCGCTGTACTTCTCCGCGCTCGGGCTCGGGTTCATGTTCTACGAGGTCACGATGATCCAACGGCTCGTGCGATTCCTCGGGTATCCGACCTTCTCGTTGACCGTGACCCTGGCCTCGATCCTGGTGTTCACCGGTATCGGTGCGTTGCTGAGCCGTCGGCTCGTCGGCCGGCCGGGGGTCATGCCGGTGCTGTTCGGCGTGCTCTTCGTGATCACGCTGTTCTACGAGTTCGGCCTGGACGACCTGACCGACTCGCTGCTCGACCGGAGCCTGTTCGTGCGGATCGTCGTCGCGCTGTTGGTGCTGGCGCCGTTGGGGCTCTGCCTCGGCGTCTTCATGCCCCTCGGGTTGGGGCTCGTGGCGAAGCTGAGTCCGCTGAGCGACGAGTACATCGCGTGGTCGTGGGCGGTGAACGGGTTCTTCTCGGTGATCGGTTCGGTGCTGACCACGATCCTGTCGATGTCGTTCGGGTTCAACGCCGTGCAGTTCCTCGCGCTGGGGGTCTACGCGGTCGCGGTCGCGGCGTTCATGCGGATGGCCGCACTGGCGAAGCGCCTCCCGACGTCGCTTGTCCCGGCGCTCGACTGAGCGCGGCCGCGAGCGCCGTGCGTCAGCGGGTGCGGAACTCCAGTCCGGTGAACTCGCCGGACGTGCGCCACCGGTCGATGTAGTCGAAGAAGGCGACCGGCCCTTCGGGGTAGCCGCTGCCGCCGAGCCAGTCCTTGCGGCCGATTTCGTGGCCTTCGTTGTTGTAGTAGCCGGGGGTGCAGGTCGGGTCGCCGCCGAAGGCGCGCGGGTTGGCTTCCAGCATCTGGACCCAAGACTGCTCCGCGACTTCGGTGACTTCGACCTCGTCGGTGTCGGTCTCGATCGCGTGGGCGATCACCGCGGCGATGGTGCGTCCGCTGTCGACCAGGTTCGAGGTGATGTTGGAGATCAGGTTGGCGGCCTGGGAGATCGCGATGATGAAGAGGTTGGGGAACCCGTGCACGTGGATGCCGTGCAGGGTCTCGGACCCGTTCGCCCACCGGTCGGTGAGGGTCACGCCGTCGCGGCCGACGGTCTCGTAGCCGGACCGGCGGGAGTACTCCGTGCCGACCTCGAACCCGGAGGCGAAGATCAGCAGGTCGAGGTCGTAGTGGTCCGCAGCGACCCAGACGCCCGTCTCGTCGATGCGGTCGACGCCCCGACCGTCGGTGTCGACGAGGTGGACGTTGGGCCGGTTGTAGGTCTGGAGATACTCGTCGTGGAAGCAGGGACGCTTGCACAGCTGGCGGTACCACGGCTTCAGCGCGGCGGCGGTGTCGGGGTCCTCGACGATCGCGTCGACGCGGGCGCGGATCTCGGTCATCTTCTCGTCGTCGCTGTCCTGATACGCGCGCTGGAACGCGTCGACGTCGAACGGTCGATCGGGGCTCGCGTTCGCGATGTCGGCGACGACACGGTCACGGATGCGCTGGGCGATGTCGGTCCAGCCGTCCTTGACCAGGTCCTCATCCGCGAAGCCGCCGGTCTGGAGCGTCGCGAAGTTGATGAGCCATCGGTGTTGCCATCCGGGCTCCAACGTCGCGAACCACTCGGGATCGATTTCGTGGTTCGCGCGCACGTCGATGGACGACGGCGTGCGTTGGAACACGAACAGTTCCTTGGCGTCGCGGCCCAGGGGAGGGATGCACTGGACCGCGGTCGCGCCGGTGCCGATGATGCCGACGCGGCGATCGGTGAGCCCGGTCATCGGCGCGTCCGGGCCGCCGCCGGTGATGGCGTAGTCCCAGCGGGCGGTGTGGAACGCAGGACCGGCAAAGGTCTCGATCCCGGGAATGCCGGGGAGCTTCGGCCGGTGGAGCGGACCGGTACCCATCGCCACGAACCGGGCCCGGATCTCGTCGCCGCGATCGGTCCGGACGATCCAGCGGGCGCTCGTGTCGTCCCAGACCAGCTCGGTCACCTCGGTGGAGAGCAGGGCGTTGTCGTAGAGGCCGTACTGGGTCGCGATGCGCCGCACGTGGTCGTGGATCTCGGTCGCGGGCACGTACTTCATCGTCGGCCGATAGCCCGTCTCCTCGAGCATGGGGAGATAGACCATCGCCGCGGTGTCACACATCGCGCCGGGGTACCGGTTCCAGTACCAGGCCCCGCCCACGTCGCCGCCGCCCTCGATGATGCGGACGTCGTCCACGCCCGCGATCTTCAGCTGCGCACCGGTGCACACCCCGCCGAAGCCACCACCGATGACGACGACGTTCACCTCGTCGCGGACCGGGTCACGTTCCACCCGCGGGGTGTACGGGTCCTCGAGCAGGTGGGCGAAGCGGCCCGTGGGCTGGAGGTACTGGTCCTTGCCTTCGGGTCGGATGCGCTTCTCGCGTTCCTGCGCGTACTTCCGTCGCAGGGTCTCGTGGTCGATCGCGGTCATGGCAGCTCCGGGCACCTCGTTCGGCTCCCGGCCAGTGAAGCATCTTTTTGCAGTCTGCGTGAAATCTGGCGGCTCGACGGCGTCGGAGGTGCACGTTCTAAGGTCCCGGGCATGAGTGAAGCAGCCGAGCGCGCCTATCAGAAGTTCCTGACCGATGTCGGCAACGACGAAGGGACCGGGGACTGGTTCGAGGTCACCCAGAACCAGATCGACCAGTTCGCCGACGTGACCCACGACCACCAGTTCATCCACGTGGATCCCGAGGCCGCGAAGAACACGCCGTTCGGGACGACCATCGCCCACGGGTTCCTGACCCTGTCGATGCTCACCCACCTCGCCAAGGGTGCGAGCAGCGCCCCCGAGGACCCGTCGCGCTACGAGGGTGTCCTCATGGGCATCAACTACGGCTTCAACCGGGTGCGGTTCGTGAGTCCGGTCAAGGTCGGTTCCCGCATCCGGGCGCGCGCGGTGACGGCGAACGTCGAGCTGAAGGGCAGCGCGATCGAGACGACCCGCAACTTCACCGTCGAGATCGACGGCGAGGACAAGCCGGCGCTCGTCGCCGAGTGGGTCACCCGCACGATCTACGGCTGAGCCGACCCACCGCCCGACGCGCACGGGGCCCTGCGTCGGCTCCGATCACGGGGCGATCCTGCTGGCGCGACCGATACGGGGCCGAATTGCGGCCAGGGTCAGCGCGACGAGCAGGAGGCAGTATCCGAGCCAGCGGGAACCCGGCGTTTCGATGTTCCCTGCGAGTTCGCGTCCCTGCGTGAAGATCAGGAGCCCGGCGACCGCGAGTCCCAGGATTCTCGGCGCGATGAACCGGACGACGTGTGCGGCCAGCGGGGCGGCGACGACCCCGCCGACGAGCATCGCGATGATGACGTCCAGGCGGAGACCGCTCCCGGCGCTGGCTG
>CAZJBJ010000167.1:0-7449 GCA_964544295.1 uncultured Bifidobacteriaceae bacterium
GTTGTGGAGCAGGCCCTGGTAGTAGCGCGCGAGGTCGGCCGCGGTCATGCACCCGCCGCCGGCGGGGTTCCCGGCGAGTCGGGCCGCCGGCGCATCGAGCCGACGCAACGGGTCGGCGGCCGCGGCCTCGGAGGTCGGGACCATCGCAACGATGTCGCCTTGCGCGTCGACCGGGATTCCGAGCATGCGCGGCACTCCGAGTGGGGCACAGACGCGCGCTTCGAGCACGTCGCGATAGTCCTCGCCCGTCACCCGGTCGATGAGGTCGGCGAGCACCCAGTGGGCGCTCTCGGCGTGATACTCGAACCGGCTCCCCGGCTCCCACTCCGACGTCCAGGTCGCGAAGCGGGCTCGGCGCGCCGACGCGTCGCCACCCTCAACCGTGTCCATGGGTGCGCCCGGAAATCCCGCGGTGTGGAGCATCACGTGGGCCACGGTGACCGGACCCAGGCGCGACGCGGCCAGCTCCGGAACGTACCGCTCGATCGGGTCGGCGAGGTCCACGAGCCCGTCGGCCAACAGCAACCACACCACAGACGAGACGAACGGCTTGGTCGCGGAGAAGATCGGGAACCGATGGCTGTCGGTCGCGTCGCCGAAGGTCGCGAACTCCACGATGTCGCCTCCGCGACCGACCGCGAGCTGACACGACGTGCCCGGGTACGCGGCCGCGACGGCCGCGGCCGCGTCGGTGAGTTGTTCGAGCGTGCTCACGGACGATCCGGGAGGGTGACGAATCCGGGATGCAACTCGCCGATCGACGCCGCGCCGATGAGACGCATCGTCCGATCGATGTCCTCCCGCAGGATCGACAGCACCCGGGACACGCCCGGCTCGCCCGCGGCGGCCAATCCGTAGACCCAGGGGCGGCCGACCATCGCGGCGCGGGCGCCGAGCGCCACGGCCTTCACGACATCGGCGCCGCGCCGGAACCCTCCGTCGACCAACACTTCGACCTGATCGCCGACCGCGTCGAGGACGTCCACGAGCGCGGTGATCGTCGCCGGGGCGGAGTTGAGCTGGCGACCCCCGTGGTTCGACACGATGATCGCGGCGACCCCACAGTCGACCGCGCGGCGCGCGTCGTCGCCGGTCATGACACCCTTGGCGATGATGGGGCCGTCGAACTGGTCACGCATCCAGCCGAAGTCGTCCCACCCGGGCGGCGAACCGAGCCAGTGCATCAGGGCCTCCAGCGCGGACACCTCTGCACCGTCGCGCTCCAGTCCGATCGCGTTGACGAGATCGAGCTGGAAGCGATCCATCACCAGATCTGCGGTCCACCAGGGGTGTCGCACCGCGTGGGGCGCCATCTTCATCGCCGTCTCGCGTGTCACCTGCAGCGGAGGTGACAGTCCGTAGCGCGTGTCGCGTTCGCGGTTGCCGGGTACCTGGGTGTCGAGGGTGACCACCAACGCGCTGAACCCGACCGCCTGGGCGCGGTCGATCAACTGCTCCGCCCCGGCCCGACCACCGAGGCAGTAGAGCTGGAACCAACTCGGCGCGGCGCCGGCCGCCGCGACGTCCGCCATCGAATGTCCCGACATCGAGCTGAGCGTGAAGCCCGTGCCGGCGGCCGCCGCGGCACGCGCCCCCGCGACGTCACCGCGAATGTCCATCATGCGGGTGAACCCGACGGGTGAGACGAGGAGCGGCATCGAGATCGGGCTCCCGAGGACGGTGGTCGAGATGTCGGGACCGAAGGGTGGCCGCGGCGCACCCACCTGGGGCCGGAAACCGACGGCCTCCACTTCGCGATGGTTCTCGGCGAAGGTCGACTCCGATCCGGCCGCGCCCTCGATGTAGTCGAAGACCGGCCGCGGCACCCGCCGCTCGGCGAACCGCCGCGCGTCCGCCACGGTGTGGATCCGCGCCGCCACCCGGGCCTGCCGGGCGGCCCGCCACCGCGGTTCGGGGTCGAGATCGGAAGCCACGTCCACACCGTAGGCCGCGGCCATCGAGCGGGGCATCTGACGACCGTGACCTTGTCCGTCGTCGGCTCGCCTGCGAGAGTGACGACGTGCGCACGCGCAGCACCCTCTTGCCCGACCCCGCGCCGGCCGAGCGGACGTTCACCATCATCTCGGTCGACGATCACCTGATCGAGCCGCGCGACCTGTTCGTGGGTCGGATGCCGGACGCGCTCGCCGACCGCGCGCCGCGGGTCATCGAGGACGAGGTCGGCAACGAGCTGTGGGAGTTCGACGGTCACCGGTACCCACAGGTGGGCCTCAACGCGATCGCCGGCCGACCGAAGTCGGAGTGGTCGCTCGAACCGGCCCGCTTCGACGAGATGCGGCCCGGTTGTCACGACGCCGATGCCCGCGTCGCCGACATGGACCTCGACGGTGTGTTCGCGTCCCTGTGCTTCCCGTCACTCATCGCCGGGTTCGCGGGGACGGTCTTCGCCCGCACGTCCGACCCGGAACTCGGCCTCGCCTGTCTCCGCGCGTGGAACCAGTGGATGCACGAGGAATGGGCGGGGGCGCACCCGGGCCGACTGCTCGCGAACCAACTCCCGTGGCTGCTCGATCCCGCGGTTGCGGCCGCGGAGGTCCGCACCAATGCCGATCGTGGGTTCGTCGCGATCTCCTTCCCCGAGAACCCCGTCGACCTCGGGCTGCCCTCGATGCACACCGACCACTGGGATCCGCTCCTCCGCGCGTGCGAGGAGACCCAGACCGTCGTCTGCCTGCACAACGCGTCGAGTAGTTGGACGGCCGCTCGTTCACCACACGCACCGCTCGAGCTGTACACGACGCTGTTCCCGGTCAACGCGATGGTGGCCGCGGCCGACTGGCTGTGGGCCGGCATTCCGACTCGGTTCCCGAAGCTCGACGTCGCGTTCTCCGAGGGCGGGATCAGCTGGGTGCCGATGCTCATCGACCGCATCGACTACGTGCTCGACCATTCGGCGACCGGACTCTCCGCATGGACGGATCCGTCGATCAGCCCGACCGATGCGCTCCGCCGGAACTTCTGGTTCTGCACGATCGATCTCCCCACGTCGTTCGCGCTGCGCGATCACATCGGGGTGGACCACATCATGATGGAAACCGATTATCCGCACGCCGACTCGACCTGGCCGGATACCCAGGCCCGCGCTCGCGTCGACCTGACCGGCGTTGCTCCGGAGACGGTCCGCAAGGTCACCTGGGAGAACGCGGCGCGGTTGTTCCGGGTCGAGGTCCCCGCCGAACTGCGGATCCCGGATCCCTCGGCGCCGTCATGACGCGCGCCGAGGTCGTGCTGCGCGGCGGCACCGTGGTGGACGGCACCGGCGCCGCCGCGTTCGTCGGCGACATCGCCATCGCCGACGGGCGCATCGTCGCGATCGGTGCGGATGCTGCCGAGACGCCGAGCGCGCGGACCGTCGACGTGAGCGGCCACGTGGTCGCGCCCGGGTTCATCGACCTTCACACCCACTACGACGCGCAGCTGCTCTGGGACCCGAGCGCGAGCCCGTCGCCGCTGCACGGGGTCACGACCGTCTTCGGCGGCAACTGCGGATTCGGCCTCGCCCCCGCCCGGGCCGCGGACACGGACTACCTCGCGCGGCTGATGGCGCGTGTCGAGGGCATCCCCCTCCCGGCCATCGAGTCCGGGGTGGGTTGGGAATGGGACGACTTCGGTGGTTACCTCGACCTCCTCGCGTCCCGCGGTGCGGCCGTCAACGCCGGGTTCCTCGCCGGCCACAGCGCAGTGCGCCGAGCGGTCATGGGAGACCACGCGACCGGCGACGCCGCGGCCGCGCCGCAGATCGAGGCGATGGCCGGGCTCCTGCGCGACGCGATCGACGCCGGCGCGATGGGGCTCTCGAGCTCGCAGGCGCCGACCCACAACGACGGCAACGGCGACCCAGTGCCGTCGCGCTTCGCGACGAGCGAGGAACTCATCGCGTTAGCCGGAGTGCTGGGTCCGTACACCGGCACGCAGCTCGAACTCATCATCCCGGGGTGCCTGAACGGGTTCACCGATGCCGAGGTCGACCTGATGACCGACCTCTGCCTCGCCGCGGACAGCCCCCTCAACTGGAACGTGCTCGGCGTGAGTGCGACCGGCAACCATGAGCACCAACTCGCGGCATCGTCACGCGCGGCCGAACGCGGCGCACGCGTCGTCGCGCTCACCATCCCGCAGTCGATGCGGATCCGGCTGTCGTTCCTCTCCGGGTTCGTCCTCGACGGGCTGCCTGGCTGGCGGGAGGTGCTCGGCCGCCCGATCCCCGAACGGATCGCGCTCCTCGCCGACCCGGAGGTCCGACGCCGGCTCGACGCCGGCGCGCACTCCGAGGAGGCAGGCGTGCTCGCCGGCCTGGCCAACTGGGGCCGATTCACCGTGGTGGAGGGCTTCACGCCCGAGACCCGCGCCCAGGAGGGACGGGCCGTGCGCGACATCGCGCGTGACCTCGGCACGACCGAGTTCGACACGTTGCTCGACATCGTCGTCGCCGACGGCTTGCGCACCGGACTCCGCCCCGACCTCCCCGTGGAAGACGACGCCACCTGGGCGGCGCGAGCCGACGTGTGGCGGGATCCGCGCGCGATCGTCGGGGCGTCCGACGCGGGCGCTCATCTCGACATGTTCTGCATGGCGGGGTATTCGACATTCCTTGTCGGACCCGCGGTGCGCGATCACGGACTCCTGACCCTCGAGGAAGCAGTCCGCCTCCTGAGCTCGGTCCCGGCCGACCTCTACGGACTCGCGGATCGCGGTCGCATCGCCCCCGGCGCCCAGGCCGATCTCGTCGTCTTCGACCCCGTGACCGTGGGGCCCGGGCGCGAACACACCGTCGAGGATCTCCCTGGCGGGGCAAGCCGGATCGTGGTCGACAGCGAGGGCGTCGATCGAGTCCTCGTCGCCGGGACCGAGATCGTCCGCGCCGGCGAGTTCACCGGTGCCACACCCGGCACGATCCTGCGGCGCGGTCGCTGACCCCGTCGGTGCGGTTTCGGCGTCCGGGACCGACCGGTACCATCGGCGGATGATTCGTACCCGATTGCTCCCCGTCGTCGCACTGCTCGTCATCGTCGCCGCGGGATGTAACTGGCCCCGCGTCAACCCTCCGGGAGACGCCCCGGTGCGGTATCGCGACCAGGTCTTCTCGGGAATCACCGTGACGAGCGGGATCTCGTACGCCAGCGCGGTCAACCTCAGCGGCCAGACGGTGGACCTCAAGCTCGACATGTACACGCCCACCGGCGACACGGTGACCAACCGGCCGGCGGTCGTCTGGGTGCACGGCGGCTCCTTCTGCTGCGGCACGCGCACGTCCGGCGAGATCGTCGACGAGGCGAACAACTTCGCGAAGTTCGGGTACGTCAACATCTCGATCGACTATCGCCTGGAGTCACCGGGGTGTTCGGGGAACCAGTCGAACTGCATTCAGGCGATCCAGGAAGCCACCGCCGACGCCCAGACGGCAGTCCGGTGGTTGCGCACGAACGCGGCCACCTACGGCGTCGACCCCGATCGCATCGCGATCGGGGGGTCGTCCGCCGGCGCCATCGCCGCGCTCAACGTCGCGTACTCCACATCGGAAGATGCCAGCGCCCGCGTCGCCGGCGCGGTCGGCATCTCCGGTGCGCAGCTGGTGACCGGCACCATCTCCGCGGGTGACGCGCCCGTGCTCGACTTCCACTGCACGACCGACCCGCTCGTGAACTACGCGTGGGCCACGGGAACGATCGACCGGGCCAAGGCCGCCGGTCTGCCGGCGTTCCTCGAGTCGTGGGACGCCACCTGCCACGTGCCCTACGGTGAACACCACGACCAGATCATCGAGCAGACCCGGAACTTCCTGTGGTGGGCGATGGACCTCGCCAACGCGACGACCTGACCTCGCCCGCCGCGACTGCTCGCCAGGCATGATCGCGACGTGACCGGCGCAACGACGCGTACCGGCGATCGGCGGTTCGCGCGGTTCCTGGCGGCCGGGCTCGCCGTGATCGCGCTCCTCGGGGTGATCGTTGCGGTGCAACCGTTCACGGGCGACCAGGCCCTCTTCGCGTCCGGCGCTCGCCAGCTCGCGCACGGCGACGTGCTGTACCGCGACATCTGGGACGTCAAGCAGCCCGGCATCTACGCCTTCTATGTCGTCGGTGGCGCGATCGCGGGATACGGCGAGGCTGCACTGCACCTCGTCGAGCTGGCCACACTGCTGGGCTTCGCCGCGTACCTCGCGCTCGCCCTGCGAACGCGGTATCACCGTTCCTGGATTGCGGCGGCGGTGCCCGTACTGACGGTCGGCACGTACTACGCAACCATCGAGCCCGTACAGCTGGGACAGGTCGAGAGCCTCATCGGCATCCCGTTGACCATCGCGCTCGTCAATGCCAGCCGCGCGGCTGCGCCCGCTGAGCTCGACCGGCGTCGGATCCGGCTCTTGATCGCGGGAGTCGCCGGCGGCACCGCACTGATGTTCAAGCTGGTCTTCGTGCCGATCGTGGGTGCGATCTGGTTGACCGCCGTCATTCCGATCGCACGCGAGCAACTGCACGCCCGAGTACGCCGGGGTGCCGCCGCGAGCGCGTGGATCGCCCTGGGCGCAGCCATACCGCTCGGACTCGTCTTCGGATATCTCGCGGCGCACGGCCAGCTCGAGAACGCCCGCTGGACGTTCTTCGACGTGCCGCGGACGGCGACGGCCATCGCCGGTCGCCCGCTGGACCGGCTGATCGACGGCGGATTCACGACCGGCGCCCGGTGGGCAGCCCCACTGGCCCTCGCGGTCTTCGGTGTCGTCGTCCGTCGCCGTCGCGGCTGGGATCGATTCGACACCGGCCTCGCCGCCTGGGTCGGGCTCGGAATCCCGGTGTTCCTCGTGCAGCACTGGTGGATCTACCAGTACGCGATGTTCCTGGTGCCGATCGGCTGCTTCGCGGCGTACGGCCTCGACGAGCTGGCCGATCTCGTGCCGCGAATGCCGCGAGGTCGGCGCACCGCCCTCGTCGCACTCGGTGTCCTCGCCGTGATCCCCATGGGCGCACGCCTGACCAACAACGCGCACGACCTCACGACCTACGACTTCGCGGTCACGGCCGCCGATCGTGCTGCCCTCCACGACGCGCAGGAACCCAACTACCGGAAAGCACGGCGCTGGTCCGAACATCTCCGTCAGGTCGGCGAGACGCCGAACGGCATCTACGTCTTGGGGAACCCGTTGAACGTGTACCTGGCGGATCGCCCCCAGACGGTGGCGATCAACGGTTGGTCACCGGAGCAGTACTCCGACGACGTATGGCGACGAGTGCGCAGGCAACTGGCCGAGAGCCGGCCGACCGAAGTGGTCGTCGACCGATTCAGCGCGACGATCATGCGAGACCGATCACCGGCCACGATGCGTCTGATCCATCGCTTGTACGTCCGGGTCGGCAGGAGCGGCGAGCGAGAAGTGCGTCTGCATCGTCTAGAACTCCGCGCGCATACGCCCGCGCTCCAGAACATGCG
>CAZJBJ010000168.1:0-7226 GCA_964544295.1 uncultured Bifidobacteriaceae bacterium
CTCGGCACCATCGACGAAGCTGCTCCACATCCAGTCCACCAAGTCCTGGGGACGGACGCCGGCGAGCAGGCTCAGGTTGCCGAGCACCATCAGCCGCTGGATGTGGTGGGCCCAGCCGTGATCATGGACCACGGCCAACGTGTGGTCGACGCAACGCATCCGGGTGCTCGCCGTCCCTCGGAACACCGGGGGCAGCGGTCTGGTCGCGTCGAGCTCGTTGCGGTCCCGGTACGCCGGCATCCAGAGCCAGTAGACGCCCCACACGTACTCGCGCCAGCCGATGATCTGGCGGAGCAGTCCCTCGGCGGACGCGATCGGCACCCGCCCGGCCCGGTAGGCGGCCTCGATCTCGTCGCAGACCTCCTTGGGGTGGAGCAACCCGAGATTCAGATACGGGGACAGGAGCGTATGGGCGAGGTGCCAACTCGTGGTGAGCATCGCGTCCTCGTGGGGACCGAACCGGGGGAGCACCTCGTCGATCGCGTGGCGCAGGCGCCGGAGGGCCTCGGCGCGCGACGTGGCCCAGGTGCCGTCGGGTTCGGCGCCCCAGCACGTCGGCGGCAGATCGGCGAGGACCGACCGGTCGAGCGCGGCGAGGGTGCTGCGCACCGGCTCCGGCCAGGCCCGGCCGTCGCGGGGTGGCCGTTCGCGATTCTCCGCGTCGAGGTTCCACTGGCCTCCCACGGGGCGGTCGCCGTCCATGAGGTAGCCCAGCCGGCGCCGCTGCCAACGGTAGAAGTCCTCCATCTTGAAGGACCGGCGGGCATCGGCCCACGCGGCGAACTCCTCCGGATGACACAGGAACTGATCGGTCCGCACCAGTTCGACGTCGAGGCGCACGAGGAGTTCCCGGCCGCTCCACGACGCGGGCTCGGTTGCCGTCACTTGCGTCGGTTGGTACTCGGCCCGGTGTGCGGCGAGACCGGCCGTCAGCGATGTCGAGCGACGGTGGTCGACCTCGAAGCCCTCGGCTTCGAGGTCGAGGACGAGTCGGCGCATCCCGGCGACCACCAGATGGGCCCGTTGACGATGCCATGGTTTCGACTCGAGCTTCGATCGACTCTCCACCAGCAGCACCCGGTGGCGGCGCGGGTCTGCGGCTCCGAGCGCGCCGAGCTGTCGGTTGAGCTGGTCGCCGAGCACCCAGATCGTCGTCCGCGGGCCGACCATGGGATCAGCCCCGGCGCACGACCCGCGTCCCGGCGAGCGTGCCCTCGTCACGCCACTGCTGGAGGTGTGCGGCATAGTCCATCAGCGAACCGGGGAACACGGCGCCGCGCGCGGCGAGCATCGTGCGGGCGCCTTCGCTGTTGCCGTAGCTCGGGGTGCAGGTCTTGTTGTAGTTGGCGATCGCGGTCGAACGTTCCCAGAGCGTCTGGAGCCACGCGTCCTCGGCCTCGACCGTCGCCTCGATCGACTCGATCCCGTCCGAGAGGCAGTGCTCGATCAGCCACCCGATGTGGGCGGTCGACTCGGAGAGGAAGTGGACGAAGTTCAGTCCGAAGCCGGCCTGGATGAAGCTGACGACGAAGAAGTTCGGGAAATCGGCCGTGAGCACGCCGTGGAGTGAGTGCGTGCCGTCGTGCCACCGCTCGCTGAGCCGCTGCCCGCCGCGTCCGACCGGATCGAAGCCGAGCCGGTCGACGAGTCCGGTCGTGATCTCGAACCCGGACGCGAAGATCAACAGGTCGAGGGGATACTCGGTGCCGTCGACCACCGGGCCGTCGGCCGACATCTCGCGCACACCGCGACCGTCAGTGTCGACGAGGTGCACGTTCGGCAGGTTGAACGACTGCAGGTACTCGTCATGGAAGCAGAGCCGCTTGCAGTGCTTGCCGTACCAGGGCTTGAGCTTGGCTGCGGTCTCGGGATCCTCGACGATCTCGTCGACCCGGCGACGGAACCCTTCCATCACCTCGAAGTCGATCGCCTCGAGCTCCGCCCGCTCCGCTTCTGTCGCCCGGATCTGTTGGGTGTCGACCCGCATCGCGGCGGTCCACCCGTCGTCGACGAGGTCGCGGTCGGGACTGTTCCCGGTGACCACCTCGGTGAAGTTCCGGGTGCGGTCCTGCTGCCAACCCGGCGGAAGGGAACGAAACCAGGTCTCGTCGATGGGCTGCTGCCCCCGAACCCCGACCGCCGACGGCGTCCGTTGGAAGACGTAGACCTCCTTGGCGGCGCGCGCGAGTTGGGGAACCACCTGGATCGACGTGGCCCCGGTCCCGATGATGCCGACGGACTTGTCGGCGAGTCGGTCCATCGGTTCGGTGGGGCTGCCCCCCGTGACGTCGTAGTCCCAGCGGGTGGTGTGGAACGCGGTCCCCGCGAACCGTTCGATGCCCTCGATGCCCGGCAGCTTGGCCTTGTGCATGAGGCCGCCGGCCGAGATGAAGAACCGGGTGCGGATCCGGTCACCACGTTGGGTCACGACGTCCCAGCGATGGGCATCGTCGTCCCAGGTGAGCGACTCGACCTCGGTCTGGAACAGGGCGTGGTCGTACAGACCGAAGTGGCGGCCGAGGCGTTGCGCGTAACCGAAGATCTCGGCGGCGCTGGCGTACTTCTCGGTCGGCATGTACCCGGTTTCCTCGAGGAGCGGGAGATAGATGGTGGCATCGACGTCACACATGCAGCCCGGATACCGGTTCCAGTACCACGTGCCCCCGAAGTCGGCCGCCTTCTCCAGGATGCGGTAGTTGGTGACGCCGCGCCGGCCGAGGTCGATCGCGGCGAGCATCCCGGCCCAGCCGCCACCGAGCACGACGACGTCGACCTCCTCGGTGACCGGGTCCCGGGTGAAGTCGGGGTCGGCCCACGGATCGCGGTCGAGGTGGTACTCGCCGAGGGAGTGGTACTGGGCGAGTCCTTCGTCCCGGAGTCGCTTCGCGCGCTCGGCTTCGTACCGGGCCTTCACGGCCGCGATGGTCGACGGATCGGGGCGGGTCATGGGGGCTCCGGGGGTGGCCGCGATCGCATCGGGTCCAACGCCCGACACAGCATCGGATTATGGCGCTCTCGAACGCGGAACGGCGAACGAAGCCCGTGCTCCGCCGCCGGGGTACCGTGCGGAAATGCCCGTTCCGTACGACGTCGAGAAGCCGGTGTGAGTCGCCTCGACGAGGTCGGCGACGCCGACGGGTGGCGGTGTTGGCTCTGCGACGAACCGGTCGATCCGCAGATGTCGGTGAACGATCCGCGGGGCCCGAGCATCGATGCGGTCACGACCAAGGCCAAAGCCAAGGGGAGCGGCTCGATCGTCGGCGCGCAACGACTCGCTCACCGGTCGTGCAACACCAAGAAGGGTGCCGTCGCGCCGGTGGTGCCGTGGTCCGACGACCTGTTCGTGGTCGATCCCGCGCCCATCCTGCCGGCGGTCGAGCGCCTCGCCCGGAAAGGTGGCCGCGAGGTGCTGGCGCGGTGTCCGACCGCGACCGACGCCGATCGGGCGGCGGTCTGGCTGGCCGAACGCGTCGGCCGCCTCGCACCGGCCCTCGATCTCACGACCGAGGTCGAAGCCGGCGGTGGTCACGCGCTCGTGGTGCTGCGCGCTTCGGCCCGCTGACTCGGCTCCGACGTTTCGAGCGCGATCGCACCGGCCACGCCGTTCACGGTCACCGGTCCGGAACCACCTCTAGGATCCAACCATGGCCACGACGATCCCCGCCGACCGTGATCCGGGCGCCCACCTCGAGTCCCGGCGATTTCCGTTGCCGGGGTACGGCACCGAGATCGGACCGATCAGTCACCTGCACACCGAACGCGCCGCGCTGGCGGCGATGACGTGGAACCACTTCGACGTCGCGCCGGTGGGCGCGACCATCGGCGCCGAACTCCACGGCGTCGATCTCGGCCGAGAGTTGGACGATGACACCATCGCCGACATCCGACGCGCCCTGCTCGCCTACAAGGTGATCTTCTTCCGCGACCAGGACATCAGCTCGGCCCAACACGTCGCCTTCGCCCGGCGGTTCGGTGAACTCGAGATCCATCCGTTCATCCCGGCGAACCCGGATCATCCCGAACTCGTCCGATTCGAGAAGTCGGCCGATGTCGGCGGCTACGAGAACGCATGGCACAGCGACGTGTCGTGGCGGGAGACCCCGTCGATGGGTGCGATCCTGCACGCCATCTCCGTGCCGGCGTCCGGCGGCGACACTCTGTTCGCCGACATGGCCGCGGCGTACGACGGCCTGCCGGAGCCAGTGCGCGCCGAGGCCGACGAGCTCGTCGCCATCCACGACTTCACCCAGGCGTTCGGTCACGACCTCGACGCCGACGGTCTCGCCGCGATGCGCGCCCAGCACCCGCCGGCGCACCATCCGGTGATCCGCACCCACCCCGAGACCGGTCGTCGCCTGATCTACGTGAACCGGCTGTTCGTCGCCGAGATCGTCGGGCGGGATGCCGACGAGACCCATGCGATCGTGGATCGGCTCTGCCACCCGGCCGACGTTCCCGAATACCAGTGCCGGTTCCGGTGGACTCCGGGTGCCGTGGCGTTCTGGGACAACCGGGCGGTCCAGCACTACGCCTGCTCGGACTACTGGCCCGACACCCGGATCATGGAGCGCGCGTCGATCGTCGGTGATCGGCCGCGCTGACGCGGGTCAGATCTGGCGGTCGACCGCGGTCCAGTACGGCTCGCGGAGTACCCGCTTCTGGATCTTGCCGGTCGTGGTGCGCGGGATCTCGTCGATGTAGACGACCCGGCGCGGCGCCTTGTAGCCGGCGAGTTGGGCGCGGCAGTGCGCGACGAGCGTGTCGGTCAATGCGTCGTCGGTCGCGACCCCGGCCGCGACCTGCACGACCGCGGTGACGGCCTCGCCCCATTCCTCGTCGGGAATGCCGATGACCGCGACGTCGGCCACGGCCGGATGCGCGGCGAGCACGCCCTCGATCTCGGCCGGATAGATGTTGACGCCGCCGGAGATGATCATGTCGATCCGACGATCGGAGAGCCACAGGTAGCCCTCGGCGTCGAGGTAGCCGACGTCGCCGGTGGTGAACACGCCCGGTTCGAGGTGGGCGGAGGCCGTCTTCTCCGGATCGTCGTGGTACTCGAAGTCGAGGCCCATGGCGTTGCGGAAGTAGAGCGTGCCCTCCTCGGTGGCGGGCACACGGTTGCCGTCGTCGCCGACGACGATGACCTCCATCTGCTCCAACGGCTTGCCCACGCTGCCGCCCTTGCGCAGCCACTCCTCGCCGGAGATGGTCGAAATGAACGAACCCTCGGTCGAGCCGTAGTACTCCGACACGACCGGACCCCACCATTCCAGCAAGCCCCGCTTGACCGTCGGCGGGCAGGGTGCCGCGCCGTGCCACACCGCGACGAGGCTGCGTCCGTCGAACGCAGCCCGGGCCGCGTCCGGGAGATCGAGGAGTCGCTTCATCTGCGTCGGCACCAGATGGACGTTGGTGACCGCGTACCGGTCGATGAGTGCGCACACCCCCGCGGCGTCGAAGTGGTCCTGCATCACCACCGCCGAGCCGTTGACGAGCGGGAGCATCGAGAACGCCCATTGGGCCGAGTGGTACACGGGACCGCAGAGCAGCGTGACGCCCGCCTGCGGGACGTACTGCGCCATGCTCGACGCGACGAGCTGGAGGACTTCGGCGGGAATGCCGGCACCGCCGGTCAACGCGCCGCGCACGCCCTTGGGTCGGCCGGTCGTCCCCGAGGTGTAGAACATCGGACCGCCGAGGGTCTGTTCGTCCGCCGCATCCGGACTGCCACCGGCGAGGAAGGTCTCGTAGTCCACGAACGGTTCGGTCGCGACCGGCGCGTTGGCGACGAGCGCGATCTCGACCCCCCGGCCGCGCGGGTCGACCAGCGCGGCACCGACGGTCTCGGCGAAGCGCGCGTCGGTGATCACCGCCCGCACCCCTGCGTTCTCGAACACGTACGCGATCTCGTCGGCCACCCACCGCCAGTTGACCGGGACGTAGACGACCCCGAGGTGCGCGCAGGCCATCATCACCTCGAAGGCCTCCCGCTGGTTGCCGAGCACCATCGCGAGCGTGTCGCCCACGCCCAGGCCGGCACCGGTGAGGGCGTTGGCGAGCCGGGTCACCCGGTCGGCGAACTCGGCGAAGGTGAGCTCCCCCCGGTCGTCGGCGAGCGCGAGGTCCTCGGGTCGGGTCGCGGCGAGATCGGCGAGCAGTTTCACGGTCATGGCCGCATCGTACTGAACGGTGTTCACCAGGATGCACGTGAGGCGCCGAGGTGCGACAAGATGCCGTATGACCACGTCGGAGCCGCTCCCGCTGCCGCCCGAATCCGAGGGGTCCGCGCCCGGACGCGGTCGGATGATCGGACGCCGGGTGCTCGTCGTCGGTGGTGGCCAGGACGACCGGGGGCTCGACGATCCGCCGATCGGGAACGGGCGGGCGATGGCCGTGCTCTTCGCCCGCGAGGGGGCCCGGGTGGCGGTCGCGGATCGGGACCTCGCCAGTGCCGAGGCCACGGTCGCCCGAGTCGGGGAGCAGGCCGTCGCACTGGCGGCCGACGTCACGGACCCCGACGCCGTCGACGCCATGGTGAGCGACACGCGCGAACTCCTCGGCGGACTCGACGGACTCGTCTACAACGTCGGCATCGGGGTCGGACGGCCCTGGCTGGCGGGGACCGACGTCGACGATTGGGACCGCGTCTTCGCCGCGAATCTGCGGGGCGCCATGCTGACCCTGCGGGCGGCACTGCCCGTGCTCGCCGACGGTGCCGCGATCGTGCTCATCTCGTCGATCGCGTCCATGAAGCCCGGGAGCCGCCTGCCCGCGTACGACGCGTCGAAGTCGGGACTGGTCGGGCTCATGCGCCACGCGGGCGTCGAGGCCGAACGGCGGGGCATCCGCGTCAACCTGGTCGCACCCGGGCTCATGGACACGTCCATCGGCCGGGCGGCCACTCGCGGCCGACCGAGTCGGGCCGCGACGCCGGTACCGCTCGGCCGCCAGGGCACCGGCTGGGAGACGGCCTACGCGGCCCTGTTCCTCCTCTCCGACGAGGCGGCCTACGTCACCGGTCAGATCCTGGCCGTGGACGGCGGGATGACCGGGCTCCGATGACCAGGCGGGCGCGGTCACCGCACGTCGATGCACGGGACACGAGGAGGAGCACGTGAAGGATTGGCCCCAGGGTCACGTCGACCATGCCGGCATCGCATTGCGCTATTTCCGCTCCGGCGGCGACCGCCCGCCGTTGGTGTTGGTCCACGGCTACACCGACA
>CAZJBJ010000169.1:0-7195 GCA_964544295.1 uncultured Bifidobacteriaceae bacterium
GACCGCTCGTGATCCGCAGGTGCGCGTCCATCTCCGCCGCGACGATCGCCGCGAGCGAGGTCTTGCCGGTACCGGGCGGTCCGGCGAAGAGCAGGTGGTCGACCGCCTGGGCGCGACCGCGTGCAGCCGCGAGCACGATCTCCAGGTGCTCGGTGAGGCGCGGCTGACCGACGAACTCCTCGAGGCGGCGAGGACGGAGTGTGGTCTCCTCGGCGACCTCGATCGGGTCGGCGCTCGGGTGCAGGAGTTCCTCTCTCATGTGCCCTCCGATCCATTCACGACGTCGCCGCCAGCGACCGGAGCGCGTCGCGCAGCAGGTCTTCGACCGCGCCGTCGGCCGGGAGCTGCGCGATGGCCGCCCGCACCTCGTCGGGCGCGTAGCCCAGCTCGCTCAGCGCCGCTCGCACCTCGGCCCGGGCCGGCGTGGCCCCGGAGTCCTCGCGCAGGTCGAGGTCGGGCAGGTCGAGGCGGGCCGTGAGTTCGATCATCAGCTTCTGGGCGGTGCGCTTGCCCACCCCGGGCACCGTGCACAACGCGTCGAGGTCGTCCTCGGTGACCGCGCGACGCAGCGCGGTCGGGGGCAGGGCGGTCAGGATCGCGAGCGCGAGCTTCGGGCCGACGCCGTTGGCGGTCAACAGGATCTCGAAGGTGTCGCGCTCCTCGCGCGTCGGGAACCCGTAGAGGGTCATCGCGTCTTCGCGCACGTGGAGATGGGTCATCAGGAACGCCGGCCCACCGGGCGCGAGGCTCGGCAACGCGCTGATCGGGACGAGGCAGCGGTACCCCACTCCCCCGACCTCGACGAGCACCTCGCCGAGCGGGGTGCGTTCGAGCACCGTCCCGCGCACCGAGCCGATCATCGGGCGTCCCGCGCCAGCGCGGCGGCGACCGCTCGCTCGTAGCCACCCGTCGGCGCCACATCCGCCTGATCGGCCCGCGCCCGCATCGGGGCAGCCCACTGGTGACACAGCGCGAGCGCCAGGGCGTCGGCGGCGTCCGGGGGCCGGGGCACGGTGTCGAGGTGCAACATCCGGGTGACCATCATCTGGACCTGCTCCTTGTCGGCGCCGCCGTGACCGGCCACCGCCAGCTTGACCTCGTTGGGGCTGTACTGGGCGACCGGGATGCCCGCCCGGGCCGCGGCCACGAGGGCGAGCCCGCTGGCCTGCCCGACCGAGATGGCCGTGCGCGCGTTGTTCTGGAACAGGACCCGCTCGACCGCCACCGCGCGGGGGCGGAGTTCGCGCACGAGCCCGTCGAGTTCGTCGGCCAGCTCGGCGAGTCGCTCGGGCAACGGATCGGCCGGGTCGGTACGGATCACGCCGTAGCTGACGGCGACGGCATCTGCGCCCCGGCCGGTGACCGCGCCGTATCCGCAGCGGGACACCCCAGGGTCGATCCCGAGAATCGGGCCGGCGACATCGAACACGAGTTCGTACTCTAGGGGCTCGTCATCCCGCGGACGCGGACCGTCGACGACGGCGCCACCACCACAGGACGATCAGGACCAGGCCGACGCCGATCACCGGCGCCAGGCGCTTCGCCACCGGGCTGCCGCCCATCTCGAGCAGGTCGACGGGCGTCGCCTCCGGTGAGTCGATGGTGCGCACCGTGATCGGCTCGTCCCCGGCCGACCCGTTGGTGTGGGGCGCGCCCCCCACAGGGGAACGGGGAGCGGCCGTCGCCGTCGCCGTCGCGGCCGCGGCGGGCTCGGTGGCCGGTTCGGTGGTGGGCGCGGCCGGAGGTTCGGCGACCTCGGCCTCGGCGACCAGGTCGACCGTGGGCCCCGAGAGGACGTCCCGTTCGAGGTTCTCGACGAACTGGGCCAGCAGCTTCGCCGACACGTCGGCCATCACGCCCCGACCGAACTGGGCCACCTTGCCGGTGATCGCCAGATCGGTCGCGACCCGCACGAGCGTGCCGTCGCCATCCGCGGCCAACGTCATCGTGATCGTCGCGCTGGCGTTGCCCTGACCGCGGGTGTCGCGGCCGGTACCGACGATCACCGCGGTGTGGGTCGTGTCGTTGCGCTCCACGAAGTGAGCCGAGCCCTTGTACTGCGCGGTGATCGGCCCGACCTTGACCTTCACCACGCCGCGGTACTCCTCCCCCGCGATCTCCTGCAGTTGCGCGCCCGGCAGGCACGGCGCGATGCGCTCGATGTCGAGCAGCACGTTCCAGGTCTGCTCGACCGGCAACTCGACCCGGAAGGAATCCTCGATCTCCACTACTGCTCCTCGTCTCGCTCGAAATCTCGTTCGCACCGGGCCAGGTCGGCGACGGTGTCGACGTCGTCGGGGGCTCCGGTGCCGTCACAGGCCACCTCGAGCGGGGCGATCTCGTCGAACAGGGCGCGAGCCCCGACGTCACCCCGCAGTCGCCGGACCCGCGGCCACAGGTCACGGCCGATCACCACCGGGTTGTGCCGTTGACCGGCGTAGGTGGCGACCGCGAAATCCGCGCCCGCATCGTAGGCCGCGGCGAGTCGGCGGTAGGCGTCCGGACCGATGCGCGGTTGGTCGGCGAGTCCGACGCAGACGGCGCCCACCTGCCGCCAGCCTTCGAGCGCCTGGATGAGCGCGCGCAGGCTGTGGGCGATCCCGAGCCGGGCTCCGGGCGACCGGACGACGTCGACCCCGCGGGGCAGGACGGACTCGATGGTGAGCGCGAACTGCGGCACGACGGTGACCACCGGCCGCAGCCCGGAGGCGACCGCGGCGTCGACCGCGTGGCGCACCAGAGGGGTGCCGCGGAGTTCGGCCAGGACCTTCGTGCCCCCGAAGCGGCGCGCTCGTCCGGCGGCCAGGATCCCGACCGCGACGGCCCCGCGCGACTGCGAACTCAGGCGATCGCCTCGAGCGCCCGCCGGGTCAGCACCCGGGCGAGGTGGGACCGGTACTCCGGCGTGGCGTTGATGTCGCCGGACGGATCGGTGCCGTCGTCGGCCGTCTCGGCGGCCTCGGCGATGCTCGCGCCACCAACCAGCGCGGCCTCGACCGCGCTGGCGCGCAGCGGGATCGGACCCATGTTGACCAGGCCGACGCGGGTGGTGTCGCCCACCCGGACCGCGACCGATCCGACGATCGCCCAGTCCTGGGCCCGACGGTTGAACTTCTGGTACGAGAAGCCGGACGCGCCGGCCTTCGGTACCCGGATCTCGGTGAGAAGTTCGTCGGGCGCGAGCGCGGTTTCGAGGAACCCGGTGAAGAACTCGGTTGCGGGCACCACCCGCTCCCCGGCGCCGCCCCGGATCACGAAGTCGGCGTCGAGCGCGAGGAGGACGGCGGGGAGATCGCTCGCGGCGTCGCCGTGGGCGACCGATCCCCCGATCGTGCCGCGGTGGCGCACCTGGTTGTCGCCGACCTCGGCCGCGACCGCGCGCACCACCCCGCAGGCCGTGTCGAGCAACTCGCTGGTCTCGAGATCGCGATGACGGGTCAGCGCGCCGATGGCCACGTGGTCCCCTCCGTCGCGGATGTAGCGCAGCTCGTCGAGACGCCCCGCGTCGACCACCACGCTCGGCACCGCGAGGCGCAGCTTCATCAGCGGGAGCAGCGACATTCCACCGGCCAGGATCTTGGCTTCGTCGCCATGCTCGGTCAGGGTGGCGAGCAACGCGTCGATCGAGTCGGCGCGGACGTAGCCGAACGCGGCGGGGATCACGAGGTCGCCTTCGGGCCGGGAGCGGTCGACGTCCCCGCCTTCATCGTCTCGGCCGCACCGAGGACGGCGGCCACGATGTTCTGATACCCGGTGCAGCGACACAGGTTGCCTTCCAACCCGAGCCGCACCTCCCGGTCGGTCGGGTCGGGGTTCTCGTCGAGGAAGCCGACCGCGGCCATGATCATCCCCGCGGTGCAGTACCCGCACTGGAGACCGTGATGCTCGTGGAACGCCTGCTGGACCGCGTGCCAGTTCGGACCGTCGGCCAGGCCCTCGATGGTGGTCACCGCCGCGCCGTCGGCCTGCGCCGCGAGCATCGTGCACGACTTCACCGACTCGCCGTCGACCAGCACGGTGCAGGCCCCACAGCTCGACGTGTCGCATCCGACCTTGGTCCCGGTCAGCCCGGCGGACTCGCGCAGGTACTGCACGAGCAGGGTGCGGGGTTCGACGTCGTGGCTCTGCGCCGCCCCGTTGACCGTCATCGCGATCTGCATGCCCGGATACTGCCAGATCAGGACGGGACCGAGCGGTTACAACCCCGCGAGGACCTGGGCCAGGGCCTTGGGCTTCTTGAAGATGGCCTTGACCGTCCCCTGGTAGCGGTACCGCACGATGCCCTCGGCGTCGACGATGAAGACCGAGCGCTTCACGGGCATCGCCTTGTTGCCCTTCACGCCGAACGCGTCGGCGACGGTGAGGTCGACGTCGGCGAGGAGCGCGAAGGGGAACCCTTCCTTGGCGATCCACTTCTCGTGGCTGTCCACGTCCTGGGGTGAGATGCCGAGCACGACCGCGCCGGCTTGCTCGAACTCCGCGATGTCGTCGCGGTACGAGCGCAGTTGGATCGTTCAGCCAGGGGTGAAGTCGCCGGGATAGAAGGCGATGACCACCTTCCGGCCGCGGAACTCGGCCAGCGAGTAATCGCGCCGGGTCTCACCTTCGATCCCGGGGAGGGTGAAGTCGGGTGCCGGGTCGCCGACGCCGGGCCCGCTCATGCCATCACCGCGTCGAGCACGTCGGCCGGGATGTCGAAGTTGGCGTAGACGTTCTGCACGTCGTCGTGTTCCTCCAGTGCGTCGATGACCCGCAGCACCGACTTGGCGGTGGTCGCATCCTCGAGCGGGACGGTCTGTTGGGGCAGCCGGGTCAGGTCACAACTCAGGAAGGCGATGCCCGCCTCCTCGAGTGCGGCCCGCACCGCGGCGAGGTCGGTGGCGGCGGTCACGACCGTCCAGGATTCGCCGTGGTCCTCGACGTCCTCGGCGCCGGCTTCGAGCACGGCCAGCATCAGGTCGTCCTCGTCGGCGGCGGACTTCTCGATCAGGACGAGGCCCTTCCGTTCGAACTGCCACGCCACCGCGCCCGGTTCCGAGAGCGATCCGCCGTTGCGGGTGAACACGTTCTTCACCTCGGCGCCGGTGCGGTTGCGGTTGTCGGTCAGCGTCTCGACGAGCACGGCCACCCCGTGCGGGGCGTAGCCCTCGTAGTTGACCTCCTCGTAGCTCACCCCTTCGAGTTCGCCGATGCCCCGCTTGATCGCGCGCTCGATGTTGTCCTTGGGCATGGACGCGTCGCGCGCCTTCTGCACCATGGTCCGCAGGGTCGGGTTGCCGTCGATGTCACCACCGCCCGACCGGGCGGCCACCTCGATCTGGCGCGCCAGCCGAGCGAAGACCTTGCCCCGGGCGGCGTCGGCCGCGCCCTTCGCGTGCTTGATCGAGTGCCACTTGGAATGGCCAGACATCTAGGCAACCTCCTGCAGGAACCGTTCGTGAACTCGGAAGTCTCCGGCGAGTTCGGGATGAAACGCACTGACCCACACGTGACCTTGGCGGGCGAACACCGGACGCCCATTGTGCTCCGCCAGGACCTCCACCGCATCCCCGACCGTTTCGATGGCCGGGGCCCGGATGAACACGCCGCGAAACGGACCGCCGACGAGTCCGCGGATCTCCAGGTCGGCCTCGAACGAATCCCGTTGGCGGCCGTAGGCGTTCCGGCGGGCGACGATGTCGATCGCGTCGAGTGGGACCTGATCGGCGCGGCCGTCGAGCACCTCGTGGGCCAACACGATCAGGCCGGCGCAGGTCCCCAGGACCGGCAGCCCGCCGGTGATCGCGGCCTCGAGCGGCTCGCGCAGTTCGGAAGACCGCAGCAGGTGCTGCATGGTCGTGGACTCGCCGCCCGGGATCACGAGGAGGTCGATGGCGGCGAGATGCTCGGGTGTGCGCACGTCGACGGTCGCGGCGCCGAGCGCCTGGAGCACCTCACGATGTTCGCGGAACGCACCCTGGAGTGCGAGGATGCCGGCCTTCACCAGCCGCGGTCGGCGAAGGTCACGTCGAGCTGGCCGATCTCCGCGCCCGGCATCGCCGCGCCGAGCCCGCGCGAGACCTTGGTGACGATCGACGCGTCGGCGAAGTGCGTGGTGGCTTCGACGATCGCCTTGGCCATCACCTCGGGCTGCTCGCTCTTGAAGATGCCGGACCCGACGAAGACCGCCTGCGCACCCAGTTGCATGACCAACGCGGCGTCTGCCGGCGTGGCGATGCCGCCGGCACAGAACATCGGCACCGGGAGTTCACGGCGGGCGGCGACTTCCTGCACGAGGTCGAGGGGGGCCCGCAACTCCTTGGCCCAGCCGAACAGCTCCTCCGGACTCGCGGTCGTCATCGTCCGGATGTCACCGAGGATCGACCGCAGGTGCCGCACCGCCTCGACGATGTTGCCGGTCCCCGCTTCGCCCTTGGAGCGGATCATGCACGCGCCTTCGCTGATGCGACGCAGCGCCTCACCCAGGTTGGTGGCCCCGCACACGAACGGCACCGTGAACGCCCACTTGTCGACGTGGTACGCCTCGTCGGCCGGGGTCAGCACCTCGGACTCGTCGATGTAGTCGACGCCGAGGGATTGGAGGACCTGGGCCTCGGCGAAGTGGCCGATGCGGCACTTGGCCATCACCGGGATCGTCACCGCGGCCTGGATCCCCTCGATCATGGCCGGATCCGACATGCGGGCGACCCCACCGTCGCGGCGGATGTCGGACGGGACCCGTTCGAGGGCCATGACCGCGGTCGCGCCGGCGTCCTCGGCGATCCGGGCCTGGTCGGCGTCGACGACATCCATGATGACGCCACCGCGCAGCATCTCGGCGAGGCCGCGCTTGACGCGCGCCGTACCGATGTCAGGAGTGTCGGATCCGCTCATTGACCACCTCGATGAGAACGTCGTGGGACCCACCGATGCTACCGGTGCAGCCCCAGAGTTCCCGATTTACTTGTTGGGAGGCGTGGCCGTGGGAGCCGGGATCGTGGTGATGGCGTAGCTCGGGTCCGGCAGCTCCACCCAGGTGGATCCGGGCGTGAGCTTGATCGGCTTGCCGTTCGGATCGACGAACGTGATGCGTTGGGCTTTGTCGGAACGACTCCAGGTGCCATTGATGACCGCGCCGTTGGTGAACACCTGCACTGGGCCTTCGCCGACGAGCTGCGCCTCCGCCCCGATCTTGCCAACGCCACCGGCGTAGGTG
>CAZJBJ010000170.1:0-7153 GCA_964544295.1 uncultured Bifidobacteriaceae bacterium
CCTGGCGGAACCCGTTCACGTCGTCGGTGAGCGGGTATCCCGCCTGCTGCACCGCGGCGAAGAACGCGTCGAACAGCGGGTTCGTGGCCGGGCCCCGTTCCAACGCGAGCGGGCCGTCGCCACCACGGAACTCGTCCGCCCCTGCGAGACACGCCTCCATGCGCTTGAAGTACGGAAGGCAGTGGGCGTAGTCCCATCGTTCCATTCCGGGATCGTGCGCCCACCGTTCGAAGTCGAGCGGGTTGCCGCGCTGGAAGATCATCCCGTTGATCGAACTCGACCCGCCGAGCACCTTGCCGCGTGCGTGGGAGATCCGCCGACCGCCCATGTGGGGCTCGGGTTCGGACTCGTACTTCCAGTCGTAGAACCGCGACCCGATCGGGAACGAGAACGCGGCGGGCATGTGGATGAAGACGTCGAAGCGGTAGTCGGACCGTCCGGCTTCGAGCACGAGTATCCGAGTCGACGGGTCCGCGCTCAGGCGGTTCGCCAGCACGCAGCCGGCCGACCCACCCCCCACGATGATCACGTCGTAGTGCGAACTCGCCACCTGACCTCCCAGACGAGAGGCTAGAGGCCGGTGCTCGACTCAGCGGCTGCCGAGTGCGACGCCGGGCGCCGTCGGACACCCCGGAGTCGGCCAGGTGCGGGCCTGCATCGCGGCAATGCGTTCCAGGAGCTGCGGACCCGACCAGGGTTCGACGTCGAGCCGACGCAGTTCCATCCGGGGGTCGGTGCAGCGCACGAGTGGGACGGTCGCCTGATCGTCCTGCTGGAAGGCGATCTGATACCGGTCGGTCAGGAGCGCGCGCAAGGTGGCGCGGATGCGCACGTCGTTCGTGCGATCGCCGCCGTAGGCGCCGAACGGGTATGCGAACGCCACGGGCCGGTGTCCCGTGATCTCCCCGAGCGTGGCGTCGGCCCGATCGAGATCCTCACGCACCCGCTGCGCGTACTCACGCAGCGTCTCGTCCCGAGCCAGGCTGGTCAGGAGGGGGAGGTCGCCGAGGCTGGTGGCCTGGGTGTCGTGCAGTCCCGCGGTGTGACTCTCGAGATCCCATCGCCCGCTCCGCGCGTACCCCTCCAACGCGTCTCGGGACGCGTAGAAGATGCCGGGATCGTCGAGCACGTCGGTGATCACGAACATGGTCGCCTGCGCCCGAGCCTGGCGCAGCAGCGGATCCGCCAACATCATCGCCTCGGCGCGGCCGTCGTCGAACGTGATCATCACCGCGTTCGGCGGCGGAGGCAGGCCCCGCTCGAAGCGCTCGGCCAACTCCCGCGCGGTCACGAAGTTCATGCCGGCGGCGCGCAGGGACGCAAGCTGCTCGCCGAAGCGGCTGACCGAAAGACTGAACCGACCTTCGGCGTCGCTCGTGCCGCCGATGCCGTGGTACACGAGCACAGCCACGGCGTCGCCGTAGGGTCGCAACGAACCGGCCGCGGCGACGCGCACCTCGGGCAGGCGCGGCGGGAAGAACTGCAGCGTGGCCCGGGTCCACAGCAGACGACCTTCGGCAGTGTTGCGCAGGTACAACCCGAACGGAACCAACGACACCGGGATCATGAGGATCCCGATCAGGGTCTGCAGCCGACGCCGATCCCTCATCGGGCTCCGACCAACGGGAGCAGGTCGTCGCTCGCGGCGAACGACGGGGTCGCAGCAACGGTTCGCACCGGCTCCTCCGGAACCTCGCCGGCCGCGAAGACGCGCACGTTGTCGAGCTCGACGTGATCGTCGTCGACGGTGGCGTCGCGCGTCCCCCACCGGTTGTCACGAATGGTGGCGATGCCCCAGTAGGTCTGGAACACGAGGATCGCCATGTAGATCGCGACGAACGTCATCCCGTGGTGCCACATGCCCGAGCGTCGGCGAAAGGCGTAGTAGAGCGCGTAGAGCACGGCGGCCGCGTAGGTCCCGACCAGGTAGAACCAGAGGCCGTCGTTCACGCCGTGGGTGACGTGGCCGATGAACGCATGCGCGACCACGAACGGCGCCATGAACGGGAAGAAGATCGAGGCGTAGGTCAACGCCGCGGCGATCGGGTTCTTCCGCCAGAAGTACCGCATCACGTAGAGCGACTCCCGCAACCACGACTTCTTCCATCGCAGTTGTTGCGTGAGGAATCGGCGCAGCGTGGTCGGGGCGATCGTCGCCGCAACCGCGGTGCTCTGGTAGACGACCCGGTGGTTCTTCAGGATGTGATTGGTCAGCGAGCGGTCGTCGCCGAAGGTCGCCGCCCGGCCCAGGAACGTCTGGTGCTCCCACTCGTCGAGAATCGGGAGCACGGCACTCCGCCGATAGGCCGAGCAGCACCCCGACGCGCACGTGACCGTGCCGGACAGCACCGACTCGGTGCCCTTGATGATGCGGAACGCGGCGTAGTAGCGGACCTGCTGCATCTTGGTGAGCCAGCTGTCCATGTCGTTGGCGACATCGGCATGACCGACGACCGCGCCGATGCGGTCGTCGGCGAAGGGTGCCGCGATGGCGACGGCCGCGCCCTTGTCCAGGTACGAATCGGAATCGACGAACAGCAGGATCTCGCCGCTCGAGCGACGGATTCCCTCGGCCATGGCGGCCCGCTTGCCGTGGTTCCGACCCAGGTCGATGGCGACGACGCCGGGGTGACTCTCCTTGGCTTCGACGATCCGGGTCCAGGTCGCGTCACTCGAACCGTCGTTGACGACGACGACCTCGAGCAACGCGCGCGGGTACTCCACCGCAAGGCACGACTCGATCGTCGCGATGATCCCGTCCTGCTCGTTGAAGGCCGGCACGATGATCGAGATGCTCGGCCGATGACCGGCGTCCGGAACCGGCCGGTAGAACACGGAGATCGCGAACCGGACGAGGAGGTAACCGAGGACCGCGACCGAGTACGCGGCGAACACGGGATCGCGCGTGAGGCTCGCGATCGTGAGGTCCTTCGTCACCCACAGGAACCAGAAGATCGCGCTCGCGTACACGACGACCACGGTCTTCACCATCACTCCGAGCGCGCCCGACCACGGCGACTCCTTGCTGCGGGGAATCCAGGCGGGATCGACGAGGTGGGGTTCCTCGGCGGTGGGAACAATCGGCTGCTCGTCGTCGGTCAGGTCGACCGCGCTCACAGGCGCACGACCCCCGGCAGATCCGAACCCCTCGTCAACCCCTGGGCGTCGAAAATGCACGGCATGCATCGGGCCAGCGCCGCGACGTCCAGCGTCGGTGGCGCAGCCAGCAGCGCCACGAGGTCCGGCGGTGCACCCGCGACCACCCGGTCGAGCGGTTGATGGCGGAGCGGGGTGTCGCCGAGGACGAGCACGGGCACGTTGTCGTCGGTGTAGCTCACCGTCGCACCCGCCTGCATCAGGTGTTCCATGACGACGATGGCCGGCGATTCCCGCGTGTCGCCGATGCCGGCCTTGTAGCTCACACCGATGACATGAACGTGCGCGCCACGCACCGATCGACTGAAGGAGTTCAGAGCGCTCTGGATCCGGCCGGCGACGTAGGTCGGCATGCGATTGTTGATCGCTCGTGCCTGCTGGACGAAGCCGAGTCCGAACCCGAGCCGACTCTCGACCCGCCACGACAGGTAGGAAGGGTCGACCGCGATGCAGTGTCCGCCCACACCGGGACCGGGCCAGAACGGCATGTACCCGTACGGCTTCGTGCTCGCCGCCTGCAGGGCATCCCAGATGTCGACGTCGAGTGTGTGTGCGACGGTCGCGAGTTCGTTGACCAGAGCGATGTTGACCTGACGGAACGTGTTCTCGACCAGCTTGGCCATCTCGGCCTCGCGGCAACTCCTCGTCGTGTACACCTCGCCGACCAGCACCCGGTAGAACGCCGCCGCACACTCGGTGCTCGCAGCGTCGATACCCCCGACGACGCGCGGCACTCCCCGCAACTCGTGCCCGTCACCCGGCGAGATCCGCTCCGGCGCGTACGCGAGCGCGAAGTCAGCACCGGCACGGAGCCCGGACGCCGCCTCGAGAATGGGGAGTAACACCTCCTCGGTGGTGCCCGGGTAGGTGGTGGACTCGAGGACCACGAGCGCACCGGCTCGGAGGGTCGCGCCGACCGCGCGGCCCGCCGCTTCGACCGCGTCCAGATCCGGCACCCCGTCGCGCAACGGCGTCGGCACGGCGAGCACGACGACGTCGGCATTCGCGAGCAACTCCTGCTCGGCGGTGAAGGCAAGTCGGTCCAGCCGTCGCAACAACGCGAGTCGATCGTCGGACACGTCGTCGGTGATCGAGTGGCCCAGGCTCAGCTTGGCGATCCGCACCCGGTCGGCATCGAAGCCGGTGACCTTGAAGCCCGCCTCGGCCGCGGCCACGGCGAGGGGGATGCCGACGTAGCCGCACCCGACCACCGCCACGTGCGCCTGTCGGGTGGCGATCCGGTCGGCGAGACCTTCCGGTCCATCCGATCCGGCGACGACCGTCGCGTGAGCGTCGGAGGAGGTCACCACCATCTCCCAACCTCCTCGTGCGCGCGGCGTTCACCAGGTGGTTGAGCGAGGTACATGGGCGATCCCTGACGGTCGGTTCGCGAACTTTGTACGTGTTTCGACCGTTTCGGGGACGAACCTTGAAAAGTCTTCGGCGGCGCGCCGCCGGCGCCCGCTCAGCGAATGGTTACGGGGATCGATCGGGGACCGCGGACCTGGCCGGCCGACCAGGTCACGGCGTCCGGGTCGACGAGTTCGAAGTCCGGGTACCGGGCCAACCACTCCTCGATCGCGACGGTGAGTTCCATTCGGGCCAGGTTCGATCCGAGACACCGGTGGATGCCCAGCCCGAACGCGGCATGCCGGTTCTCGGCCCGATCGATGATCACCTCGTCGGCGCGGTCGAACACCGCCGGGTCGCGGTTCGCCGCCGGGAACGGCAACAGCAACCAGTCGCCCTCCTTCATCGGACATCCGTTGAAGTCGAAGTCCTCGGCCACCAGCCGGGCCATCGTCACCGGCGCATAGGCGCGCAGGAACTCCTCGACCGCGGTCGGGATGAGTTCCGGGTGCTCGACGAGTCGACGCCGGTCCTCGGGGTGGGAGGCGAGGTGCCACAGCGACGCGCCGATCGCCGACCACGTGGTGTCGATCCCCGCGACCATCAGCAACACCATCGTGCCGAACACGTGCTGCATCTCGAGCTTCTGCCCGTCGAGCTCCGCTTCGAGCAGGAACGTGGTGAGGTCGTCCCGAGGCTCGGCGAGATGCTCTTCGATCCGTGCCGTGATGTATTTGTCGAGTTCGCCGGCGTTCTGCAGCTCGGCGCGCTCCTCCTCCGACATGTCGACGTCTTCGATGATCAGCTTGATGAAGCGGCGGAAGATGTCGGCGTCCTCCTGCGGGAAGCCGAGCATGCCGATGATGACCCGCAGCGGGATGTCCTGCGCGTACTGGGCCGCGGCGTCGATCGGACCGGACGGGTCCGTCTCGTCGAGGAGGTTCCGGCACAGCTCGCGAGTGAACGGCTCGAGCGCGGCGATGGGCTTGGGACCGAACGCCGGGAGCAACAGCCGTCGCGCCAGCGCGTGGAACGGCGGGTCGGATGTGATCGGCGGCGCGATCCCGATCGGCGCGGGGAGATCGTGCGGCCCCGGGCGCAGCTCGCTCACGATGACCGAACGCGAGGTGAAGTGGTCGGTGTCGTAGGCCACGGCGCTGACCGTCTCGTGGGTCGTCGGCAACCACGTGCCGCCGTACCGGTCCGAGTGCGCGACGGGACACCGCTCGCGCAGGTCGGCCCAGATCGGGTACGGATCCTTGACCCAGGCCGGATCCGTGTGGTCGAAATCCGTGGCGAAGTCTTCGACGGGTGGGTGCTGGCCGGCCATGGTTCAGTCCTCGATCGTGATCGCGTACTCGGGGCAGTTCGCGGCACCCGCACGGGCACCATCTTCGAGTTCGGGCGGGAGGTCGCCCTCGACGAGCACGAACGCGTAGCCCAGTTCGTCGACGTCGAAGACGTCCGGAGCCAGTGCGTAGCACCGGTTGTGGCCCTGACACTTCTCGGTGTCCACCGTGACGCGCATCGTCTCGCCCCCCAAGGAATCGGTGTCCGTTTCTACCTCAGGTGCGCGGCGAAACGCGCGTGAACCGCGTCACGTCGGGCTCCCCTGGCCTCCGTGTCGCACCTCACCGCTACGGTCGCTCCATGCCCACCGACGTCTCCGCCGCCGCGATCGCCACCCTCCGGGCGCTGGTGAACTCGCCGGCGGCCGAGTTCCGGGAAGGCCAGCTCGAGGCGATCACTGCGCTCGTCGAAGGTCGACGCCGGGTCCTCGTCGTCCAACGCACCGGTTGGGGCAAGAGCGCCGTGTACTTCGTGGCCACGCGACTGCTGCGCGACCGCGGTGCCGGCCCCACGGTGATCGTCTCGCCCCTGCTCGCGCTGATGCGCAACCAGGTGGACGCCGGCGTCCGGGGCGGGGTGACGAGCGTGTCGATCACGAGCACCAACCGCGACGAGTGGGACGACATCGCCGGTCGTCTCGATCGTGACGAGATCGACGTGTTGTTGATCTCGCCCGAACGGTTCGCCAACTCGACGTTCCGCGAGTCCGTGCTGCCGACGCTCGCACCTCGGGTGGGGATGCTCGTCGTCGACGAAGTGCACTGCATCAGCGACTGGGGTCACGACTTCCGGCCCGACTACCGCCGGATCGCCGAGGTCCTCGATCTGCTCCCGGCCGGCGTGCCGGTGCTCGGCACCACGGCGACGGCCAACGACCGCGTCGTCGCCGACATCGAGAGTCAGTTCGGTGCCGACATGCTCACGATCCGCGGATCGCTCGCCCGCCCGAGTCTCGTCCTCGACACCCTGCGCCTGCCGAGTCAGCCCGACCGGCTGGCCTGGTTGGCAGCGGTGATCCCCACGCTGGCCGGTACCGGCATCGTCTACTGCCTGACGATCGCCGACTGTCAACGGGTCGCGGGGTGGCTGACCCGCGAGGGGATCGACGCCGCCGCGTACAGCGGCGACAGCGATCCCGAACTCCGCACGGTGCTCGAGGATCGCCTCCTCGCCAACGAACTGAAGGTGCTCGTCGCGACGTCCGCCCTCGGCATGGGCTACGACAAGCCCGACCTCGCCTTCGTGATCCATTTCCAGTCGCCCGGTTCGCCAATCGCGTATTACCAACAGGTGGGCC
>CAZJBJ010000171.1:0-7126 GCA_964544295.1 uncultured Bifidobacteriaceae bacterium
CGCCGCAGCAGGAGAGTCCAGCTCGACTACAGAAGCAGGCGAGGTCATGGCGAGCTCGTCCGCGATGTATTTGACGACCACCAGATTGGCGAGCAGTACGAGGGCGCTCGTGGTCATGACCAGCAGCGAAACCTTCGGTTCGGACACCGGGAGCAGGTGCAACACCGCCATCCAACCGGTCCAGAGCGGGTTGGTGAATCCCTCGACCCGCGGACCCCCGACGTTCCAGACCAGTCCGTGTCCGTCGGCCAGATTGCGCGCGTACCGCATCGAGATCATGGCGTCGTCGAAGAGCGAGAAGCCGAGCGCGCCCCGTATCCGGAACGATGTCCGGGCGATGAAGACCGCATAGCACGACGCGAACCCCGCCACGATCGCCGGCATGATCCATCGTCCGGACGGAGGTTCCGAATCGTCCAGCCTCTGGGCAGCTGGGTCTACGGACATCGGAGATCCAATCGGGAGGACCGGTGAACCCGATCACGCGGGCGTGCGGTGCTCGGCGATCGTACCCGGGCGGGGACGACGGGATTCACGGGGTGTCTCGACGGCGACGCGGTAGCTCGTTGCTCTGGCAGAGTGTCGTGATCGCTGCACCTCTCGGAAGTTCGGTCGACACCGTGGCGGCTCGTCACATCGATGCGCTCGATGGACTACGCGCCGTGGCGGTGGTGATGGTCCTCACGTTCCACTTCGAACTGCCCGGTGTGCCGTTCCGGGCCGGTGGCTATCTCGGCGTGGACATCTTCTTCGTGCTCAGTGGGTACCTCATCACGTCGTTGTTGATCGTGGAGTGGATGCGGTTCGGCAGCGTCTCGCTCGGAAACTTCTACGCGCGTCGGGCGTTGCGGCTGCTCCCCATGGTGGGCGTGTTGCTCGCCGCCGGAGCCTTTGTCGTGGTCGCGATGCCGGCGGGGTATCCGGAGCGGCCCGAACCGATTGCGTTCGTCGCGGTGGCCACCTATTGGACCAACTGGCTGCAGATCTGGCAGTTCGGCGACGCAGGCATGTTCGGACATGCCTGGTCGCTGGCGATCGAGGAGCAGTTCTATTTCGTATGGCCACCCCTGGTCGTACTGCTGCTCATGGCCGCTCGCCGGAACTCGATGCGTGCGAAACGGGCGTTGGTCTTCGGTGTCTCAACCTTGGGTTCGCTCATCGTTGGCGCGAACCGGGCCTTCGTCTGGAGCACGATGACATCGGGCTCGGAGTCGGCGTCGCCGCTGGTGCGCTACGCGAGCGGCGTCAAGGTCGACGACGCGTTCCGGCATTGGTACTTCGGCTCGTTCACGCGGAGCAGCGGGCTCTTGATCGGCGCAGCCCTCGCGGCCGTGCTGGGGAGTCTCACGGTGCGGACGGCCCTGGCTCGTCGCCGCCGGGTTACCGTCGGCGTCGGGGTACTGGGAGGAGTCGGTGTCGCCGCGGTCGTCGGGGTCGCGAGCCGTGCTCCGTATCAGAACTTCCTGCCGACGTGGGGGCTGTCCGTTCTCGAACTCGGGGTCGCCGCGATCATCGTGACGATCGTCGTGGCTCCGTCGGCGGTCATCGACCTGCTCCTCGCCAACGGCATGATGCGATGGGTCGGGAGGCGTTCCTACGGCATCTACATCCTGCATATTCCGGTACTGCTCGCGGTGCGTGGTCTGGCGTTGGTCGATGGCGTCGCCCCGACCTCCCGCCGTTGGACCGAGGGCCTGATCGCCGGAGGTGTGACTGCCGCCTCGGCCGGGCTGACCTACCGATTCCTCGAGATGCCGGCGCTCCGGCTCAAGCGCCACTTCACCCGCCGCGATTCCTGACACGCACGTCAGGTACAGTCCGGCGCATGACCGCGGCCTTCGAGCGCGTCCTGCCCAAGATCGTCAGCGTCGACGACCACGTGGTGGAACCGCCCCACGTGTGGCAGACCTGGCTCCCCGAGAAGCACCGGGCTCGGGGTCCGCGCGTCGAACGCAAGCAGTGGGGGCCGTTCCGACACCTGCCGGGCGCGCGGTACGAGATGAGCGAGGACCCGGACGGCCGCTGGGGCGACGCGTGGTACTTCGACGACAAGCTCATCTACGTCCACAAGCGGTTCGTCGCGATCCCGCTCGACGCGACCCCCGGCGGCGACCTCACCAAGTTCGACCGCACGAAGATGGTCATGGAGGCGGTGACCTATGACGAGATGCGGCCCGGCTGTTACGACGCCAAGGCCCGCATCGTGGACTTCGAGGCGAACTGGGTGGACGGCTCGCTGCCCTTCCCGACGTTCCCGCGCTTCTGCGGTCAGACGTTCTATGAACACGAGGACCGCGAACTCGGCCTCGCGTGTGTGCGGGCCTACAACGACTGGATGGTCGAGGAATGGTGCGCGCCGTCGCGGGGTATGAACATTCCGCTTTGCATCATGCCGCTGTGGGATGCGGACCTCGCCGCGGCCGAGATCGAACGGAACGCGCAACGGGGCGTGCGGGCCTTCTGTTTCAGCGAGCTTCCCCACCACCTCAACCTGCCCACGATCCACAGCGGCGGTTGGGATCCGGTACTCGCGGCGTGCAACGACACCGGAGTCACGCTCTGTATGCACATCGGTTCCTCGTCGACGAACCCGACCGCGTCACCCGACGCGCCCAAGGGCGTCGGTGGCACCCTGGCGTTCAACAACTCGATGGCGTCCATGGCCGACTGGCTCTTCTCGGGCAAGCTCATCCAGTTCCCGAAGTTGAAGCTGGCGTACTCCGAAGGTCAGATCGGCTGGATCCCCTACGCCCTCGAACGGGCGGACACCGTGTGGGACCAGCACGACAGTTGGCAGCACTCGAAGGAGCTGATCCCCGAGCCGCCGTCGAGCTACTACTACGGCCGGATCTTCGGATGCTTCACCGCGGATCGTCACGGCCTGGCGTCGTTGGACCAGGTCGGGGTGGACAACATCTGCTTCGAGACCGACTACCCACACACGGACACCACGTGGCCCGACAGTCACGCGTACATCCAGCAGATGCTCGAAGGCTTCGACGACGAGGTCGCCTACAAGGTCCTGCGCGGCAACGCCATCCGCATGCTCGAACTCGACCGCGTCTGAGGCGCTCCGCTCGCGGTCGGGAGTCGGAGTCTCGGACGGGGTGGTGCGCGTGGGGGGTGGGTGTCCCGGCGCCTCAGGGTGTGTCTGAGGCACGCAGGTGACCACAATCCCTCAAGTTGGGGATGCGGGGGCGGCCGGGTCGGATGAAGCTCCTGGGGCGGGACCGGGAGACCTCGACGCAGGAGCACACTCATGGGGACACTGACGAAACCGCGATCAGGTGGCGGGCGATCTCATCTCAAGCTGGTCCACTCCGCCGACGATGCTCGGGCCATGACTGTGGCACCGACCGGACAACTCTGCGACCTGGACGATCCGAACCCCGGCCCGCGCGACGCGGCGGCGCTCGTGGCCCGGTTCAGCCGGGTGTTGCCGACTGACATCGACTGTGACGGCGTCTTCGCCCTCGGATTTCAGACCCAGCCGCCGGAGTAACCGAGGAACTGGCCGGTGGTGAAGCCGCTGGTCCCGTCGAGGAACGCCGCGCACATCGCCGCGCACTCCTCGACCGTCCCGAGGCGACGCATCGGGACCCGGGCCTCGATCTTGGCGCGGACCTCCGGGTCGTCGGCGCCGTTGGCGCGGCGGAACTCGGGGAAGTCCATGAAGTTGGTGCCGAGGGCGTTGACCTGAACGCCGGTGCGCGCGACTTCACCCGCCACGTTCTTGACCAGCATGTTGGCCGCCGCCCGCGCCGACGAGTAGAGCGGTGCGCCCGGGGTGGGTCGGGCACCTGCGGCGCTCGTGAGGAGCAGAATCTGGCCCGCGCCGGCGTCGACCATCGCGGGGACGACGGCGCGCAGGAACTGGTACGGCGCCTCGATGCAGCCGCGCATCACTCGGTGGAGGTCGTCGACGGTCGAGTCGGTGAAGCGGCCGATCACGATCTGGCCCGAGAACGCCGTCGCCGCGTCGAGGCGACCGAACCGGGCGAGGGCGCCCGCGACGAGGGCCGGTGCCGCGTCGGGGTCGGCCAGATCCCGCGGTGCGTCGATGACCTCGACGGTCGCACCCCGTGATTCGAGGTCTTCAACCAGGCCCGGCTCGGGGTTGGCCAGGGCGATGTCGTGGCCGCGGTCGGCCAGGATCCGGGCGAGGGCCGGACCGACGAAGAAGCCGGCATCGGCGATCAGGGCGACGCGACGAGGGTGCGCGGATGGGCTCATCCGCCGACCGTAGACCGACTGCACGCCCGCGAGCACCTACGCTCCGCCCTCAGGCGCCGTCGACCTGGAGGAACCCCGTGCGTGCAGCTGTCCTGGAAGCTCCGAACACCCCTGTCGTCGTGGTGGACATCGACATCCGACCGCCCAAGCGCGGCGAGGTGTTGGTGCGCGTCGCGGCCTGTGGGGTCTGCCACTCCGACCTGTCGATCGTCGACGGTTCGTTCCCGGCGCCGGTGCCGGTGGTGCTCGGCCACGAGGCCGCCGGAGTCGTCGAGGCCGTCGGCGAGGACGTCAGCTCCGTCGCGCCGGGCGACAAGGTGGTCCTGACCCCGTTGCCGACGTGCGGCCAGTGCTACTTCTGCTCCCGCAACCAGCCGACGCTGTGTCAGGTGTACGGCGCGTCGCTGTTCTCGAACCTGCTGCCCGACGGCACGAGCCCGTTGTCGCGCAACGGTGACATCGTGTACCGCGGGCTGGCGACCGCCGCGTGGGCGGAGTTCGCGATGATGCCCGAGGCCGGGGTGGTCAAGGTCGACGCCGACGTGCCGTTGGACGTCGCGTGCGTTCTCGGCTGTGCCGTGCAGACGGGGGTCGGCGCGGTCCTCAATACGGCCCAGGTCGAGGAGGGTGCCACCGTGCTCGTGTTGGGTGCCGGTGGTATCGGGATCGCGGTCACCCAGGGCGCCCGGCTCGCGGCCGCGGCGCGCATCATCGTCGTTGATCCGGTGGCCGAGCGACGCGACGCGGCACTCCGGTTCGGGGCCACCGACGTGTGTGATCCGGGGGCCGACGACCCGGTCGCGATGGCCTTCGCGCTGACCGGCGGCATCGGTGTGGATTACGCATTCGAGGCCGCGGGGCAGGCTGCGCTCATCGAACAGGGAATCATGGCGACCCGGCCGGGCGGCACGATCTGTTGCGTCGGCGCGCCGCCGATCGAGCAGGGCATCTCGATTCCGATGGTGGTCGGGTTCACCGCGACCGAGAAGAAGCTCATCGGGTGCCTGTTGGGATCCGTGCACGCGCAGCGGGACATTCCGCGCCTGCTGGCGCTGTGGCGCACCGGCCGGCTCGACCTCGAAGGCATGATCACGCACCGGATGCCGTTGAGTGAGACCGAGACCGCCCTGGAGTTGATGCGTCGCCGTGAGGGCATCCGGACCGTGCTGACGGTCGGGGAGTAAGGATGGAGGACGACGGCGAACTGTTGGAGGACGCGCGGGTCGCCGCCAGCAATTCACTGCGCGACCTGAATCATGCCTTCGTGCGCGCGCACCCCACGGACGACGCGATCTATGCGGAGATCCAGGAGCGGGCCACGGCGTTGACCGAAGTGCTCGACGCCGCGCCGCGTCGGAACCGGCTGGAGATGATGCAGGCGGCGCGCGATCGCCACGGGGGCACGTTTCCCGTCGGCATCGCCGCGGGCGGCTTCAACGACCGGGCCGTCGCGGGGCTCGCGAATCCGGGTGCCGTCGACATCGAGGTGGAACCGGGTGGCGACGAGGTCGTCGCCCGGATCTTCTTCCGGAAGGGCTTCGAGGGGCCGCCGGGCCGGACCCACGGCGGGATCGTCGCCGCCGCCTTCGACGACGTGACCGGCTTCATCATCGGACGCATCGGCCAACCCGCGTTCACCGGGGAGCTGACCGTGCGCTTCGTCGGCCCGGTGCCGATCGAGACGCCCATTGAAATGCGCGCCCGGCTCGACGGTCAGGAACGGCGGAAACTCTTCATCAGCGCCGAGGCCACCGCGAACGGCGAAGTGGTGGCCACGTGCAAGGCGATCTACATCACCATCGATCCGAGTCTGTTCGCGGCCGCCCCCGACCCCCGCTGAGGCGTCGGGCGCCGATCAGTCCAGGGGCTCGTTGGGGACTTCGAAGTACTCCTGGTACCGCCGGGCGCGCTCGCGCATCTCGGGTTGGTCGAGGCCGGTGGCTTCCCAGGTGTACGCATGGACGCCGTGCGCACCCTTCGGGTTGGCGGCCAGGTAGTCGCGCATCCGTTGTTCGGTCGCGTTGGTGAGTTCGAGGCCGAGCGCGTCGTAGATCTGGCCGATCGTTCCGAAGGGATCGATCATGAACTCCGCGAACTGCAGGTCGACGACGCGATCCGGGTCGACGATGCCCTGCTCGCGGGCGTCGACGGAACGGTCCAGGCCGTCGATGATGTACTCGGCGAACTCGGTGGCCGCTTCGGGGATCGTGGTGTGGTCGGTGGCGAGTTCGCGCAGTTTCGCGACCAGGGAGCTGATGGACGCGAGGATCCGGAGCGGATCACGGTGGGTCTGGACCAGGAGCGCGTTCGGGTACTCGGTCAGGAGCGCGGGGAGCGACCAGATGTGTCCGGGTGACTTCAGGACCCATTGATCGGTGGGATGGTGGGACTGCAGGTGCTGAAGGAAGATCCGGTGCCACTCGTAGAGCGGTGCCATGTCCGCCTCGTGCAGGAGCCACCGGCCGTACGACGGGACCCGGTAGGTGGTCGGGAAGATCATGGACCGGAACTCCGATCCGGTGATCCGGACGCATTCCTGGGGAAGCTGCGCGCCCATCGGGTGCATCGCGCGGAACTCGGGGAGGACAAGGTCGACCATGTCGAGCGTCGCGTCGACCTCGGCGATGCGGGGGTCGGTCGCGTACGTCGCCGTCTCGGGCGGTGGACACGGCCGATCGACCTCCCAGGTCAATGGCACCCGCGTCGCGGGGTCGAGCGCGAGGAGGTCGTGCAGGATCGTCGTGCCGGTCCGACCCTGGCCGACGATCACGATGGGCGGGACGATGTCGGCGGCGGCGATCTCGGGGTGCCGCGTGCGTTCCTCGGTGATCATGAGCCGGTCGCGCAGGTACCCGGTCAGCTCACCCGGGACCATGGCCGCGCCGATGTCGTT
>CAZJBJ010000172.1:0-6990 GCA_964544295.1 uncultured Bifidobacteriaceae bacterium
CGAGGGAGTCGGTCGATGACGGCAGCCCCAGCGCCCCTGGCGCCACCCCGCGCCACCCTGCGGCGACCCAAGGCCACGACCGGCTTCTGGTCGTGGTGGACCACCGTCGACCACAAGAAGATCGGAATCCTCTACGCCGGCCTCGCGCTCGTGTTCTTCCTCGTGGCGGGCATCGAGGCGTTGCTGATCCGTCTGCAGCTCGCCGGACCCAACGGCACCGTCCTGACCGCGAATCAGTACAACACGATGTTCACCATGCACGGCACGACGATGGTGTTCCTCGTCGGCATGCCCCTGGCCACGGCCTTCGGCAACTACCTGATCCCGCTCCAGATCGGGGCGCGCGACGTCGCGTTCCCGCGGCTGAACATGTTCGGGTTCTGGGTCTTCGCCGTCGGCGGGTTGTTCATCTACTCCGGTTTCGTCCTCGGCGGCGCGCCGAACGGTGGCTGGTTCGGGTATACGCCGTTGACGTCCTCACCCATCACCGCGGGCGCACTGCCCGGCCACGGTCCCGACTTCTGGGCCGTCGGGTTGGTGATGCTCGGTATCGGCTCGGTCACCTCGGGTGTGAACTTCGTGGTCACCATCCTGAACATGCGCGCGCCGGGCATGACCCTCATGCGCATGCCGGTGTTCGTGTGGATGATGCTGGTGGTGGCGTTCCTCACCGTGTTCGCCATGCCGGCCGTGACCGCCGCGCTGATCATGGTGTTCTTCGACCGCAACTTCTCCACGAACTTCTTCGTGGCGTCGGCCGGCGGTGATCCGCTGCTCTACCAGCACCTGTTCTGGTTCTTCGGCCATCCCGAGGTGTACATCCTCATCCTGCCGGGCATGGGCATCGTCTCCGAGACGCTGCCGGTCTTCTCCCGCAAGCCTCTGTTCGGTCGGTCGGTCGTCATTTTCTCGGGGATCGCGATCGGGTTCCTCGGCTGGGGCGTGTGGGCGCACCACATGTTCGCCACCGGTCTCGGCCCCGTCGCCACCACCGCGTTCGGTCTCGCCACCATGCTCATCGCCATCCCCACCGGGGTGAAGATCTTCAACTGGATGGGCACCGTCTGGGGCGGTTCGATCAAGCTCAACTCGCCGATGTTGTTCTCGCTCGGGTTCATCGCCATGTTCACCATCGGTGGACTTTCCGGCGTGACGCACTCGATCGTGCCCGCCGACACCCAGCAGACCGACACGTACTACGTCGTCGCCCACTTCCACTACGTGCTCTTCGGCGGCCTGGTCTTCGCCATCTTCGGCGGCTTCTACTACTGGTGGCCCAAGGTGTTCGGCCGGTTGCTCGACGACCGGCTCGGCAAGCTCAACTTCTGGTTGATGCTCATCGGGTTCAACCTGACGTTCTTCCCGATGCACATCCTCGGTCTCCAGGGTCAGCCGCGCCGTACCTACACCTACCCCGCCAACATGGGCTGGGACACGATGAACCTGCTCGCCACCATCGGCGGGTTCGTCATCGCACTGTCGGTGCTCGTCTTCCTCGTCAACGTGGTCAAGACCGCGCGCAACGGGGAAGTGGCCGGGGCCGACCCGTGGGACGGTCGCACGCTGGAGTGGTCGATCCCGTCGCCGGTGCCCGAGTACAACTTCGCCGAGATCCCCGAGGTCCACGCCCCGGACGATTTCTGGCACCGCAAGTACACCGAGGACGAAGAGGGACGCCTGGTGCGCCTGCCCGCCGGCGGTGCCGACGACGGCGCCTCCCACGCCGACGGGCACGGCATCCACCTGCCGTCGCCGTCGTTCTTCCCACTGATCATGGCGCTCGGTCTGCCGATCCTCGGCTACGCCGCGGTGTTCAAGAACCCCTGGCTTGCGATTCCGGGCGTGCTCGTGTTCATGTTCGGTATCTACGCGTGGACCATCGAGCCCGGCACGGCGGAGGACTGATCGATGGCGCAGACCGAACTCGAGCCCACTCCACTGCACGAGGCGGGCCCCGAAGACGCCCACGCCCACGGCCATGGTCACGCGGACACCAACACCGGCACCACCAACACCAAGTTGGCGATGTGGGTGTTCCTGTCCTCGGAATGCATCTTCTTCGGTGCGTTCATCTCGACGTACCTGCTGTACCGCGGTCGGAGTGCCAAGG
This sequence comes from uncultured Bifidobacteriaceae bacterium, assembly GCA_964544295.1. Classification (GTDB taxonomy): domain Bacteria; phylum Actinomycetota; class Acidimicrobiia; order IMCC26256; family JAENVU01; genus JAENVU01. The sequence goes on from CAZJBJ010000172.1 coordinate 2,111, forward strand.
GCACGCCGACGCCGAAGGACGTCTACAACATCCCGTTCACGTCGGTGACGTCCTTCATCCTGCTGATGAGCTCGCTCACGATGGTGCTGGCCCTCGCCGCGATCCAGCGGGGCGACCACCGGCGGTTCCGGGTGTGGATCCTCGCGACGGCGCTCTTCGGGGTGACGTTCATCGGTGGGCAGATCTACGAGTTCACCGAGTTCTACCGGGAAGGCCTGGCGCTGAAGACCAGCGTCTTCGGGTCGAGCTTCTTCGTGTTGACGGGTCTGCACGGTGCCCACGTCACCGTCGGGATCATCTGGCTGCTGTCGCTGTGGGGGCTCTCGGTGCAGAACCGGCTCCACGTCCAGGATGCCGAGAAGGTCGAGATCGCCGGGTTGTACTGGCACTTCGTCGACATCGTCTGGATCATCATCTTCACCGTCATCTACCTCATCCCGTAGGCGGACACCGACATGAGTGACGAAACCGCAGTCGTCGACGATCCCGAGTTGTTGCCGGGTCCCGACCATCAGCTCGCCATGCTGCCGGGTGAGGTACGACCGCACCCGTCGCCGTTCCAGTACGTGATGATCGCGGTGATCCTGTGCGTGATCACCGGCCTCGAAGTCGGCATGTACTACATCGAGAAGGACGTCCCTCGGGGCCTGTACGTCGCCATCCTGTTGACGATGGCGTTGGTCAAGTTCGCGACGGTCGTGAGCTGGTACATGCACCTGCGGACCGACCGGCCGATCTTCCGACGGTTCTTCATCGTCGGGTTCATCGGCGCGTTGCTGCTCTATACGATCGTGCTCCTGACGCTCCACGTCTTCGAATAGGACGACCGTGCTCGGCGCGTCCATCCCGACGTTCACGCCCCATCCGGACGTCCTCCTCGTCGTCGCGCTGATCGTCGTCGGCTACGAGACGGCCCTGATGCGGCTCGGACCGGAGTTGGCACCGGCGGACACCCCGGTCGTCACCCGCGCCCAGCATCTGTGCTTCGCCCTCGGTGCCTTCACGATCCTCCTCGCGTCCTACTGGCCGATCCACGACCTGGCCGAGGACTACATGTACAGCGTGCACATGGTGCAGCACCTCATGTACACGATGCTGGCGGCGCCGCTCCTGCTCCTCGGTACGCCCGCATGGTTGGCGCGGTGGATCCTCAGACCTCGCTGGCTGTTCCAGACGGTTCGCAACCTGTCGCGGTTCGTGCCCGCGATCGTGACCTTCAACCTGATCATCGTGCTGACGCACTGGCCGGCGTTCGTGGATCTGACGCTGCGTTCCGGCCTCGCCCACTTCCTGGCCCACACGGTGATCCTGCTGTCGGCGTTCATCATCTGGATGCCGATCCTGTCGCCGCTGCCCGAGATTCCCCGTCTCAGCCCGATCGGGCGGATGGTCTTCCTGTTCCTCCAGACCATCGTGCCGACGATCCCGGCCTCGTTTCTCACTTTCGGGCAGCACCCCCTGTATCGTCGCTACGAGTCGCTTCCGAAGTTGTGGAACATCTCGGCGCTGGACGACCAGCTCACCGCCGGACTGATCATGAAGATCGGTGCGGGGATGCTGCTGATGACGCTCATCGCGGTGATCTTCTTCCGCTGGGTCGCGACCGAAGAACCGGCGCCGCGGTTCGGATCCGACGGATTCGAACCAACGAACCACCTCACGGAGGTCAAGGCATGAGCACCGAAGAAGAGTCGGAATCTTCCACGGCGGTGGCGGTCATGGACCGGCCCGGCGAGTTGGAGTTGGCCCGCGCGGAAGAGCAGCAACGGGTCGAACTCCGCAAGGACCGCGTGTGGTTGCCGTTCCTGATCCCGGTCGGGGCGATCCTGGCCGTCGCGCTGTTCGCCATCAACATCTCCCGCGTCTTCCTTGCCGCCTCCGAGCACGACAAGAACCCCGCGGTGATCATCGCCACCCTGCTCACCCTCGCGATCCTCGTCGGCGCCACCATCGTGGCCGCCATCCCGAAGTTGCGGACGTCGTCGCTGGTGCTGACCGTGTGCGGGATCGCGGCGGTCGTGCTGCTGTCGGGCTCGCTCGTGCTCGGCGCCTCCGAGAGCAAGGTCGAGGCGGTGACGGAACCGGAGGGCGAGGCGATCAACACCCTCGAGGTCGACGCCCTCCCGAACCTGAAGTTCCAGGCAAGCAACTTCGATGTCCCCGCCGGGATCAACCTCATCAAGTACATCGACAAGGGTGGCTCGCACACGCTCCTCTTCACGGAACCGGAACTCTCCTACGTGAACCTCGCGGTGCCGGGCGGCCCGATCGAGTCCAAGGCGGAGCTGGTCAAGGGCAAGACGTACACGATCTACTGCTCGATCCCCGGTCACCGGGAGGCGGGCATGGAGGCCACGATCACCGTCGGTGACGCGCCCGCGAACCCGACGCCCGAGGCCGGCACCGCTACCCCGACGACGGTGGTGCCGGGATCCGCACCCACGACGACCCCGCCCGCCGGGACGTCCGAGAACGACCCGGCCGCGCAGTCCGGCGACTCGCTCGGCAACTGACGATGCGCGCCCGAATCGGGGTCCTCGTCCTCACGGCTGTCGCCGTGGTGGCCCTCGCCGCGTGCGGGAGCGACTCGGCGAAGCCCTACTCCGAGCCGACGGGCCCGGCGGTGAAGACCCTGAAGGTGGAGGCGACGAACTTCTCCTTCACGCCGGACACACTCAGCGCGCCGGCCGGCATCATCGACGTCGACATGACGAGCGCCAACGGCGTGCACGATTTCGTGATCGAGGGCATCCCGGGATTCCAGGTCGAGGCGACGACTGGCGAGACGTCGTCGCGCAAGATCGAACTCGAGCCAGGGAAGTACACCTTCTACTGCAGCGTCTCGGGACATCGCGCCCAGGGCATGGAGGGAACCCTCACCGTCAAGTGACGGCCCGCTAGCTTGCCCGCAGTGATCTCCGGCATCGACTCCTCCCGCATTCCCCGTCACATCGCACTCGTGATGGACGGCAACGGTCGGTGGGCACAGCAGCGGGGCATGAAGCGGACCGAGGGCCACGCCGCCGGCGAGGAAGCGCTGTTCGACACCGTCGAGGGCGGGTTGGAGCTCGGTCTGCGTTGGATGACGGTGTACGCGTTCTCGACCGAGAACTGGCGGCGTCCGCTCGACGAGGTCCGCTTCCTGATGCGTTTCAACGAGTCGCTGCTGCTGCGGCGCCGCGACGATCTCAACGAGCGCGGCGTGCGGGTCCGGTTCATCGGTCGGCGGGGTGGTCGGGTCCCGAAGCGGGTCCTGCGCCACATCGAGGACACCGAGGCGCTGACCGCGAAGAACCGGCGGATGACCCTGACATTCGCGTTCAACTACGGCGGCCGGGCCGAGCTCACCGACGCGATGCGCTCGATCGCCCGCGAGGTCGCGGCGCGGCGGTTGCGCGCCGACGCCATCGACGAGAAGACCATCGCCAAGCACCTGTACGCGCCCGACATGCCCGACCCCGATCTGATGGTGCGCACGTCCGGCGAGTTCCGGGTGTCGAACTACCTGTTGTGGCAGAGCGCCTATTCGGAGTTCGTGTTCACCGACGTGCTCTGGCCCGACTTCCGCCGCGACCACCTCTTCGACGCGGTGCGGGAATACCAGTCCAGGGACCGAAGGTTTGGCGGCGTGGACACCGACGGCGGGGCGTGAGCTACCCGTACGACCTCGCCCTGCGGGACCTGATCACCCGGCACTGCGACGCTTTCGATCGGCGGGTGATCGACGGTCCCGAGCGGCGTGCGGCCACCGCCATCGCCCTGGTGGACCACGGCGGTGAGGCCGGCTACCTGTTCATCCGGCGGGCGCTCTCCATGCGCCGGAATCCGGGCCAGTACGCGCTCCCCGGGGGTCGGGCCGAGCCGGGGGAGTCGATCCCGACCACGGCGCGGCGTGAGCTGGCCGAGGAGCTCGGCGTCGACCTGGGGCCCGACGCGGTGCTCGGCGTCCTCGACGACCTGCCGACCCGGGCGGGTGGAGTGGTGACCCCGGTGGTGCTCTGGGCCGGCGGTGGCGTCGTCATGACCCCCGATCCGGAGGAGGTCCACGACGCGTGGGTGCGTCCCGTCGCCGAGTTGGACCATCCGGAGGCGCCGCGGTGGGTCGATCTCGACGGGGTCGACGGTGCGGTGCTGCGCATGCCGGTCGGGGGCGAGTGGATCAACCCGCCGACCGCCGCGATGCTCTACCAGTTCCGGGAGGTCGCGCTGCACGGCCGGGCGGTGCGGGTGCACGACGTCGGGTCGCCGTTGTGGACGGCCGAATAGCGGGGGAGTCCCTACACTCGGTCCATGCCCGGGCTCTACCGCGATCACGGTGTCGTGCTGCGCACCATCAAGCTGGGTGAAGCGGATCGCATCGTCAGCTTCATGACCCAGGGCAACGGCAAGGTGCGAGCGGTGGCGAAGGGGATCCGCAAGAGCGGGAGCCGTTTCGGTGCGCGCTTGGAGCCCGCGGCCCACGTGATGATCCAGTGCTACCGCGGCCGGGAACTCGACGTCGTGACCCAGGTCGAGACGGTCGAGGCGCACCGATCCCTCCGCGAGGACTACGGATCGTTGACCCACGCGGTGACGATGCTCGAAGCCGTCGATCAGGTCGCGCAGGAACGGGAACCGGCGCCCGCGTTGTACCGAATGCTCACGGGTGCACTCCGTACCCTCGACACCACCCCGTCGCCCGTGATCACCCCCGGCTTCTACTGGAAGCTGCTCAGCCTGGAGGGGTATCACCCCTACCTCGACGGGTGTGTCCGGTGCGGTACGGAGGACGGCCCGTTCGTCGCGTTCGACCTCGCCGAGGGTGGGGTGCTGTGCTCGACGTGCGGGCGGCTCGGCGGGCGCCGGATCGCCCCCGACGCGTTGAGCTTCCTCGGCCGGCT
>CAZJBJ010000173.1:0-6771 GCA_964544295.1 uncultured Bifidobacteriaceae bacterium
GTTCTTCAGCACGTTGTCGAGCTTGTCGGCCTTGCCCTCCTCCACCTCGGCGATTTCCTTGCGGATTTCGATCATGGCATCGCAGAAACGGTCGAGCTCGCGCTTGCACTCGGATTCAGTGGGCTCGATCATCAGGGTATCGACTACCGGGAAAGACATGGTGGGGGCATGAAAGCCGTAATCCACCAGGCGCTTGGCCACATCCTCGACGCCAAGGCCGGTGCGTTCCTTCAGCCAGCGCAGGTCAATGATGCATTCATGGGCCACAAAGCCGCCGGGCCCGGTGTAGAGGACGGGATAGTGAGGCGCCAGCCGTCGGGCGACGTAGTTGGCCGCCAGGATCGCGACCTGGGTCGCGGCGGTGAGACCGTCGGCCCCCATCATCGCGATGTACGCCCACGGGATCGGCAGGATGCCCGCCGACCCGTACGGCGCCGCGGCGACCGCGGGCACGATCGGATCGGTCGCCAACGGATGAGCGGGCAGGAACGGCGCCAGGTGTTCCCGCACCGCCACCGGACCCACGCCGGGTCCACCGCCGCCGTGCGGGATGCAGAACGTCTTGTGCAGGTTCAGGTGCGACACGTCGGCGCCGAACCGGCCCGGCGCAGCCAGACCCACCAGCGCGTTGAGGTTCGCGCCGTCGACGTACACCTGTCCCCCACACTCGTGGATGAGATCGCAGACCTGACCGATCGACGTCTCGAACACCCCGTGGGTCGACGGGTAGGTGACCATCAGCGCACCGAGCACGTCGGCGTTCGCGGTGGCCTTCTCCTTGAGGTCGTCGAGGTCGATGTTGCCGTCGGTGTCGGTGGCCACGACGATCACCCGCATCCCGGCCATCACCGCACTCGCCGCGTTCGTCCCGTGCGCCGAGGCCGGGATCAGACACACGGTCCGGTCGGTCGCACCCCGACTCTGGTGGTAGGCGCGGATGGCGAGCAGACCCGCCAACTCCCCTTGCGAGCCGGCGTTGGGCTGGAGCGAGACCGCGTCGTACCCCGTCACCGCACAGAGCCACCGTTCGAGATCGTCGACGAGTTCGCGGTACCCCGCGGCCTGGTCGACGGGCGCGAACGGGTGGATCCCGCCGAACTCGGGCCAGGTGATCGGTTCCATCTCGGTGGTCGCGGTCAGCTTAATCGTGCAGGAACCCAACGGGATCATCGTGCGGTCCAGGGCGAGGTCCCGATCCGCGAGTCGCCGCAGGTAGCGGAGCATGTCGGTCTCGGACCGGTACCGCTGGAAGACCTCGTGGGTGAGGAACGGTTCCGTACGGCCCAGGGCGGCGGGAATCCCCGCCGGCCGCTCCCCCACACTCGGGACTTCGAAGGCCGCGAAGACCTGGTCGACGACCGCATCGGTCGTCGTCTCGTCCACGCTGATACCGAGCGTGTCGGCGTCGATCACCCGCAGGTTCAGGCCGAGCGCGACGGCGCGCGCGGCCACGGCCTCGGCGGCGCCGGGCACGCGCACGGTCACGGTGTCGAACCACGAGTCGTTGAGCACCTCCACTCCCCCGCCGCGCAGCCCGGCGACGATGCGCGACGCGTGGCCGTGCACCTGCTCGGCGATCGCACGGAGGCCTTCGGGCCCGTGGTACACCGCGTACAGCCCGGCGATCACCGCCAGGAGCACCTGCGCGGTACAGATGTTGCTCGTGGCCTTCTCCCGGCGGATGTGCTGCTCGCGGGTCTGGAGGGCCAGCCGCAGCGCCGGGCGCCCGGCCGCGTCGACCGACATGCCGACCAACCGACCGGGCAGGGTGCGCTTGTTGGCGTCGCGACACGCGATGAACGCGGCGTGCGGCCCGCCGTAGCCGAGGGGCACCCCGAAGCGTTGCGCGGAACCGACGACGAGGTCGGCGCCGATGGCCCCGGGCGAGCGCAGCATCGTCAGGGCCAGCAGGTCGGTGGCGACCGCGACCATCGCGCCGTCGGCGTGGGCCTGCTCGATCAGCTCGGCGTGGTCGCGCACGGCGCCGCGGCTACCCGGATACTGGAGCAGCACGCCGAAGACCCCGGCGCGGGGCAGGTCCCGCTCGGGGTCGCCGACCACGATCTCGATGCCGAGCGGCTCGGCCCGACCCGCCACCACTGCGATCGTCTGCGGGTGACAGTCGGCGTCGACGAAGAACACGTCGCCACCCTTCGGCGCGAGGCGTCTGCACATCGCCATCGCCTCGGCGGCCGCGGTGGCCTCGTCGAGCAGCGACGCGTTGGCGAGGTCCATCCCGGTGAGATCCGCGACCATCGTCTGGTAGTTGAGGAGCGCCTCGAGCCGCCCCTGCGAGATCTCGGGTTGGTACGGCGTGTACGCCGTGTACCACGCCGGGTCCTCCAACACGTTGCGGCGGATCACCGCGGGCGTGATCGTGTCCGCGTACCCCATCCCGATCAGCGAGGTCATGACGGTGTTTCGATCGGCCAGCGCCCGCAACGCCGCGATCGCCTCGCCCTCGGAACGAGCGACGGGGAGTTCCATCGCGTCGGTGCGGCGGATCGACGGCGGGACCGCGGCGTCGGTCAGCGCGTCGAGCGAGTCGTAACCGATCGCCGCGAGCATCGCAGCCTGCTCGGCCGCGTCGGGCCCGACGTGGCGGTCGACGAACTGGTCTCGGAGTGCACTCGCCATTCTCGGGGTCCCTTCGCGCAAGAGTGGGCGATCCGCGTGAGCGGTCGCTCCCCCTCTGTCGTGGGACCTGAGAGATTCACCCGGAACATCCGGACTTTCCCCGTCGGTGAGGGACCGAGATCCCTACTCTCCAGAGTTGCCTCGCCCGGGCGGTTCGTGAGCCTGAGAGTTTCCGGGGAGGTTGCTCCTTCGGCGCCCCCACGCTGTGGGGACTCTCCCGCTCGGGTTCGACGGCATATGTGATGGTGCTGGTCCCGGTGAGGATACCCGTCACTCGTCAGGTGCGGACGAACGGCGGTTTCGTGACCACCGCCGGCAGCTCCGAACCACGCACGTCGATGGTCACGGCCGACCCGTCGGCGACGCCGGGAGGCAGGAACGCCAGCGCGATCGCGTGTTCGAGCATCGGCGAGAAGTTCCCGCTCGTGACCTCGCCGACCACTTCGCCGTCGACGAGCACGGCACACCCGGCCCGCGGCGGTCGCCGCCCCTCGACGTGCAGCCCCCGCAATCGTCGCGTCGGTCCGGCCTCGCGTTCGGCCGCCAACGCGGCGCGCCCGCGGAACTCGCCCTTGTCCCACCGCACGACCCAGCCCAGTCCCGCCTGGAGTGGGGTGATCCCCTCCCCCAGTTCGTGACCGTGGAGGGGCAGCCCGGCTTCGAGCCGCAGCGTGTCACGCGCACCGAGGCCGGCCGGGACGATGCCGGCCGCCAACAACGCCCGCCACAGATCGGGCGCGGCCGCGACCGGCACGTGCACCTCGAAGCCGTCCTCCCCGGTGTAGCCCGTCCCCGCGACGACACACTCGGTACCCTGCCACTCGACGCGGGCGACATCGAATCTCGCGACGGCCGCCATCGCCGGCGAGACCGTCGCACCCCGCTCACGAGCCCGCGGCCCCTGGACCGCGATCACGGCGCGGGCGTCGGTGACGTCGGCGATGGTCACCGACGCGTCGCCGACTTCGGCCACGAGCGCGCCGACGATGCGATCGGTGTTCGACGCGTTCGGCATGACCAGGAACTCCTCGTCGGCGACCCACCACACGATGATGTCGTCCTCGACGTGGGCGTCCACCGGATCGAGCAGGTGCGTGTACTGCGCCCGCCCCGGGTGGATCCGACGCAGATCGTTGGTGAAGGCGCGCTGCAACAGGTCGAACGCACCCTCGCCGGCGACGCGCAGCGACCCGAGATGGGACACGTCGAAGGCGACCGCGTCGGTGCGACACGCCCGGTGCTCCGCGAGCACCCCGGCGTACTGGATCGGCATGTCCCACCCGCCGAACTCGACGAGTTTGGCGCCGAGCGCGCGATGTTCCGCGTCGAGCGGGCTCCGCCGGAGCGGACCCGCGGCGTCGGGACCGGTCACCCGTCGGGGTTGAGTTCGTGGATGCTCGCGCCGAGCGCGGTCACGAGCCCGCCGAGCGGAACGATGTTCAGCACGCCCTGGCCGCGCCGCACGAGATCGACGATGTCGTCACCGGTGCGGGTGAGCACGGACGACGAACCCTCGATGACCAGGCTCGCCGACGCCAGGTCCTCGCCGAGGTGGTCCCGGAGGTAGGCGATCGCCTTCCGGGCGGTCTGGAGCGACACTCCCCCGTCCAACAGGCTCTTGATGACCTTCAGCGCCACCAGGTCGCGGTACGAGTACCGGCGCTGGGTGCCGCTCCCGGCCGCATCGGCCAACGACGGACGCAGGAGGTCGGTCCGGGCCCAGTAGTCGAGCTGGCGATACGAGATGCCCACGATCTTGCAGACCTCGGGACCGCTGAAGCCCGTCTCGTGGCCGACCCATTCGCCGCCCGCGGTCAGCACGCCCTGCTCGACTTTGGCCGGCAAGCCCGCCCGCTCGTCGTCGGGAGTCGGCACCGAGGCTGCTGCGCTCGTGGGTGGGGTCATCGTTCGTCGCCTTTCCGAGCCGATCCCGGGAGAAGCACATCTCCGTAGTTACGGGGTTGTCGACGGTACTGGTCCCCCGCCGGCCCGTCAACGGTCCGATCGCCTCATCTCCGGGCCCCAGGGGTCACCGGGACGGATCAGGCGAAGTCCTCCGGGGTGATTTCGTCGAGAAACGCCCGGAACTCCTCGATCTCGTCCTCTTCCTGCTCCTCTTCGAAGAGCACGCCCGCCTCGTCGAACACGCTCTCGGCGACGAGGATCGGCACGTCGTCACCGAGGCGGACCGCCAGCGCGATCGCGTCGGACGGACGGGCCGAGATGCGCTCGGTCACACCGTCACGCACGAGCTCGAGTTCGGCGTAGAACGTGCCTTCGGACAGTGCGGTGATCGACACCTGCACCAACGTCACGTCGAAGTCACCCATGACCGTCACGAACAGGTCATGGGTCATCGGCCGGGGCGTCTCCATTCCCTGCAGGGCGTAGACGATCGCGGTGGCCTCCGGTGATCCGATGAAGATCGGCAGGTACCGAGGGCCGTCCACCTCGCGCAGCAGCACGATGGGCTGGTTCGACGGCACCTCGACTCGCACTCCGATGAGCGTCACCCGGATCACGTCACCACCTCCGGGGGCGACGATACACCGGGGTTCGGCGGCAACCGGCTCGGATCAATCGCGGAGCAGGTCGACGGTCGCGCCGCGCAACAGCACCGCCCGCATCGACCGGCCCAGGCGCGCCAGATCGACCAGGTCCTCGCGGGCCTTCGTGCGCGCCTCGGGGTTCTTCCGCAACAGCCGCGGCGCGATGACCTGGTCGTAGAGGCCAGCCTCGCGCTCCGCCGCGACCCGGAACATGCGGAGGTGGCGCGGACCGATGCCGTGGCCGGCGAACTCGGCCGACAACTTGGCGATGACCAACGCGTCCTCGTCGAAGATGACCCGGTCGCCGCTTCCCGCGGCCGGGACGATCAGGCCGAACTCCTCGAGTTCGGCCAGCTGCTGGCTCGTCAGGCCTGCGACCGAAGCCAGTTCGGTCCGGGTGAAGCTCGCGCCCGACACCTCGGCCGACAGGTCGTCGGTCTCGCCATCGTCGAGGGGCAGCATCGGCGACTCGAACTGTGGCGCTCTCGGAGCACTCCCCGCGGCCGGCGCGGACCGGCCCTTGGTCGCCGGCTTCGCATCGACACGCGCGGCCGGCTTCTGGGCGCGCGGCGCCTTCTTCGGCTTGGCCTTCGTCCGGGGCTTCGGCACGGCGGCCGCCTCGTCCGTCGTGTCCTCGGCCGGCACCTCGGCCACATCTTCGGGCAGCCCGTCCGGCCCGACGTCGTCGAGGCGCGCCTTGATGACTTTCAGCGGCAGGAAGTTCTCCTTCTGCTGTTGCAGGATCCACCGCAACCGGGCGACGTCGCCGTCGCGGAACTTGCGATAGCCCGAAGGCGTCCGTTCCGGATCGATCAGCCCCTGGCTCTCGAGGAACCGGATCTTCGAGATCGTGATGTCCGGAAAGTCGTCGCGCAGCGCGGCCAGCACCTCGCCGATCGACTGGTGGTCAGGCTCGTTCATCACTGCTCCCCGGCGCCCGTCACGACGCGCCCAGATGGAAGGCGAGGTGGAACCGACCGACCTGGACCTCGTCGCCGTCGGCCAGCACGCGGGTCTCGACCCGTTCACGGTTCACGTACGTGCCGTTCAGGGAGCCGACGTCGCGAATCGTGAAACCGTCGTCGGCGCGATCGATGCACGAGTGGCGCCGCGACACGGTGATGTCGTCGAGGAAGATCTCGGAGTCGGGATGGCGGCCGATGCTCGTGGACGCCGCGGTGAGCAGATACGTACTGCCGGCGTTCGGTCCCCGCAGCACGTGGAGCACCGCGCCCCCGGACGGGGCCGGGGTCATCGCCGGCAGTTCGGCGGTCGCGTCGCCGTGCGGGTCGGCACTACTCACCGGTGCACCGCAGGACGAACAGAAGCGGGCCACCGAGTCGTTGCGATGACCACACCGGGCGCAGACCATGCCCGTCAGGCTACAACGCTCGACCTGGGGTCGAGGTCGAGTGTTCGTCGGGGTGCACCCGACCGGTCCCCGCTGACCCTCAACCTCACGTTCAGCCCGCTATTCGGCGAGGAACGCCTCGTACGCCGCGGCGTCGAGCAGGCCGTCGAGCTCGTTGACGTCGGCCGGCTCGATCGCGAAGATCCAGCCGCGGCCGTACGGGTCCTCGTTGAT
>CAZJBJ010000174.1:0-6492 GCA_964544295.1 uncultured Bifidobacteriaceae bacterium
GAAGATGCAGGCGGGCATCACCAGCGGGTGACCGACGCGATGACCACTGGGGGGCGATCGCGTCGTCAGTCGGACGCGGTCCCGATCGACGGGACGACGTTCCGGATGGGCTCCGACGAGCACTATCCGGAAGAAGCGCCGACCCATCGCGTCACGGTCGACGGGTTCCGCGTCGCCCGATCTCCGGTGACGAACGCGGAGTTCGCCGCCTTCGCCGGCGCCACCGGATACGTCACCGTCGCCGAGCGGCCGCTCGATCCCGCCGATTTCCCCGGCGCGCCGGCGGAGAACCTGGTGCCGGGCTCGATGGTGTTCGTCGGGACGCCGGGGCCCGTCGACCTGCGCCATCTCAGCCAATGGTGGGCGTGGGTGCCGGGCGCGAGCTGGCGGCATCCGTACGGGCCCGGCCGGGGCGTCGACGACCTGGGCGACCATCCGGTGGTCCACGTGGCGCACGAGGATGCCGCCGCCTATGCCGAGTGGGTCGGCGGCCGGTTGCCGACGGAAGCCGAATGGGAGCTGGCGGCCCGCGGTGGCCTCGACGCCACCACCTATGTGTGGGGCGAGACCGCCGAAGCTCCGGGAGAGCGACTCGCGAACTTCTGGCACGGTGACTTCCCGTGGCGGGCCGAACCCGGCTACGGCGCGACGTCGGCGGTCGGCGCGTTCCCGGCGAACGGCTACGGGCTGTACGACATGGCCGGCAACGTCTGGGAGTGGACCGACGACTGGTACACCGACGGTCATCCGGAGGACGCCGCCGAACCGTGCTGCATCCCGAACAATCCGCGTGGCGGCTCACCCGAGGGCAGCCTCGATCCGCACCAGCCACAGTTCGCGATTCCGCGCAAGGTGATCAAGGGCGGGTCGTTCCTGTGCGCCGATTCGTACTGTCGGCGCTATCGCCCGGCGGCGCGCCGTCCGCAGATGATCGACACCGGCATGAGCCATGTGGGCTGCCGGGTCGTGTTCGACCTCGACGCAGGAGCCCAGGTATGAGTCCCGAACCGTTCCCGTCATGGCGACCCGGAGTCACGCGTGACGCGCTCATCGATTTCCTGACTGCGGTCACGGAGGTCCCGATCGAGCACCGGGTCGCGGTGTTCGACAATGACGGAACCCTCTGGGCCGAGCGCCCGGTCTACGTGCAGCAGCACTTCCTCGTCTCCCGGCTCCACGACGCGGCGGCTCTCGATCCGGCGCTGGCCGAACGCCCGGAGTTCGCGGCGGTGTTGGACGACGATCACGAGGCGATGGCCGCGTTCGGACTGCCGCGCGTCGCCCTGGCGCTGGCCGAGCTGTTCGCCGGGCTGACGCCGGAGGAGTTCGCGTCCCGAGCACGCGAGTTCGTCATGACGGTCGATCACCCGACCCTCGGGGTCCCGTACGCACGAACCACGTACCGGCCGATGACCGAGCTGATCGATGCGCTCCGCGCTCGTGACTTCTCGGTCTTCGTCGTCACCGGCGGTGGCACCGAGTTCGTCCGGGCGGTCAGCCGGGAGCTCTACGGCGTCGACCCCGAAGGGGTGGTCGGGACGCTGATCGAGTACGAGTTCGACGGTGGGTCCGAACACCCCGTGCTCGTCCGTACCGGCCGGGTGCAGGGCGGCGCGATGGAAGGTCAGGCCAAGGTGGCCGGTATCCAGCAGTTCCTCGGCCGCCGGCCGATCTTCGCGGCGGGGAACTCCGGCGGCGACCGGGAGATGTTCGAGTACACCGTCGCCGGCGCCGGTCCGACGCTCGCGCTCCTGATCGACCACGACGACCCCGACCGCGAGTTCGCCTATCGGAGCGAGGCGGCCACGATCGCGGAGACCGTCCCGATCACAGACGTTGCCAGCGCCGCGGGCTGGACGGTCGCCAGCATGCAGCGCGACTGGTCGACGGTGTTCTCGGAGACCTGACGCGACAACGCGCGCCCTTCCGGACGCGCGTTGTCGGTTCGAGGTGTCGTTCGGTCAGCTGACGATCTTCGCCTTCAGACTCGCGAACTCGGCGTCGTCGATGACGCCCTTCTCCTTGAGGTCGGCAAGACGAGCCAGTTCCTCGGCCGCGCCGGTGCCGGATCCTGCGGCCTGCTGGATGTACTGACGGGCCGCGGCATCCTGCGCCTGCATCGCCTCGATGGCGTGCTCGCTCATCTTGTGGCCGCGGATGATGAGGTACAGGAACACCCCGAGATACGGCAGGAAGATGATCAGGATCGACCACAGTGCCTTCGCGCCACCGCTGAGGTCGTGGCTGCGGAAGATGTCGCCGAACACCGAGATCAGCAGCCAGATCCAGATGAAGAAGAGGAAGAAGTAGAGCATCGACAGGAAGACCTGTCCGACACCGAATTGAGCGAGCATTTGCCGTTCCTCCTGCAGGAAGGTGTGATGGGTCCGTCACGGTAGTTGACCGCTCGCGTCGGGTCACGGATCGGCCACGCGGCGTGGTCGTATGCTGCAGCGCGACTGTGCACAGGTCGCGCACAGAGGGGGGAAGGGCGTCGTCCATGTCCGAGACCAATACCAAGGCCGACGCCGCACCGCCGTCCCGGCGGCGCGGTCGGGCCCTGACCTCGATGGCTCTGATCGTCATCGCGTCGATCTTGTTGCCGTTGGCCGGCGTCACCGTCTGGGTCCGCAATCTCGTGCTCGATTCACCGCGCTACGTCGACACGGTCGCGCCACTGTCGAAGAACGAGGCGATCCGGGAAGCGGTAGCGATCCGCGTGAGCACCGAGGTCATCGACGCACTCGACGTTCGCCGTCGGGCACAGGAGGCACTGCCGAAGCGGGCGAAGTTCCTGGCCGCGCCGATCGCCACCGGCGCGCAGGAGCTGGTGCGCAGCACGACCCTGCGGCTCCTGGAGACCGAAACGTTCGACAAGGTCTGGCGGTTTGCGAACGAGAACGCGCACGATCAGATCGTCGTGGCCCTGACGGGTGAGGAGAAGGGCGCGATCACGACGAACGACGGGAAGGTCGTCCTGAACCTCGGACCGCTCGCGGCCAGCGTCGCGAAGCAACTCGGTTCGCTCGGGATCGGGGTGCCGAAGAACCTCGACGTCTCCCGGCTCAACGTTCGGTTCGTCCTGATCGCGTCGGACGACCTGAAATCGGTCCAGACCTACGCCCGCGTGCTCGACAAGTTGTCCTGGATCCTGCCGCTGATCACCTTCCTGCTCTACGCCGTCGCGGTGTTCCTGGCGGCCAACCGTCGGCGGGCGCTGATGCGCGTGGGTGTCGGGGTCATGATCGCGATGGGGGTGAGCATCGTCGGGTTCGGCTTCGCCCGGAGCACCTACCTCGACAATCTGCCCGACACCGTGCAGAGCCCGGCGGCCGCGGCGGCGATCTTCGACACCGTCACGCGGTTCGTCGAGCGGGGCATTCGGGCCTTGCTCGTGATCGGGCTCCTGGTGTGGCTCGGCGCCTGGTTGTCCGGGCCGTCGAAGCCGGCCGTCGCGGTCCGGCGTCAGTGGAACCTGATGACCGGTCGCGCCGGTGAGGAGCTCTCCAGTGCCGTCGAGATCGGACCGGTCAACCGATGGGTCGCGGCGAACGCGACCGGGCTGCGGTTCGCGGTCGGCGGGGTGGTGCTCGCACTGCTCTGGATCTGGGACCACCCGGGCGGGCTCACGGTCCTGTTCCTCGGCGTGCTGCTCGTGGCCGGCCTCGGCGTGATCCAGGTACTCGGTGCGGGTGCGAAGGCCGAGGGCAACGAATCGACCGCCTGACCACCGGCCCGACGGCGGGCCGGTCGATCAGGTGATGTGCACCCAGGTGGCGACGCTCGGGGTGTTCTGCGCGTCGACCCCGAAGAGCAGGTACCAACCCGGCGGGGTGAGGTTCGGGTTCGGATCCAACGACGCGGTGACCGTCGACCCGGTCTGGGTGAAGGGCATGTCGACGAGGCGCTGATCCGGGTCGTTGCTGTGGGTCGCCGCACCCGGACGAACAATGTGGACCCACTTGAGCGGGCGGTCCGCGGTGAACGTGGTCGTCCCGCCGCGGGTGAAGGTGCGAGCCGCGGTGCCGACGGTGAGCACCGGTCGGGACTTCGTCGTGTACTCCGGGCTGTAGATCTCGATGCGCATTTCGAACGGTCCGCCGATGTCGGACGCGTTGCCGCCGAAGGTCGCGACGCGACCATCGGGCAGGAGCAATGACTCAGAGTGGTAGGTACGACCGACGGTCGCGCTCTTCGCGGTCTCCCAGGTGTTGGTGTCCGGGTGGTAGATCTGCGCGCTGTAGCGGTACTTGAAGCTGGGCAGGTCGCGATCGAGGTAGCTCTCGTTACTTCCCCCGCTCTGGAAGACGGTGCGGTCCGGCAGCGTCACCGCGCTCACGTACTGCTTCGACTCCGAGAGTGCGGGCCCCGGGGTGAAGGTCGGGTTCGGCTGCGTCAGGTCGATGATCCCGGTACTCGCGGTCGCGACGACCTCCGGCTTCGGATGGCTGCCCCCGCCCATGACCATCACCCGCTGGCTCTGCGCGGGCGGGAGCATCACCGATGCACCCATGTCGCGCTGATACCGGTCGGGGAGCCCGGGTACCGACGTGAACGTGTTCGCGCCGGAATCCCAGATCCCGGCATCGTCGCTGCCGTCGCCGAAGGTCGACACCCCGCTGTAGAGGAACCGGCCGTCGGCCATCAGATGGAGCGCCGGGTAGGGCGGGAAGAAGCTCGCGGTCTCGAACTGTGGAGTCCACGCGCCGCCGCCGCCGTTCGCGGTCGCGTCGAACACCTGCGCCTTGCTGGTGAGGACCGCGTTCTGATCGAGGCCGCCGACCGCGATGATCTTCCCGTCGCCGCGGTTGACCAGGGTGGGGTACCAGTGACCTTCGTCCAGATCCGGGACGGCGACGTACTTGTGGGTGGCGACGTTGTACTTGTAGGCGTGGTCCGAGCCCTGGTAGTCGAGCCCGTTGGCGTCGTCCGGGTAGCCGGCGGTGCCACCGGCGACGAGCAGGCTGCCGTCGGGCAGCGCCGCGTGACCCGAGCAGAACATGTCGTAGGGGGTCGACACCGATCGGAACGTGTTGGTGACGGGGTTCCATTCGGTGGTCGTGAACGTGCCTGCGGCGAAGAGGTCGGGATCGTTCCCGGATCCCTGGATCAGCAGGACGTTGCCGTTCTTGAGGAGCGCGGCATGGACCGCGCGGACCGGCGACGAGGTGGGATTGACGGTCCAGCTCCCGACGCCACAGGCCGACGCGACGGCGACGGCGGCCACCATCGCGATCCGTCGCAGTGTGCGGACCCCGAGGTGGGGCCGCGTCTCGGCCTCCCCGGCGCGCAGCATCGCCCAATGGTAGTTCTCGGGCGAAGTGCCCAGATCGGTCGGCCGGTGTCGCGGGCCGAGGCTCTACCCTGAGCCGATGCAGGTGGCCAGCTGGAACGTCCTGGCGGCACCGTGGGCGTCGCCGACGTTCTATCCGGACGGTATGGATCCGGAGCTGCTCGACCGGCGGGTGCGGACCGAACTCGTGGCGCGGACGCTGCGCGCGCTCGACGCCGACCTGCTCTGCCTGCAGGAGACGACCCCCGCGGACCTGGCCACGGTGCTGCTCGAACTCGGTGGGCGATACGACCACCACTCGGCGCCGAACGGGCGGGAACTCTGGTCGCACTGGTCCACCCCGGTCGTGCCGTGGGAGCCGAACGGGACGGCCGTGGTGTGGAAGCGCGACCGGTTCGAGGTCGTCGACCGCGGCGAGTGCGCCGTGTCCGACGACGGCAACGTCGCGAGTCGGGTCACACTCGAACATGCGAGCGGCACTCGCCTGCGCGTCATGAGTGTCCATCTCGACGCGGACGATCCGGCGATCAGGCGTGCACAGCTTCCGGTCGCGCTGGGTCACTTCGCGTCCGAGCCCGGCACGATCGACATCGTGGCCGGTGACTGCAACGAGGACGTCGGCGCGGGCGACCTCGCCGCCGAGCTGGATCACGCCGGGTTCGTCGACGCGCTGACCACCCTCGGCGTGACCGATCCGACTCATCCCTACGCCCGGCCCGGCGACGACTGGGAGCAGCTCGCCCGCCTCGATCACATCATGGTGCGAGGTGTGGCGCCGGAGTCCGCACGGGTGCACGACTTCGGCACCTGGTCGATCGAGGTCCCCGGCGACCGCATGGCCGCGCTGCTGGCGGCTACCGGTTCCGATCACAACCCGGTGGTCGTGACCATTCCGCTGTGACCGTGTCGCCCGTTCGCGGCCAACGGTGTCGTCGGGTCACGACTCGTGCAATGCCGCGAAGAACCCCACCGGATCCTCGAGTGCAACCCGCAACACGCGAACACGAACCGGGAAGCCCGCCACGAAACCGCGAGGCGCAGGGTCGATCTCGATGCGGACGATTCCCGTCGACGAGCCCATGCGGACGACGAGTTCCGAGGGGGTGACGTCAACGTAGGAGTTCCGGGCCGAGAGACCGAGTGCGGCCATGCCCCGTCCAGCCCCGGTGAAGCGGATGGGGAAGCGGGAGTGATCGGCC